>NZ_QTQM01000016.1:0-142881 GCF_003854225.1 Burkholderia sp. Bp8986 | reverse complement strand
ATCTCGGGTGCGATCCAGCATCTGGCCGGCATGAAGGATTCGAAGGTGATCGTCGCGATCAACAAGGATCCGGAAGCACCGATCTTCAGCGTGGCCGACTACGGCCTCGTCGGCGATCTGTTCGCGCTCGTGCCGGAGCTTGTGAACGAGCTGGGCTGACGCTGCGTGACTTGATGCTTCGGCAGCAAGTCGTACGAAAGGGGCGCGATGAGCGCCCCTTTTTTTGTGCAATGGCAGAAGGGGCGGGGACGCATCTGTCTTCGATGCAGCGCATCGCCATCGCACCATGCCGTACGGAACAGTTTTTGTGCGAGCAGATTGGACCGAAGCATCGATCGCCGGAGCGAAGGGGCAACGCGCGTGCGCGTTGACGCAAGCCCCTTTCCGAGCCGGTATCGCATGCGCTGAAACGAAAAAGGCGCCCTGACGGGCGCCTTCTCCACTGATACCGACCGGCCTGCGTCGCCGCGGGCCGTCCCGACTTATGCGTATGCCGGGCGCGTCTGGCCGGCCACGTCCTTCAGGTAGCGATGCACCGACAGGTCGTCGGCCTGGATCGCCGGCTTCTTGCCCGAGATCAGGTCGGCGAGCAATTGGCCCGATCCGCACGACATCGTCCAGCCGAGCGTGCCGTGGCCGGTGTTCAGGAACAGGTTCGAGACCGGCGTGCGGCCGACGATCGGCGTGCCGTCCGGCGTCATCGGGCGCAGGCCCGTCCAGAAGGTTGCCTTCGACGTGTCGCCGCCGCCCGGGAACAGATCGTTCACGCACATTTCCAGCGTTTCGCGGCGCGCTGCGCGCAGGTTCTTGTCGAAACCGACGATCTCCGCCATGCCGCCGACACGGATGCGCTGGTCGAAACGCGTGATCGCGATCTTGTAGGTTTCGTCGAGCACCGTCGACACGGGGGCGGCCGCCTCGTCGACGATCGGCGCGGTGATCGAATAGCCCTTCAGCGGATAGACCGGAATCTTCATCAGGTTCGAGACGAAGCGGGTCGAGTACGAGCCGAGCGCGACGACGTACGCATCCGCGCGCACCGTCTCGCTGCCGCACTGCACGCCGGCGATCTTGCCGCCCGCGATCGCGAGCGCGTTGATCGGCGTGTTGTAGCGGAACTTCACGCCGAGCGATTCCGCGAGCGCCGCGAGGCGCGTCGTGAACAGCTGGCAGTCGCCCGTTTCGTCGCCGGGCAGGCGCAGGCCGCCGGTCAGCTTGTGCGACACGGCGGCGAGCGCCGGTTCGGCATTTTTCAGTTCGGCCGGCGACAGCAGTTCGAACGGCACGTTCGCTTCCTGCAGCACCGCGATGTCCTTCGCCGCGCCGTCGAGTTGCTGTTGCGTGCGGAACAGTTGCAGCGTCCCGCCCGTGCGCCCTTCGTACTCGATGCTCGTGTCGGCGCGCAGCGCCTGCAGGCAATCGCGGCTGTATTCGGCAAGGCGGACCATGCGGCCCTTGTTGACCGCATAGCGCTCGGCCGTGCAGTTGCGCAGCATCTGCCACATCCACTGGAGCTGGAAGCGCGTGCCGTCGAGGCGGATCGCGAGCGGCGCGTGCTTCTCGAACATCCACTTGACGGCCTTCAGCGGCACGCCGGGCGCGGCCCACGGCGCCGCATAGCCGGGCGAGATCTGACCTGCGTTTGCGAAGCTCGTCTCGAGCGCCGGGCCGGCTTCCCGGTCGATCACCGTGACTTCATGACCGGCGCGCGCGAGGTAATACGCGCTTGCCACGCCCACCACACCGCTGCCCAGAATGACGACTCGCATAGCTGCTCCAGATGGAAGGGATCAGGTCGAGGCCGGGCGCACCTGCGTCTCCGTGTAACCTCTAGCTGATCTAGTTTTTTGCGCTATGGTATTGTCGAATGTGTAGGTTTTGTTATCGTATTTTTCAGGTTTTCAGCATAAACAAATGAGAACGCAACGCCAGCCAGTACGCTCGCTCGACAAGCTCGACCGGCGCATCCTGAAACTGCTCCAGGACGACGGCCGGATGGCGATGAAGGACCTCGCGGAACAGGTCGGACTGACCGTCACGCCGTGCATCGAGCGCGTGCGGCGCATGGAGCGCGACGGCGTGATCACCGGCTACCACGCACGCGTCGATCCTCACCAGCTGGATGCCGCGCTGCTGGTGTTCGTCGAGATCACGCTCGGCCACAAGGGCGGCAACATGTTCGAGCAGTTCCGCCGCGAAGTGATGAAGATCGACGAGGTGCTCGAATGTCATCTCGTGTCCGGCGACTTCGACTACCTGATCAAGGCGCGGATCGGCGAAATGGCCGACTATCGCAAGCTGCTCGGCGACATCCTGCTGCAACTTCCCGGCGCGGTGCAGTCGAAGAGCTATGTCGTGATGGAGGAAATCAAGGAGACGCTGACGATTTCGGTCGGCGAATGAGCGCGGCCGGGGCCCGCTGCCGGCTCCGCTATCTCGCCCTTGGCATGCTGCACCCAATACTGTATAAATATACAGTATTGGGTGCAGGCGAATGGGTGAGCACATGGACGGTCGGTCCGACAACGAATTTCCGATAGCGCCGCCGGCGCCCCGCAAGGGGCGTGGTGCGGTCGACAATCTCCAGGGGCGGTACGAAACGGCGCTGCGCGAAGCGGTCGACGACGGCTGGACGCACGAATCGGGCGACGCCGATCTGCCTGCTCCGCTGCGCACCCAGGTGTTCGAGGAGCGCGCAAAGAGCATCCTGACGCACAACCAGTCGCCGGACATTCCGTTCAGCGTGTCGCTCAATCCGTATCGCGGCTGCGAGCATGGCTGCATCTACTGCTTCGCACGGCCGACCCATAGCTATCTCGGCCTGTCGCCGGGGCTCGATTTCGAGAGCCGAATCTATGCGAAGGTCAACGCGGCCGAACTGCTCGAGCGCGAGATTTCGCGCAAGCGCTACGTGCCGGAGCCGATCGCGCTCGGCGTCAACACCGATGCATACCAGCCGGTCGAGCGCGATCTGCGCATCACGCGCAGCGTGATCCAGGTGATGCACGATCACGGGCTGCCGTTCGCCGCGATCACGAAATCGTCGCTGATCGAGCGCGATCTGGATCTGCTGGCCCCGATGGCCGAGCGCGGGCAGGTGATGGCCGCAGTCACGATCACGACGCTCGACGCCGATCTCGCGCGCACGCTCGAGCCGCGTGCGGCGACTCCGGCGCGCCGGCTGCGTACGATCCGCGCACTGCGCGACGCGGGCGTACCGGTGGGTGTGAGCATTGCACCGATGATCCCGTTCGTCACCGAGCCGGACATGGAGCGTGTGCTGGAAGCCTGTGCGGAAGCCGGCGCGACGCACGCGAGCTACATCATCCTGCGGCTGCCGTGGGAGGTCGCGCCACTGTTCAAGAACTGGCTCTCCGCGCATTTCCCCGATCGAGCGGAGCGCGTGATGAATCGCGTGCGCGACATGCGCGGCGGGAAGGACTACGACTCGGATTTCTCGAAACGGATGAAGGGCGAGGGGATCTGGGCCGACCTGTTGCGGCAGCGTTTCCGTCAGGCCGTGAAGCGGCTTGGGTTGAACGAGCGCAGGAACGGCATTCTGGATCTGTCGCAGTTTCGCGGTGCGCCGGCGGCCGGGGCGGCCGCGCAGCGCGCGTTGGCGGGCGCAACTGGCGCGAACTCGCGCGACGACGTGCAGTTGAGCCTGTTCTGACCGACCCGCGTCGGCAGCTTACTGCGAGATTTGCTTCGCCGCTTCGACTTGCGACTCGAAATACGTCTGGAACGACAGCGCGAGCGCGGTCATCAGCAGGAACGCGCCAATCAGCAGCGAGAAGATCACGATGAAGATCACCGTCCAGCCTGACCGGCTGTGCTTGCCCGTGTCGGCATTGAATTGCGCGTCCCATTTCTCGTCGGGGCGCAGGCCGTAGACGAGCGCGGCGAGGAACGCGGCCAGCAGCGAGATCGCACCCGGCACGGCGAGCCACCAGCCGAGGCCGGCACTGCGCTGGGTCGCGGCGAGCAGCAGGAAACCCGGGATCCCGACGATCGTCGCGAGCAGGTGCGCCCAGCCGTACACGTCGCGCAAGCCGTACAGGTAGAAGCGGTGCGCGCCGAGCGAACCGAACAGGAACGCGAGGGCGGCGGTGAGCGTCTTGGAGCGGAAGCGGCGGGGCGATGCGGTGCTGCTGGACATGGGTGGCGGCGGATTATCGGTGGCATGGGCGGCCGGCAGGCCGGCGCAGGGCGCTCGGGCCCGGCACGCATTCTACGATGCCCGGTCGGGCCCGGTCATCCCTCGGCTGCGTCAAGGTGCCGCATAGGTGACACGGTAGATGGCGCCCGCGTAGTCGTCGCTGACGAGCAGCGAGCCGTCCGGTAGCGGCAGTACGTCGGCCGGGCGTCCCCACACGCTGCCGTCCGCGCGCAGCCAGCCCGTGATGAACGGCGTCTGGCGCGTATGACTGCCGTCGGCCGACACGACAGCGCGCATCACGCGGTAGCCGACCTTCGTGCTGCGATTCCACGAACCGTGCTCGGCAATGAAGATGTTGTTGCGATACGACGCCGGAAACATCGGCCCCGTATAGAAGCGCATGCCGAGCGCCGCGACGTGCGCGCCGAGTTTCAGCGCGGGCGGCGCGTAGCGCCGGCACACGTCGGGGCTCCCGAATTCGGGGTCGGGCGTGTCGCCGCCATGGCAGTACGGGAAGCCGAAATCGAGGCCCGCGCGCGGCGCACGGTTCAGCTTGTCGTCGGGCACGTCGTCGCCCATCATGTCGCGCCCGTTGTCGGTGAACCATAGCTCGCCCGAATCGGGGTGCCACGCGAAGCCGACGGTATTGCGCACGCCGCGGGCAAATACTTCGCGGTTGCTGCCGTCGGCGTGCATGCGTGCGATGATCGCGTATCGGCTGCGATCGGCGAGGCAGACGTTGCACGGTGCGCCGACCGGCACGTAGAGCTTGCCGTCGGGGCCGAACGCGATGAATTTCCAGCCGTGATGATGATCGGTCGGCAGCGCGTCCGTCACGACCGCCGGCGCGGGTGGCCTGGCGAGCCGGTCGTCGATGTGGTCGAGGCGCAGGATGCGCGACACGGCGGAGATATAGAGGGCGCCATCGCGATACGCGACGCCGACGGGCGTGTCGAGCCCCGACGCGATCACATGGCGGGCAGTGATCCGGCCCTCTTGCATCACGAAGGCATGCACGCGGCCTTCCCGCGAGCCGACATACAGGATGCCGCGCGGCGACCACGCCATTTCGCGGGCGGTCGGCACGGCATTGGTCAGCACGTCGACATGGAAGCCGGGCGGCACGACGAGTTCGTCCACCGGTGGCGCGGCGCAAGCCGCGGCGGATGCGAAAGAGGTGACGAGGCCGGTCAGCAAGCCTGCGAGGCGGTGCTGCGCGCGGCGCGCCGGGGTGACGCGAAATAGCGGCATGGCGGCGGGAAGCGTCGTGGACGCGACGATTGTATGCCTGGCGAACAGGGCGTCTGCGGAATTTTTGCGCGTAAGTGTTTGTTGTGGCTTTGGTTTCCGGCTATAATCGCACGTTTCAGTAGTTTCGAACCCGGTTTTCCCGAAGGATTTCATATGGTTATCATCCGTCTGGCTCGCGGCGGCTCGAAGAAGCGCCCGTTCTACAACATCGTTGCTACCGATTCGCGCAACCGTCGTGACGGCCGCTTCATCGAGCGCGTCGGCTTCTACAACCCGGTCGCTACGAAGGGCGAATCGCTGCGTATCGCTCAGGACCGCCTGACGTACTGGCAAGGCGTTGGCGCGCAACTGTCGCCGACCGTCCAGCGTCTCGTGAAGGAAGCGCAAAAGGCGCAACCGGCTGCCTAACATGGCGCGGTGTGCCGGTCGTGCCGGCTGCAAGGAGCATTGATGTCCGGTCACGATTCCGGTAACGCAAGGCGCGGGCGAGCGTCGTTTGGCGCATTCGTCCGCAAGCCGGTCGAGCGCGACACTGTCGCGAGCGCCGGTACGGCTGCCGAGCAGGGCAGTCTCGAAGCGGTGCAAGCCTGGCCCGACGATGCTGTCGAGGTCGGGGCAGTGGTCGACGCCTACGGCCTGAAAGGCTGGGTCAAGGTGGCGACGCATGCCGACGCCGGTCGCGGCGGCGATGCGCTGCTCACGGCGCGCCGCTGGTGGCTGGAACGGGGTGGGGAGCGGTTGTCCGCCCGCATCCTGCAGTCGAAGACGCACGGCGACACGGTCGTCGCGCATACCGCGGGTGTCAGCGACCGCGATGCCGCACTGGCTTTGCGCGGCTTTCGCGTGTTCGTGCGCCGGGAAGATTTCCCGGCATTGGCCGCGGACGAATTCTATTGGGTCGACCTGATCGGCCTCGAGGTCGTCAACGAGCAATCGGTGGCGCTCGGGACGGTGAGCGGGATGATCGACAACGGCGTGCATTCGATCATGCGCGTCGAGTATCCGGCAGTCGGCAAGGATGGTCGGCCGACCACCGACGAGCGGCTGATTCCGTTCGTCGGCGTCTACGTCAAGACGGTGGATCAGGCGGCACGTCGCATCGTCGTCGACTGGGAAGCCGATTACTAATGAACCAGGTTACGGAGAGCGCGGTGCAGTTCGACGTCGTCACGCTCTTTCCCGAAATGTTCCGCGCGCTGACCGACTGGGGAATCACCAGCCGGGCCGTGAAGCAGGAGCGCTTCGGGCTGCGCACCTGGAATCCGCGTGATTTCACGACGGACAACTACCGCACGGTCGACGATCGTCCGTACGGCGGCGGTCCGGGCATGGTGATGCTGGCCAGGCCGCTCGAGGCCGCGATCGGTGCTGCGAAAGCCGCGCAGGCGGAGCAGGGCGTCGCGAGCACGCGGGTGGTGATGATGTCGCCGCAAGGTGCGCCGTTCACACACGAACGTGCGGTGCGGATGGCGCAGGAGCCCGGTGTCATCGTGCTGTGCGGTCGCTACGAGGCGATCGATCAGCGTCTGCTCGACCGTTGTGTCGACGAGGAAATCAGCCTCGGCGATTTCGTTCTGTCCGGTGGCGAACTGCCGGCGATGGCGATGATGGATGCCGTCGTGCGCCTGTTGCCCGGCGTGCTGAACGATGCGCAGTCGGCCGTGCAGGACAGCTTCGCCGACGGGCTGCTCGATTGCCCGCATTACACGCGCCCCGAGGAATACGAGGGAATGCGCGTGCCGGACGTGCTGCTCGGCGGGCATCATGCCGAGATCGAGAAGTGGCGGCGGCAGGAAGCATTGAAGAATACGTTGCGGAAGCGGCCGGACCTGATCGTCCGGGCGCGCCGCGAGAAGTTGCTGAGTCGTGCCGACGAGGCGTGGCTTGCGAACCTCGCACGCGAAGCGAAGAACGCCTCCTGAGGCGGCGTCGCGGACGGGAAATGGCGGTGCCGTGCATGTGTGTGCGGTGCCTGATGTGAATCCATCCTCTATCGGGGCCAGGCCTGGAAACGGGCGGGTGCAAACGCCGACAAGATGGCATAAGGAGTCAGTAATGAATCTGATCGCAAAACTTGAGCAGGAAGAGATCGAGCGCGCGCTCGCCGGCAAGACGATCCCCGATTTCGCCCCGGGCGACACGGTGATCGTGAACGTGAACGTGGTTGAAGGTAACCGCAAGCGCGTTCAGGCTTACGAAGGCGTCGTGATCGCGATTCGCAACCGCGGCCTGAACTCGAACTTCATCGTCCGCAAGATCTCGTCGGGCGAAGGCGTCGAGCGTACGTTCCAGACGTACTCGCCGCTGCTGGCGAGCATCGTCGTGAAGCGTCGCGGTGATGTGCGTCGTGCGAAGCTGTACTACCTGCGCGAGCGTTCGGGCAAGTCGGCTCGTATCAAGGAAAAGCTGGTGTCGAAGGATCGCGCCGCAGCAGCTTCCCAAGAGTAAGAGCTGTAAGGAAAAAGCACCCACCCGGGTGCTTTTTTCATTCTGGCGCGACAATATGCTCGTTATGTCACGAACACGAGAGCCCCATTGAATCGCCGCCCCATCATTGATCCCGAAGTGCTGCCGGTTGAAGGCACCGGCGCGGGCCTGCCGTCCATCGAGTCCCGCCTGATGACGCCGCCCGGGCTGCGCGAGCGTTTTGCGCGCACGCTCGAATGGAGCGTCGAGCCCGGCGAGGCGCGGCTGCAGGAGGGCGTCGACCCGCGCAGCGCCGCCGTCCTCATCCCGCTCGTCGTTCGCGAGAGCGGCCTCACCGTGCTGCTGACCCAGCGCGCCGATCACCTGAACGACCATGCCGGGCAGATCAGCTTCCCCGGCGGCCGTCGCGAGCCGTTCGATCGCGATGCGACGGCAACCGCGTTGCGCGAGGCGAAGGAAGAAATCGGACTGGCCGCCGAGCCGGTGGAGATTCTCGGTGCGCTGCCCGACTACCTGACGGGGACCGGTTTCTGCGTGACGCCCGTCGTGGCGCTCGTGCATCCGCCGTTCACCGTGCAGGCCGACACGTTCGAAGTCGCCGAGATTTTCGAGGTGCCGCTCGCGTTCCTGATGAGCCCCGCGAACCACCAGGTGCGCGTGTTCCGCTGGGAAGGCGGCGAGCGTCGTTTTTTTGCGATGCCCTATCCCAGTGGCGAATCAGCCGGGCATTACTTCATCTGGGGCGCAACTGCCGGCATGTTGCGCAATCTCTACCGCTTTTTGGCAGCCGGCTGACTTCCCGCGCTGTGCGGCGCGCGCGGCCGGCCGCCGGGCGATCGCATCGTCAGCCATGCGTCGCTTACGCTGTGCTATCGTTATGCAAAAAATGACATAACTCCGAAGACGGCGCACGCATGACTTTCTTTTCGGTTCTCCTCGCTCTCATCATCGAACAGGTCCGCGCGTTGTCGCCGAGCAATCCGGTGTTCGCGCTGTTCCAGTTTCACGCGGAAACCGTCGCGCATGGCCTCGACGCCGGCAAGCAAAAGCATGGCGTGCTCGCATGGCTCGCGGTCGTGCTGCCGTGGGTGTTGATCGTCGCGCTGATCTACTTCCTGCTGTACAAGGTGAGCTTCGTGCTGGCGTTCATCTGGAACGTCGCCGTCGTGTATTTCACGCTCGGTTTTCGCCAGTTCAGCCACTACTTCACCGATATCCATCTCGCGCTCAACAACGACGACGTGCCGCGCGCGCGTGAAATCCTGCACGAGTGGACGGGCCTCGACACGGTCGACATGCCGGTCGGCGAAATCGTCCGTCATACGCTGATTCATGCGGTCGTTGCGTCGCATCGTCACGTGTTCGGCGTGTTCTTCTGGTACGTGCTGCCGATCGGTCCGGCCGGCGCCGTGCTGTACCGCATCTCCGAATATCTCGCGCGCAGCTGGTCGACGCCGGGCGACGATCGCACGGCCGCGTTCTCGACGTTCGCGCAGCGCGCGTTCTTCGTGATCGACTGGATTCCGTCGCGGCTGACCGCGCTCGGTTTCGCGATCGTCGGCAACTTCGAGGACGCGATCTACGCGTGGCGCAATCACACGCGTCAGTGGCCCGACCCGAACGACGGCGTGCTGCTCGCGGCCGGCAGCGGCGCGCTCGGCGCGCGTCTCGCGGGGCCGCTCGCGGAACCATCGAGCCTCGACGCACTGGCGGTCGGCGACAGCGGTCCGTTGACGGTCGGTGACGATTGCACGCCGCGCACGCTGCAGTCCGCAGTCGGCCTGGTGTGGCGCGCCGTGATCCTGTGGATGATCCTGCTGTTGATGCTGACGCTGGCCGTCTGGGTATCGTGACGCGGCAGCGCAGTGCGCGACGAAACGAAAAGGCCGGCTTCATGCCGGCCTTTTTGCTGTGTGTGACCCATTCGCTCAGTCGTCGAGCGGATCGCGTATGGCGCCACATTGCCAGCAGGCGGTGAACTGGGCCTCGAGCGCCTCGCCGCACTGACGGCAGCGCCACGGCGCGGCGCCGGCCGACGGGCCGTGCGACGCGGCATCGAGAAGCCGCCGCGCGAGCGCATCGTCGCGCTCGTCGTCGAGCCACAGCTCGGGCGTGCACGCGTCGGCGGGCAGGCCGCCGAGCGCACCGGTCGCATAGCAGTTGTGCAACTCGCAGCCGATGCCGGCCACCTGCAGCACGTTCGCCCAATGCTGCGCGGTGGCGAGATCGGGGGCCTTGAAACGCATCGCGGCTCCTGTCGGTGAAGGCCGGGCGGGGCACCGGCCGTCTTCTGCCCGCCGCGCGGTCAGCGGACGATCTGGCTTGCCTCGTGCACGAGCTGCGCGTAAAGCGCATGCCGCGACGGTGCAATTCGGCCGTCGGCGACGGCCTCGAGAATCGCGCAGCCCGGCTCGTGCAGATGATGGCAATTATAGAAACGGCAGTCCGCGAGCAGCGGGCGGAATTCCGGGAACGCGCGCTCGAGGCGGCCTTCCGTCAGGTGGTAGAGGCCGAATTCCTGGAAACCCGGCGAATCGATCAGCGCGCCGCCGCCGTCGAGCGGGTAGAGGCGCGTGAACGTCGTCGTGTGGCGGCCGCTGTTGAGCGCGGCCGAGATTTCGCGGGTCGCGGCCTCGGCATCGGGCACGAGCAGGTTCACGAGCGTCGACTTGCCCATTCCGGACTGGCCGAGCAGGATGGTCGAATGGCCGGCCAGATGCGGCATCAGCTGCGCACGCGCATCGTCGGGCGCGCCCTTCACCGACAGCTCGAGCACGTCGTAGCCGAGCGCGCGGTAGGGCGCGAGGCGCTCGCGGGCGACCGGCAGCGCGGCCTCGACGTCGATCTTGTTCAGCACGACGAGCGGCTTCAGTTCGTTCGCTTCGGCCGCGATCAGTGCGCGACCGAGCAGGTCCTCGCTGAAATAGGGCTCGGTCGCGAGCACGATCAGCAGCTGGTCGAGGTTGGCCGCGAACAGCTTCGACTTGAACTGGTCGGAGCGGTACAGCAGGTTGCGCCGCTCGCCGATCTCGACGATCACGCCCTGGTCAGCCGACGCCTGCTCGTACACGACGCGGTCGCCGACCGCGATCTCGCTTTTCTTGCCGCGCGGGAAGCACTGCAGCATCGGGCCGCCGTCGTCGGGCGCGACGATGTAGTGGCGGCCGTGCGCCGCGATCACGCGGCCTTCGACACGCGGCGCGCCCGACGCGCGCGGGGCCGGCTTGCGGGAGGTCGGCCGGCTCATGCGTGCTGCATCAGGCGGTCGATCCGCTGCGACGCGGGCGGATGCGAGTAGTAGAAGGCCGTGTAGACGGGGTCCGGCGTGAGCGTCGACGCGTTGTCCTCATAAAGCTTCACGAGCGCGCTGACGAGATCGTGCGCGTCGGTCTGGCTGGCCGCGAACGCGTCGGCCTCGAATTCGTGCTTGCGCGACGTCAGGCTGCTGAACGGAGTTGCAAAGAACAGGAACACGGGGATCGCGAGGAAGAACAGCACGAGCGCGGCGCCCGCGTTGCTCGTGTCGAGCGACGGCGTGACGCCAAGGCCCGTATAGAACCATGTGCGCTGCGCGAGCCAGCCGAGGAGCGCGAGCAGCACGAGGCTCAGCACGAACGACACGAGCATCCGCTTCATCACGTGGCGGCGCTTGAAGTGGCCGAGCTCGTGGGCGAGCACGGCCTCGATTTCCTGGCCCGTCAGCCGCGCGAGCAGCGTGTCGAAGAAGACAATCCGCTTCGATGCGCCGAAGCCCGTGAAGTACGCGTTGCCGTGCGCGGAACGGCGGCTGCCGTCCATCACGAACAGGCCCTTCGCCGCGAAGCCGCACCGTTTCATCAGCAACTCGATGCGCGTGCGCAGCGCTTCGTCCTTCAGCGGTTCGAACTTGTTGAAGATCGGCGCGATGAAGGTCGGATAGATCAGCAGCACGAGCATCTGGAACGCGACCCAGACGATCCAGGTCCACAGCCACCACAGGCTGCCGGCCTGGTTCATCAGCCACAGCACGACGAACAGCAGCGGCAGGCCGAGCACGGCGCCGAGCAGCGTGTTCTTCAGCATGTCGGTGAAGAACAGGCGCTTGGTCATCCGGTTGAAGCCGAACCGCTGCTCGATCCCGAACTGGCGGTAATACTCGAACGGCACGTCGATCACGCTCGTGATCGCGAGCACGGCGGCGACGAGCGCGACCTGCTGCCCGTAGCCGCGGCCGAACCAGCCCGTCAGCAGCGTGTCGAGGGCGCCGACGCCACCCAGCAGCGTGAGGCCGACCAGCACGGCCGCGCTGACGACGATCTCGAACATCGCCAGCCGGGTGCGCTCGACCGTGTAGTCGGCCGCACGCTGATGGGCGGTCAATGGAATGGTGGCGCTGAACTGCGCGGGCACGCTGTTGCGATGTGCGGCGACGAAGCGGATCTGCCGCGACGCGAGCCACAGCTTGGTGACGACCATCGCGAGCACGGCGATCGCGAACAGCAGGGTGAACGAAAAGGGTGACATCGAAGGCGCCAAAGGGTTCTATGCGAGAATTATATGTTCTTGCGGACCGGGCCCGCTCACGCGATGCCGGCCGCCCGGGCGGCGCCATGCGCCGTCCGCCATTTTCCAGGATGACTCATGACCGATACCGCCGCTTCCGCCAGCCAGTCCGCGCTCGTGCGCAACGAGTTGAACCTCGTCTGGCTCGACATGGAGATGACCGGCCTCGACCCGGATAACGACCGCATCATCGAAATCGCGGTCGTCGTGACCAACTCGACGCTCGACATCGCGGTGGAAGGCCCCGTGTTCGCGATCCACCAGAGCGACGAAACGCTCGCGAAGATGGACGACTGGAACAAGTCGACGCACGGCCGTTCGGGGCTGATCGACCGCGTGCGCGCGTCGACCGTGACCGAGGCGGACGCCGCCGCGCAGTTGCAGGCGTTCCTCTCGCAGTACGTGTCGCCCGGCAAGTCGCCGATGTGCGGCAACTCGATCTGCCAGGATCGCCGCTTCATGGCGCGCTGGATGCCGGAATTCGAACGATTCTTCCACTACCGCAACCTGGACGTCAGCACCCTCAAGGAGCTGTGCCGCCGCTGGCAGCCGGCGATCTACAAGGGCTTCCAGAAGCGTGCGATGCACACGGCGCTCGCGGACATCCACGAGTCGATCGACGAACTGAAGTACTACCGCGAGCATTTCCTGATTCCGGCCGCGTCGGCGCCGGCAGGCGAGTCCGCGCCGGCCGCCTGAGCGGGCCGGCACGCGCTCAGCGTGGCGCGCGCTGCGCGCTCTTCGGCCGGAACGCCGCGACCACCGCGGCGTCGGTCTCGATGTACGGGCCGCCGATCAGGTCGATGCAGTAGGGCACCGCCGCGAAAATGCCGGGCACGGTCGACGCGCCGTCGGCGTCGCGCAACCCTTCGAGCGTTTCCCGGATCGACTTCGGCTGGCCGGGCAGGTTGATGATCAGCGCCGCGTGGTCGGCCGTCTCGCGAATCACCGCGACCTGCCGCGACAGGATCGCGGTCGGCACGAAATTCAGGCTGATCTGCCGCATCTGTTCGCCGAATCCAGGCATTTCCTTCGTCGCCACGGCCAGCGTGGCTTCCGGCGTCACGTCGCGCCGCGCCGGGCCGGTGCCGCCCGTCGTCAGCACCAGATCGCAGCCGGCGACGTCGACGAGTTCGGCCAGCGTGGCGGAGATCGTCGGCGCGTCGTCCTGGATCAGCCGGGTTTCGGCGCGCCATGGCGAGCGCAGCGCGCCGGCGAGCCATTCCTGGAGTGCCGGGATGCCCTTGTCCTCGTAGATACCCGTGCTGGCGCGGTCGCTGATCGACACGAGGCCGACCACGAGTTCGTCCGGGTGGTTACGCTTCGTCGTCATGGTCGTCTCCGGCGTCGTCCGGCGCTTCGTCTGCCTCCGCCTCGTCGGTGCCGCTCGCGGTCTTGATCCACTGGAACAGCTCGCGGAAATAGCGCGGCGGCTTGCCTTGCTGCGCTTCCTTGCGCGCGTTGCGGATCAGCGTGCGGCCTTCCTGGATGTCGGCTTCGGGGTGCTGGCGGAGGAACTCGGTCAGCGCGTCGTCGTTCGCGAGCAGCTGTTCGCGCGTGCGCTCGATCCAGTGCAGGCGGGCGGTCGCGGCCTTGTTCACGCCTCGCTGGGCGTCGAGCGCGGTGCGCAGCGCGGCCGTTTCGTCGTCGGTCAGCGAGCGCATCACGCGGCCGACGTACTGGAGCTGGCGGCGCTTGCCTTCGTGGTCGGTGATCCGGCGTGCCTCGCGCACGGCGTCCGCGAGGTCCTCGGGCATCGGCATGCGCTTGAGCGCGTCCTTCGGCAGGTCGACCAGGGCCTGGCCGAGCTCCTGCAGCGCGTGCATCTCGCGTTTCAACTGGGATTTGCTGGGGCGATCGTAGCCATTGCCGGCGTCGTCGTCGGCGTGCTCGATCGGCTGGATTCGGGTTTTGCGTGTCATGGGCGGCATTGTATCGCGGCGCGGACGCCCCAAGCTTGTCGGTATATGGCCCCGGACCTTGCTATGATCGCGGGATACGCAACATTTTGACCATGCGGGCGGATCGCCCGCCACCGGATATCACGACGATGGCAGCCAATCTCGACGTACAAGCGCGCTATTTCCCGCACACGCAGGACCAGCTCAAAGAAATTGCCTCGGACATCCTTCGCCATGCGAAGGCGCTCGGCGCGACGGACGCCGCGACCGAAATCTCCGAAGGCGACGGCCTGTCGGTGTCGGTACGCCGCGGCGAGGTCGAGACGATCGAACACAACCGCGACAAGATGGTCGGCGTGACGGTGTTCATCGGCAAGAAGCGCGGCAACGCGAGCACGTCGGATTTCTCGCCGGCCGCGATCAAGGATACCGTCGCCGCCGCGTACAACATCGCGCGCTTCACGGCCGAGGACGACGCGGCCGGCCTCGCCGAGGCCGAACTGCTCGAAACCGACCCGCGCGACCTCGACCTCTATCACCCGTGGGCGCTGACGGCCGACGAGGCCGTCGAGCTCGCCCGCCGCGCGGAGGACGCCGCGTTCGCGGTCAGCCCGCAGATCCGCAACTCGGAAGGCGCGAGCGTGTCGGCGCAGCATTCGCAGTTCGTGCTCGCGACGTCGCGCGGTTTCCTCGCCGGCTACCCGTACTCGCGCCACTACATCGCGTGCGCGCCGATCGCGGGCACCGGCCGCCACATGCAGCGCGACGACTGGTATTCGTCGAAGCGCAGCGCGGTCGATCTCGCGGCGCCGGAAGCCGTCGGGCGCTATGCGGCCGAGCGTGCGCTGGCGCGGATGGGCGCGCGCCGTCTCGACACCCGCAAGGTGCCCGTGCTGTTCGAGGCACCGCTCGCGGCCGGCCTGCTCGGCGCATTCGTGCAGGCCGTCAGCGGCGGCGCGCTGTACCGCAAGACGTCGTTCCTCGTCGACAGCCTCGGCAAGCCGGTGTTCGCACCGCACGTGCAGGTCGTCGAGGATCCGCACGTGCCGCGCGCGATGGGCAGCGCGCCGTTCGACGAGGAAGGCGTGCGCACGCGTGCGCGCAGCGTCGTCAACGACGGTGTCGTCGAAGGCTACTTCCTGTCGACCTATTCGGCGCGCAAGCTCGGCACGCAGACCACCGGCAACGCGGGCGGCTCGCACAACCTCGCGCTGCGCAGCTCGAACACGCAGCCGGGCGACGATTTCGACGCGATGCTGAAGAAGCTCGGCACGGGCCTGCTGCTGACCGAGCTGATGGGGCAGGGCGTGAACTACGTGACCGGCGACTATTCACGCGGCGCGGCCGGCTTCTGGGTCGAGAACGGCGTGATCCAGTATCCGGTCGAGGAAATCACCGTCGCGAGCACGCTGCAGGAGATGTTCCGGCATATCGTCGCGATCGGCGCGGATTCGATCGTGCGCGGTACGAAGGAAACGGGCTCGGTGCTGATCGAGCAGATGACGATCGCCGGGCAGTAAGCGGCGCGGCATCGGCCGCCAGGAAACGAAAAGCCCGACCGGCGTTCATGAGCCGGTCGGGCTTTTTTGTCGCGTGCCGCGTGCCGAGTGTCAGCCGCGCTTGCGCTCGTACACGACGAACGCATAGCCGAACGTATTGGGCGTGGCGGCCTGGTGCGGGTCGCGCGAGACTTCGCGCCAGTGCGCGGGATCGGGCGCCGGGAACGACGCATCGCCGTCGAAGTCGGCATCGATCTCGGTGACGACCAGCTTGTCGGCGAGCGCGAGGCCTTCCGCATAGAGTTGTGCGCCGCCGATCAGGAATGCTTCGGGCGCGCCGTCGCGCGCGGCGAGCGCGAGCGCGTCGGCGAGCGACGTGACCGTGTCGCAGCCGTCGAAGCGGCGCGCTGCGTCGCGCGTGACGACGATATTGCGGCGGCCCGGCAACGGCCGGCCGATCGACTCGTGGGTCTTGCGGCCCATCACGATCGGCGCGCCCATCGTCGTGCGCTTGAAGAACGCGAGGTCCTCGGGAAGTTTCCAGGGCAACTGGTTGTCGCGGCCGATGATGCCGTTGCGGGCGCGCGCGACGATCAGGGTCAACGTCGTCATGAAGATCGGGGGAAGAGGAGAACCGGAATGGCGCCGATTCTACCGGAATGGCGGCGCGAGACCGCGCCGGGGCGGATGCGCGGGCGTAGGTGCGGCGTTTGCTCCGTGATGTCCTGAATAAAAAGAGTGCCCGCCGGGGGACGGACACAAAAAACGGTTCGCGTCGCGAAGTCGACGCTACAGGAAAGGACCTGCGCCGTTCATTTTATTCTGTAATCCTCATCGATCAAGCGGCATGATGGAGTCGTGTGCGGATTATTGATGCATGCGGTTCCCTGCGTGTCCTTCCATAGCATGCTGCGCGTTGCCGGGGAGCGCCACAGGAATCGGTATCGGCAGCCGGGCCGGCGGGACGAGCTCGTCCCACAGCGTCACCGACGACTTGTCTGACGAACTCGCTCGCGGCGCGGCGACGGGCATGATGCGGAAGCGGTGGTCCTGTTGCATGCGCGGCGCGTTATCGGCAAGCGGCATCGCGCGTTCGGGCCTCGTGCTTTCTTCCGAGCGTGCCGGCATGAAGTGGCAGGCGAGTGCGAATGCAATCGTCATCTGCACACAAGACTGCAAAAAAACTGTTCGCATGGCCGCCTTCTCCCGATCCGTTACGCGTTCAGCGAAATGCATGCCATCGGGCGAAGCGCATTGCCGCGTCTGCGATTTGCGGGGAAGCGTCGTGACTTGCGATCGAAAACGCCGGGAAATGTTTCAGGCGTGAAACGAGGGGGCTCGGGAATACTGCGGATTCAATCGATACGCTTCAAGGATGAAAATTTGCGCGTGTGTCGATGCAGGTACGCGTCGCTGCGCGTTTCTATGTGCAGATGATTGATCAACGTCGACCACTGAGCGATTCGACCGTTCGCTCATCCGCGCTGCAATCGGTTTGTCGTATTCGGCGCCTATAACTAAGCTGTCTTGATCAAAAAAATAACTGGACGCGAGATGAGCGCCATCATGCGAGGCCTGTCGTCGCCGCGCATCGGCATGGCGAATCGAGCCGCTTCGGCTGACCCGGTTCGATCCTTTTGCACGCGACTTGGCGTGTACGGCAATCGTTAGACGGTTGATGAACGGGGTGAGCATATGGGAGCCGAGCAGCGGCATGTGATCTACTTCTCGCGCGAGCCGAACGACGCGTTGCGCGGGCATTTCGACGAATGCGGGTGGCGCGTCGATCTTGCGGAAAGCGCACGCGACGTGCGGCGTGTCGTGCAGCACGGCGTGGCAACGGCCGGCCTGCTCGATTTCTCGCCGGGTTTTCGGCCCGCGGATCTGCGCGAACTCGAAGCGTGTCTGAGCATCCAGCACATCGGCTGGATCGCGGCGACCCGGCGCGGCCAATTGCAGGACGCGACGCTGCGGCATCTCATTCGTGACTATTGCTTCGACTACGTCACGATGCCGTACGAGGCGGCGCGCATCGTCGAGACCATCGGCCACGCGCACGGCATGATCGCGCTGACCGAGCCGGTAGCCGCACCCGTCGGTGCCGGACGCGCCGAAGGCGAGATGGTCGGCACCTGCGACGCGATACTCGGGCTGTTCAGGACGATCCGGCGCGTGGCGACGACCGATGCGCCGGTGTTCATCTCCGGCGAATCGGGTACCGGCAAGGAACTGACGGCCGTGGCGATCCACGAGCGCTCGGCGCGCGCGCAAGCGCCGTTCGTCGCGATCAATTGCGGTGCGATTCCGTCGACGCTGCTCCAGGCCGAACTGTTCGGCTATGAGCGCGGCGCGTTTACGGGCGCGAACCAGCGCAAGATCGGCAGGGTCGAGGCCGCGAACGGCGGCACGCTGTTTCTCGACGAGATCGGCGACCTGCCGCTCGAGAGCCAGGCGAGCCTGCTGCGGTTCCTGCAGGAAGGCAAGATCGAACGGCTCGGCGCGCATGTATCGGTGCCGGTCGACGTGCGCGTGATCTGTGCGACGCACGTGGACATGGAAGCGGCGCTGCGCGAAGGGCGGTTCCGCGAAGACCTGTTTCATCGGCTGTGCGTGTTGAAGATCGAGGAGCCGCCGCTGCGCGCACGCGGCAAGGATATCGAACTGCTGGCGCGCCACATGCTCGAGCGTTTCAAGGGGGATGCGCATCGCCGCCTGCGCGGCTTCTCGCCGGACGCGATCGCCGCGCTGTACGGCTATTCGTGGCCGGGCAACGTGCGCGAGCTGATCAATCGCGTGCGCCGCGCGATCGTGATGTCGGAGGGCCGGATGATTACCGCGGCCGATCTCGAACTCAACGAATTCGCGGTACTGGCGCCCGTCTCGCTCACCGAGGCGCGCGAAGCGGCCGAACGGCAGGTGATCGAGCAGGCGCTGCTGCGTCACCGCGGCCGGTTTGCCGACGCGGCGCGCGAACTGGGCGTGTCGCGCGTCACGCTGTACAGGCTGATGTGCGCGCATGGCATGCGCGATCGCGGCGACCCGCTGGGCGGGTTTTCGGCACCGTTGCCGGAGGTTCAGCATCACGCTTGCTAGAATTGGCGGGTAACGGTCGCCCTCGCGGCCGAAGGAACCCGCATGAAACAGTACCTCGACCTCGTTCGCACCATCCTTGACACCGGCACCTGGCAGGAGAACCGCACGGGCATCCGCACCATCAGCATGCCCGGTGCGATGCTGCGGTTCGACCTGCAGCAAGGTTTCCCGGCGGTCACGACCAAGAAGCTCGCGTTCAAGTCCGCGATCGGCGAACTGGTCGGTTTCCTGCGCGCATCGCGCAGCGCGGCCGATTTCCGCGCGCTCGGCTGCAAGGTGTGGGACGCGAACGCGAACGACAACGCACAGTGGCTCGCGAACCCGTACCGCCAGGGCGTCGACGATCTGGGTGACGTGTACGGCGTGCAATGGCGCCAGTGGCCCGGCTACAAGGTGCTCGACGCGGGCGCCGAGGCGCAGATCGCCGACGCGACGCGCCGCGGTTTCCGGATCGTCACGCGTTTCGACGAGGACGGGGTGCCGAAGGTGCTGCTGTACAAGGCAATCGACCAGCTGCGCCAGTGTCTCGACACGATCATGGAGAACCCGGCCGACCGCCGCATCCTGTTTCACGCATGGAATCCGGCCGTACTCGACCAGATCGCGCTGCCCGCCTGCCATCTGCTGTACCAGTTCCTGCCGAACGTCACGAAGCGCGAGATTTCGCTGTGCCTGTACATCCGCAGCAACGATGTCGGGCTCGGCACGCCGTTCAACCTGACGGAAGGGGCCGCGCTGCTGTCGCTCGTCGGCCGGCTGACGGGCTACACGCCGCGCTGGTTCACGTACTTCATCGGTGACGCGCACATCTACGAGAACCAGCTCGACATGCTGCAGCAGCAGCTCACGCGCGAGCCGTACGACAGCCCGCGGCTCGAAATTGCCGAGCGCGTGCCGGACTATGCGAAGACCGGTGTTTATGCGCCCGAATGGCTCGAGCAGATCGAGCCGTCGGATTTCTCGCTTGTCGGCTACCGTCACCATGAGCCGCTGACCGCGCCGATGGCGGTCTGAGCCCGGCCTGCGACGGCGGCGGGTGAGGCGACCCGCGCCAGGCAGCATGAAGAAGGCCCGACCGGCATTCGCCGGGTCGGGCCTTGCCGTTTCAGCGGTCGGATTACTGGTGGCGCCGCTCGTCGTGGCCGCCGGGCGGCGGATTGCCCGGGTGGGGCGCCTCGACGTGCGGCGCCGGTTGCGGCCGCGGTTCCATGCGCGGCGCGGGCATGGACGGCCGCGGTTCCATGTGCGGCGCGGGCATCGACGGCCGCGGCTCCATGCGCGGGGCCTGCGGCTGCGGTCGCGGCATGTCATGCACGGCGGGCGCGGGCGGACGGTACTCGTTCACGTGCGCCGGCGCGACTTCGCGGCGCGGTGCCGGTTGCGCGAATTCGGGGCGCGGTTGCGGTGCCGGAGCGGTCCGCTCGGGCCGCGGCTGCGCATGCTGGGCCGGTGCCGCGAAATCGGGGCGCGGACGCTGCTGCGGAATCTGCGCGGTCATGTCGAGTCGCGGTTGCGGCAACGCGCGCGGCGTTTCCTGCCGACGGCCGGGCTGCGTACCGGGCGTGGCTTCCGGATGCGGGACCGGCGCCGCGCTGCGCACGGGCGGCAGCGCGTTCTGTCCGGCTGCGTGGAGTGCCGTCGGCGGCGTCGGGCGCTGACGCTCCATCGGCGTGTGCGGCTGCATCCACGCGGGCGCGGGCGCCGCGGCCGCATGCGTGTTGTCGCGCCCGGCCGGCTCGTTGGCGGCCGCCGGCGGATGCGGGACGCCATTTCCGGGACTCAACGCCTGATGCGGAGCCGGATGGCCCGGCGCCTGCGGCATCGCACCGTTGGCGAAGCGCGGCGCATTGGGGGCTTCGCCGTTCATCGGTCGTGCGCCGTTCGCCACGACCGGCATCGGCGCACCAGGCCGCGCGACCTGGGCCGGTGCCGGCTGGCCGTCGCGTGGTGCGTGCGCCGGTTGCACGACGGGACCGTGCGGATTCACGAGCTGCACGTTGCGCATCGCCCACGCACCGGCTTTCGGGTTGCCCGGAACGCGGACCGGGCGCGCCTGGTAGTCGGCCGGCACGCTCGTCCTCGCGACCGGTGCGCCTGCACCCGGCACGTGCTGGCCCTGCCGGGCGAGATGCGCGGCCGCCTGGTCACGATAGGCGGCCGGCACGGCCGGATTGCGCGTCGCGACGAACGTGTGCTGTCCGAGCGCCGCCGGCGGACGGTAGCTGGCCGTGCGCAGTCCGCCGGTCAAGCTCTGGCGTACCGGCGCAATGCCGGGCGTGCCCGGCATCACGTGCGCGTTGCGCCACTGCTGCGGATCGACGCGTTGCGCGAAGTGCGCGACCGGCTGGCCGTGCACGAACGCGGACGCCGGCACGGCCGTGATCGCATGCGGCGCGCGGAAATTCACGTACGTCTTGTTGATGTTCGTGATGTTGGTGATGTTCGTCATGTTCACGGTCTTGTTGACCGTCACGTTGTTGACCACGATGTTCCGGTTCACGCGATCGTAGTAATGCGGGCTCCAGCCGCCCCAGCCGGGATGCCAGGGTTCGCCCGGACCAAGTGCGAACCATGCGCAGCCGGCCGCCGCGACGCCGCCGACCGTCAGCGCGACGCTCCAGTCGGGACCGCCGCCGCCGCCCACGAAGGCGACGAGCGCCGGCGCGTAGACGGGCGGCTGGCTGACGACCATCGGGCCGGGCACCCACGCCCAGCTGTCGTCGACATAGGCCCAGCGGCCGTAGTGATACGGCGCGAAGCCCCACGGCGCATCATCGACCCAGGTCCAGCCCCACGGCGCCTGCCAGATCCAGTGACCGTCGTGATACGGCGCCCAGTCGGCGGGCGTGTCGTTCGGCACCCAGACCTCGCCGTAATTCGGGGTTTCGCGCCACGTGCCGTTCGCGTCGAGATCCTGATAGCCGGGCACGTCGCGCGATACGTAGCGGGCCGACACCGAGCGCTGCTCGGCCGCATCGCGGCCGGCGGCCCACTGGTCGAGCGCATCGGGAGCCGGCGCGGCCGATTGCTGCGCGACCTGCAGGTCGGTGCCGGTGAACACGACCTGCTGTCCGGGCGACAGCGGATACTGCCCGTTGCTGCCGTAGACGGTCGCGCTGCCGCTGCGCACGGTGACCGTCGTGCTTGCGCCATTCGGCGCGACGTCGACGCGATAGTCGCCCGGGCCCGAGATGCCGAGCGCGAGATTGGGCGTGTCGATTTCGTACGACCCGCCGGACGGCAGATCGCGCACGTGCGTCGATACGGTGCCGAGCCCGACCTTCAGCTGCGTCGTGGTGTCGTCGAGGTTCAGCACCGACAGGCTCGTCGATTCGCCGAGTCGCACCGCGGTCGAGCCGATGTGCAGTTCCGAGCGCGCGCCGGCATCGTTCCACAACTGGTCGCCGGTCGTCAGCGGCCGGTTCACGGCGGCGTACGACCACGTATCGGTGCCGGCGGGCTCCGTCGTCACGACACCCGACTTGTAGTTGAGCCGCGCGACGCGGCTCGGCGGATCGCCGCCCGGTTGCCGGGCGGCGGCCGCATACGCGGCGGCCTCGGTCGTTTGCGCGAATGCGGTGGGCACGGTCGCCAGCGCGGCGAACGCGAGCAGCGAGCAGCGGGCGGTTCGCTTGAGCGTGAACAGGGAAGCCATGATGAGCGTCTTCGTCGTTATCGCGGCGCGTCGATTCGTGCCGTTGAATTCACGATATCCGCTCGGCCTGTTTCAGTGCTCGGTGTTTTGTAAGTCGGATGGCACGCGATGTAACAAAACCTGTCCATCGCGCGCCGTTGTCGTCCCGTCGCAATGTACGCGTCAAGCGGACGTAAGCCAGTCGTCGAAAACCTGCTGTCCGGGCACGGTGACGCGCAGCACGCGCGGCCGTGCGGTGCGCTCGATCCAGCCGTGGGCGCAGAAGCTGTCGAGCAGTGCCGCGCCGAGCGCGCCGCCGAGATGGGGGCGGCGCTCGCTCCAGTCGAGGCAGCCGCATGCGAAGCGGCGGCGGCGCATGCGCTGCTGCGCGACGTCGATGCCCCAGTGCGCGAGCGCCCGGGTGCCGAGCTCGGTGGCTTCGATCGCGTCGCCGTCCGCCTGCAGCCAGCCGCGTGCGGTGAGCCCGTCGAAGATGCGGACCGCGAGTTCGCCGGCCATGTGGTCGTAGCAGGTGCGCGCGTAGCGCAGTTCGGCCGGCACCGCGCGCGACGGCGGCGGCACCGGACGGTTCGGCGCGGCCGCGCGGGCCACGTTCGCGAGCGCCTCGAGCGACGCCGCGATGTCGGCCGACGCGAGCCGGTAGTAGCGGTGCCGGCCGCGCACGTCGAGCGCGAGCAGGCCGCCTTCGGTCAGGCGCGCGAGGTGCGCGCTCGCCGCGGACGGCGACAGCCCCGCGATCATCGTCAGTTCGCCGGCCGGCCGCGCGCTGCCGTCCATCAGCACCCACAGCATCGCGGCGCGCCCCGGATCGGCGATCAGGGCTCCGATTCGGCTCAGGCCCGGAAAGTGGTGGTCGTCTTGATCGGTCATCGTCGTGTCTCGTCAGGCGGAATGACTGCAGTGTAGGTGCTGCGCACATTCGATGTTTCGTGTTCGGGTGAAATGTCGGATGCGGCGGGGCGGTGCGCGACCCGCGGTCGCCGGCCGCGCACGCGTAGAATGGCCGGACGCGGCGGCAGTGGGCCGCCGGATGCGACACGATGCAACGATGAAGACGATTTTCTGCCTGTTGGCCGCCGCGTTCCTTTGCGCGGCCTGTGCGCAGGGCGGTGCAGGCGCCGCCGGCGAGCGGGGCGGCAGCCTCGAGATGTACGGGACGATCGATCAGGGCATCACGGTGCGCCGCTGACGGACGTCGATCGCCAGTGCCGATGCCGGTTCGGCGCACGGCCGCGGCCGGCCGTGCGGCGGGCGCTGCGACGTGTTGCCGCAGTGCAACGTATAATGCGCCGAGTGCCGTACCCCCGCCGCCTGGAGCTACCACGATGTCCCAACCATCCCCCGTACCGGCCGCCCTCGACCGCACCGAAACCGTATTCCGCTTCCTCGCCGAGCCGTCGTCCGTGAACTTCGGCGGCAAGGTGCATGGCGGCGCGCTGATGAAGTGGATCGACGAGGTCGCGTATGCGTGCGCGGCGGTCTGGTCGAGCCGCTATTGCGTGACGGTCAGCGTCGGCAATATCCGCTTCCAGCGTCCGATCCTCGTCGGCAACCTGGTCGAGCTGAAGGCGCGCGTCGTCGCGACGGGCCGCACCAGCATGCACATCCATGTGTCCGTGCACGCCGGCGATCCGAAGGGCGGCGTGCTGCGCCAGACGACCGACTGCCTCGTCGTGTTCGTCGCCGTCGACGAGAACGGCAACCCGGTGCCGGTGCCGCCGTTCGTGCCCGAGACCGACGAGCAGAAGGTGCTCGCGAAGTATGCGGCCGACGTGCGCGCCGCGCTCGACAAGATCGTCGAGATGAAGCCCGAGGAAGTGGCGAAGGGCACCGTCTGACGACAACGGGCGCGGCGTTCGCGCCGCGCCCGTCGCATCATCGCGTCGCCCCCGCGATTACCGCGATCCGATCATTTCCTCGGGGCGCACCCACGCGTCGAATTCCGCCTCGGTCAGGTAGCCGAGCGCAAGCGCGGCAGCCTTCAGCGTCGTGCCTTCCTTGTGCGCCTTCTTCGCGATCTGCGCGGCCTTGTCGTAGCCGATATGCGGGTTGAGCGCCGTCACGAGCATCAGCGATTCGTTCAGCAGCAGATCGATGCGCGCGCGGTTCGGCTCGATGCCCGCCGCGCAGTGGTCGTTGAAGCTCTGCGCGCCGTCGGCGAGCAGCCGCACCGACTGCAGCACGTTGTGCGCGATCATCGGGCGGAACACGTTCAGCTCGAAGTTGCCGCTCGCGCCGCCGACGTTCACCGCGACGTCGTTGCCGAACACCTGGCAGCACAGCATCGTCACGGCTTCCGACTGCGTCGGGTTCACCTTGCCCGGCATGATCGAGCTGCCCGGCTCGTTTTCCGGAATCGACAGTTCGCCGAGCCCGCAGCGCGGCCCGCTCGCGAGCCAGCGGACGTCGTTGGCGATCTTCATCAGGCCGGCCGCGACCGTCTTCAGCGCGCCGTGCGCGAACACCAGCGCGTCGGCGGCCGCCATCACCTCGAACTTGCTCGGCGCGGTCACGAACGGCAGCGTCGTCAGCCGGCCGATCTCGTCGGCGACGCGCACCGCGAACTCCGGATGCGCGTTCAGCCCGGTGCCGACGGCAGTGCCGCCGAGCGCGAGTTCGTACAGGTGCGGCAGCGCCGATTCGACGTGCCGAATGCCCTGGTCGAGCTGCGCGACGTAACCGGAAAATTCCTGCCCGAGCGTGAGCGGCGTCGCGTCCTGCAGGTGCGTGCGGCCGATCTTCACGATATCGGCGAAGGCCTTCGACTTCGCGTCGAGCGTCGCGCGCAGCGTGCGCAGCGCGGGCAGCAGATGGTTGACGATCGCGTACGCGGCCGCGACGTGCATCGCGGTCGGGAACACGTCGTTCGACGACTGGCCGCGGTTCACGTCGTCGTTCGGGTGGACCTTGCGTGCTTCGCCGCGCTCGCCGCCGAGCAGTTCGCTCGCCCGGTTCGCGATCACCTCGTTGAGGTTCATGTTGGTCTGCGTGCCGGAGCCCGTCTGCCATACGGCGAGCGGGAATTCGCGCGGATGCTTGCCCGCGATGATCTCGTCGGCCGCGTCGATGATCGCGCGCGCCTTGTCGTCGGCCAGCACGCCGAGCGACTGGTTCACGGCGGCCGCGGCGCGCTTGACGATCGCGAGCGCGTGGATCAGCTCGGGCGACTGCTTCTCGGTCGAGATCCGGAAATTCTGCAGCGAGCGTTCCGTCTGCGCGCCCCAGAGCCGGTTGGCCGGCACGGCGATCTCGCCGAACGTGTCGCGTTCCATCCGAACTGCTTCGTTCATGATGCACTCCTCTTGGGAAGGGGAAAGGCCGCGCGTCGCGCGGCGTCTGGCGTATCGTGAGGCAGTCGCGCCGCTGGCGCGACGCGTTGGGTCTTCAACCGACAAGCATAGCGCCGGCCGCGATTTTGCGTCGTGTCGTCGCGCTCAGCGCGTCGATGCGACGAGCGATGCGCTCTTCAGATGGAAGCGCCAGGCCATCAGCGCGGCGACGCTCGCGAGGCCGGCCGCGAGCCCCCACCACAGGCCGCGTGCGCCGAGTCCTGCATGGAACGCCAGCCAGTAACCGGTCGGGAAGCCGATGCCCCAGTAGCCGAGGGTCGCCGCGAGCATCGGGATGCGCGTATCGCGCAGTCCGCGCAGCGCGCCCGAGCCGACGGTCTGCATGCCGTCGACGATCTGGAACACCGCGGCAATGCCGAGGAGCGACGCGGCCAGCGACACGGTCGCCGCGTTGGCCGGATCGTCGAGCTGGAGGTACAGGCCGACGATCGCATGCGGCACGACGATCAGCACCAGCCCCGACAGCGACATGAACGCGACGCCGAGGCCGAGCGCGACGAAGCCCGCATGCCGCGCGGCGACCGGCTGGCCGGCGCCGACCCAGTAGCCGACCCGCACGTTGGCGGCCTGGCCGATCGCGAGCGGCACCATGAACGCCACCGACGCGACGTTCAGTGCGATCTGGTGCGCGGCAAGCGACGTCGCGCCGAGCACGCCGATGGTCAGGCCCGTGGCGAGAAACAGCGTCGATTCGACCCCGTACGTGATCGCCACCGGCCAGCCGATGCCGATCAGCTCGCCCATCATCGGCAGTTTCGGGCGGGCGGCGGTCACGAAATGGCGGAACCGCTGGCGGCCGTGCAGCAGCCAGATCAGCGCGAGCGCGGTGAGCCAGATGGTGATGGTCGTCGCGACCGCCGAGCCGAGGAAGCCGAGCCGCGGCAAGCCGAAGGCGCCGTGGATCAGCCCGTAGTTCAGCACGCCGTTCACGCCGACGCCGCCGATCGACACCCACAGCAGCCGCCGTGCGGCGCCGATCGCGGGCAGGAAGGCGCGCATCAGCCCGACGCCGATCAGGCTGCCGAGCGCCGCGAACCGCAGGATGCCGGTGTACTCGCCGACGTGACGCGCGAGCGTGGGCGGCTCGTGGAACATCAGCAGGATCGGTTCGGACAGCGACAGCGCGACGATCGCCGGAATCGCGAGCAGCACGGACAGCACGAAGCCGGTCCAGTAGATGTGCGGCACGCGGTGTTCCGCCTGCGCGCCGCGCGCATGCGCGACGCTCACGCTGACCGACGACAGCACACCCTGCAGCACGGTCACGATGACGAAGAAGAAGTTCGCGCCGAGGCCGCCCGCCGCGAGCGAATCGGGGCCGAGCGAGCCGAGCAGCACCGTGTCGGTGACGCTCATCGCCATTTGCGAGAGTTGTGCGATCGCGAGCGGCGCGGCGAGGCGCGCGGTATCGGCGGCGTGACTGGACAGCGACGGCGGCGCGGCGGCCGTCCGCGTAAGACCGGAATGCGACATGGAATGGGCGCTCGCGCGGGTGCGGGCCCGCGCTGTCTGTATTTATTTTGAGAGACGGCTAGCTTACGGCTTTATTCGAACGGTGTCGAACGCGCGCGCCGATGGCCATGTCACGGTGAGGGGGAACCGCTATGCGTCGTGAACCGCGATCCGCGTATCGCCGAACAGCACGACCTGGCCCGCGCGGATCTTGCAGGTCTTGCGCAGTTCGACCACGCCGTCGACTTTCACCGCGCCGGACGCGACGAACATCTTCGCGGTGCCGCCGCTGTCGGCGAGGCCGGTGATCTTGAGAAGGTTGTGCAGCTCGACGTACTCGCCGGTCAGCGTGAAATCCAGGTTGGGCATGACGAAGGAGGCGCGCGACGCGCGGGAGGAATCGCCCCGCATCATACGGCACTGCGGGCCCGCGCGCGAGTGCGGCCGCGCGCGCATGTTTGCGCCTCGTAGCTGTTAAGGACTGTGAGCGATTCGTCAGCAAATGAAACGGTGGGTAACAGTCTGAGAGATTCGAGAACCGGCCGTGCCGCCCGCGGGTCTTTCATCGTACCTGCTGCGTGTCGCGGCAGGGGACGCGACGGAGCGTATCGATGCGCTCCGCGCCCACAACTTCTTGAGGAGGATTGTCATGTCCAAGATTCGTACGATGCTGATTGGTGCCGCGCTGACGGCGTTCGCCACTTCGGCCGCATTCGCGCAGACCGGCGTCGCGGCGCAGGGCACCGCAGGCGCCGGCGTGCAGACGCAGGCGCCGGCAGCGGGGGCAGGCGCAGACGCGGGTATGCAGGGTGGTGCCGGCGCGAATGCGTCGGGCAACGCGGTCGGCGGCGCAACCGATGCGGTTGGCGCGGCAGCCGACGGCGCGAAGGATACGGCGGCGTCGTCGGTCCACTCGACCAAGAAGCACGCGAAGCATGCGGCGAAGTCGGCCAAGCATCACGCCGGCTCGGCGAAGTCGAAGGTGGGCGACGAAGCGGTCGAAGGCAGTGCGTCGGCCGGCGTGCAGGGCGGTGCATCGGCCTCGGGCGCCGCGCAGTAAGCGGCACCCCGACGTCGCACGACGCTCGCCCCGGACGGCGCGTCGTGACGGCGATCGACCGGCGGCCCGGTTCGCTTCGCGCGAACCGGGCCGTTCTTCATGCGTGGACGCGGGCCGTCACGGCCGGCGCTGCTCCGGCCCCGGTCCGTGTGCCGGTCGTGCCGCGGACGGGGTAAATACGCTGCGCAGCCACGCGGCGAGCCGCGTGAATACGTCGTATGGCTCGTCGACGAAGATCTCGGGCTTCAGCAGCCGCAGATATTCCATGATCTGCTGCGCTTCCTGTTTCTGGAACGAGCCGTGCGCGAGCCCGAGCCGCAGCAGGCCGCGCAGTTCGCCGAGCTTGTCGCGCGCGGCGCTGCCGACGCTCATCTCGCACGCGAGCTTCGCCTCGTAGATGCGCTGGCGCAGCGATTCCGCGAGCCGCCACGCGGGCGTCTGCATCGATTCCTCGAGCGCCTGGATGTCGTGGACCGCGCTCTTGATCTGCGCCGCGAGCGGATCGACCAGCGACGCATCGCCCTGCGCTTCGGCGACGATCGCCTTGGCCCAGTCGCGGCACGCCTTCGCTAGCTCGTCGGGCGTCCATTCGGAGCGCGACGCGAAGCCGAAGCCGAATTCGCCGGCCTGCCGCATCAGGATCGCGACGACGTCCGGGAATTCCTTGTCGAGCGTGCGCTTCGCCCACGCGTACTGGCCGCCCTCGAGCATCCGCTGCACGGCGTGCTCGGTCAGCGGCACCATGTTGTCGAGCAGCTTGGCGCGCAGGAAATCCTCGAACGACGGCGTCGCGAACTGCGGGTCGAGTTTCAGCGACACGCGCACGAACGCGTCGTAGTCCTTGCGCAGGGACGCAAGCGTGTCGTCCTTGAGGGAAAGGGTGATCTGGCCCATGAATCGTCTCGATGGCGGCCCGCGCGGGCCGGCGGCCGACATCGCGCACCGGTGCGGGCGCGGCGTCGACGGACCGGTTCGCGCCGAGGCCGATGGCGGGTCTTCACTTCCTATATCGGCGCGCCGGACGGAAACTTGAGCGCGGCCGGCGAGGTCCGCTCAGGCCGGCAGCCAGTGCGGCATCACGACCCCTTGCCAGAAGAAGAACACCGCGAGCCCGACCGCGATCGTCACGAGCGGCCGGCGTGTCGTCGCCGACACGAGCACGGCGGCGAGCGCGCCGACCAGCTGCGGATTGCGCCAGGTCAGCTCGGCCGTGCCGCCGTGCGGCGAGACGGTCATCGGCACGATGATCGCAGTCAGCACGGTGACGGGCACGAAGCCGAGCGCGGTCCGCACGAGCGGCGGGAAGGTCAGCCGCTCGCCGAACAGGAACAGCGTCGTCCGGATCGCATAGGTGATCACGGCCATCCCGAGGATCAGCAGCGCGTAGCTCACGATGCGGCCTCCGTGCGTGAAGCGGTGCGCGAACGCTCGTGCAGCAGCGTGAGCGCGACGCCGACCACGACGCCGGCGGCGACCGCGCCCAGCAGCCCGAGCTTGTACGGCCAGCCCTGCCAGAAGTACGCGAGCGTGCCGGCCGTCGCGGCGGCCGCCAGATAGCGCAGCGTGCCGAGCTGCGGGACGACGATCGCGATGAAGGTGGCCGCCATCGCGAAATCGAGGCCGAGCGACTGGAGGCCCGGGAAGGCCGCGCCGAAGCCGATGCCCGCGAGCGTCCAGACCTGCCAGTTCAGGTACATCGCGAGGCCCGAGCCGAAGAAGTAGTGCGGGCCGATCGCGCCGGGCGGGAAGTGGCGGTAGTGCGCGTAGGCGACCGCGAACACCTCGTCGGTCATCAGCGCGCCGAGCGTCGCGCGCCAGCGTAGTGGCAGGTGCGCGACGTACGGCGCGAGCGTCGCGCTGTACAGCAGGTGACGCAGGTTCACGATCAGCGTCGTCGCGAGAACGACGACGAAGCTCGCGCTGCCCGCGATCAGGCCGAGCGCGATGAATTGCGCGGAGCCCGCGAACACCGCGAGCGACATCAGCGCGCCGTGCCATGCGGCGAGCGGGCCGCCGCCGACGAGCGTGCCGAAGATCACGCCGAACGGTGCCGCGCCGATCATCATCGGGATCGTGTCGCGTGCGCCGTCGAGCCACTCGTTGAGCGGGCGGCGAGGCGGGGGCGTAGGTGTGGGTGTGGGGTTCAAGGGGCGCGTCTCCATGAAATGGAGGATAGCGGGGTGATGCGGCGGCGGCTTGTATGTTCTTGCGCCCGCGCGGGTGCCGATGGCGCTGCGTGCGTGCGGGTTGCCGTCCGTCGTCGAATGCAGGGAAGGGCGTCAGCGCGCCTGCCAGCGTCCGGGCGGCACGCCGAACATTCGTTTGAAATGCCGCGTGAAGTGACTCTGGTCGACGAAGCCGCTGGCCGCGGCGACATCGGCGATCGGCACGCCCGCGCGCAACGGCGCAAGCGCGCGCTGCAGCCGCAGCTGGTTGCGCCACGCATGTGGCGGCATCCCGGTCGTGCGCGTGAACAGGCGCGCCGCGTGAAACGGCGACAGGCCGGCGGCCTGCGCGACGTCGTCGAGCGTGACCGTGCCCGTGAGATCGGCGGCGAGCCGTTCGCGCATCGCGTCGACGCGCGGTTCGTCGGCCGCGAGCGCCGCCGGTTGCAGCCGCGCGTCGGCATGGCGCGCGATCAGTGTCGACAGCGCATCGAGCATCGCCGTTTCGGCGGCGAGCGGATCGTAGACGCGCGGTGCCGCGGCGGCCGGATCATTGGCGGCCGGCTGCTCGTGGGGGTGGAACGGCGGCATGCGTTCGCTGCCGGCCTCCATCATCCGGTGGGCCAGCGCGAGCCGTGCCGCGAGATCGGTGTCGCGGATCACGTCGGACGGGAACCATGGCGCATCCTGCGGCCGCCCCGCGATCGCGCTCGCGAGCGCGCGAATGTAGTCGACCGGCACGTAGCTCACGCGATAGCACCAGCCTTCGTCGGTCGCGCGCGAGCCGGTGTGCACTTCGCCGGGATTGATCACGGGCACGGTGCCGGTTTCGGCGACATGGCCGCTGCCGTGACAGGTGTAGCGCTCCGCCCCCTCGAGGATCACGGGGATCGTGTACGCGTCGTGCCAGTGCGGCGCGAACGTGTGGTCGCGATAGGTGGCGGTGAGCAGATCCGCGTCCGGCAGCAGCGGCGTGCGCCAGTAACGTGCGGAGTCCGGAAGAAGGCGGAGGGCGGACATGGTCGGGCGCGAGGGCGGTCGAATCGACAGTGTAGCGCTCGCGCGCCCGGCCGGCGCGGGCTTACTTGACCGGAATCGTCGTGCCGGCCGGCATCGGCACGGCGGTCACGGCGTTCTTCGGGCTGCCGCTGACGATGCGGTCGCTGTAGGTCAGGTAGACGAGCGTGTTGCGCTTCTTGTCGACCACGCGCACGACGTGCAGCGTCTTGAAGATGAACGACATCCGTTCGCTGAACACGTCGGTCTGCTGCTTGAGCGGCTCCTTGAAGCTGAGCGGGCCGACTTGCCGGCACGCGATCGACGCTTCGCTCGGATCCTCGGCGACGCCGAGCGTGCCCTTGATCCCGCCGGTGCGCGCCCGCGACACGTAGCAGGTGACGCCCGTCACGAGCGGATCGTCGTACGCTTCGACGACCACGCGGTCGGAGCCCGTCACGCGGAAATGGGTGTTGACGCTGCCGACTTCCTCCGCGTGCGCGAGCGGCGCGGTGGCAAAGGCGGAGAGCAGAAGGGCGAGCGACGCGGCGGAAAGGAGGCGGTGCTTCATCGACGGAACCGGATGCGAATGCGGGACAGAAACTCTAGCATGCGCGGCGGTGACCGGCGGGCGCCGGAAAAACAAAAGGCCCGTCGAATGACGGGCCTTTCGCTGTCTGGCTCCCCGACCTGGGCTCGAACCAGGGACCTACGGATTAACAGTCCGGCGCTCTACCGACTGAGCTATCGGGGAACAAACAACAACAGCAGAGAAACGAGATTGTATGGAGTGTTCGCTAACCTGTCAACACTTTTGAGCGGCGGCGCACCAAAAAATTTTTGCAGCGCCGCTGCGCGATCAGCGCTCGAGCAGGTGCAGCTTGTCCTGCACGTCCTTCCACTCGTCCGCGTCGGCCGGTGCCGGCTTGGTCTTCGTGATCGACGGCCAGTCCTTCGCCAGCTCGGCGTTCAGCGCGGTGAACTGCTGCTGGTCGCCCGGAACGTCTTCTTCGGCATAGATCGCATTGGTCGGGCACTCGGCGACGCACACGGCGCAGTCGATGCACTCGTCCGGATCGATGGCGAGAAAGTTGGGACCTTCACGGAAGCAATCCACCGGGCACACATCCACGCAATCCGTGTATTTGCACTTGATGCAGCCTTCGGTCACAACGTGAGTCATTAAAACGCTCCTGCTTGGCGGTATATATGGGGTGGCGTGTGCGCCAAAAGCGGCATTGTAACTGAAGCGCAAAACCCGCATGGCGTGGTCGGCTTTCCGGCTTATATCGTTTCGTGATTAGTTTATGGGGCTGGCGGCGGGCGCGGTGCGTGCGGCCGCGCGCCCGGCGCGTCGGGCAGGGCGGTTTCACGATGGTCGGGCCCGCATTCGGGTAACATGGCCGACAGACCGGGCGGCGCGCGGTGCGCCGGGGCCCTGTCACGATATTGGCGGTGCCGTAAACATGATCATCACTTCGCTGCTCGACACGGATCTCTACAAGTTCACGATGATGCAGGTCGTCCTGCATCACTTTCCTGCCGCAAACGTCGAGTACCGGTTCCGGTGTCGCACGCCCGGCGTCGATCTCGTGCCGTACATCGACGAGATCCGCGACGAGGTGCGCGGCCTGTGTGCGCTGCGCTTCACCGACGACGAACTCGACTACCTGCGGCGCATGCGCTTCATCAAGAGCGACTTCGTCGACTTCCTCGCGCTGTTCCACCTGAACGAGAAGTACATCTCGATCACGCCTTCGCCGAAGGGCAACGGCGAGATCGACATCGTGATCGAAGGGCCGTGGCTGCACACGATCCTGTTCGAGATCCCGGTGCTCGCGATCGTCAACGAGGTCTATTTCCGCAACACGCAGCGCGAGCCCGACTATCGCGAAGGCCGCGAGCGGCTGGGCGAGAAGATCAAGCTGCTCGGCGCGAAGCCCGAGTTCGCCGACTGCAAGATCGCCGACTACGGCACGCGCCGGCGCTTCTCGAAGGTCTGGCACGAAGAGGTCGCGCTGACGCTGCGCGACGGGCTCGGACCGCAGTTCGCGGGCACGAGCAACGTGTTCTACGCGATGAAGCACGGCCTGACGCCGCTCGGCACGATGGCGCACGAATACCTGCAGGCCTGCCAGGCGCTCGGCCCGCGGCTGCGCGATTCGCAGACCTACGGTTTCGAGATGTGGGCGAAGGAGTATCGCGGCGACCTCGGGATCGCGCTGTCGGACGTCTACGGGATGGACGCGTTCCTGAACGACTTCGACATGTACTTCTGCAAGCTGTTCGACGGCGCGCGCCACGATTCAGGCGATCCGTTCGAGTGGGGCGAGCGCATGCTGCGCCACTACGAGGCGAACCGCTGCGATCCGCGCACCAAGGTGCTCGTGTTCTCCGACGCGCTCGACATTCCGAAGGTCATGCAGCTGTACGAACGGTTCCGCGGCCGCTGCAAGCTCGCGTTCGGCGTCGGCACCAACCTCACGAACGATCTCGGTTACGTGCCGCTGCAGATCGTGATCAAGATGGTCCGCTGCAATGGGCAGCCGGTCGCGAAGCTGTCGGATACGCCGGGCAAGAGCATGTGCGACGACAAGGCGTATCTCGCGTACCTGCGCCAGGTGTTCGGCATCGCGCAGCCGGCCGACGACGCCGCATCGTAGCAAGCGTCGGCCGTCCGGCGAGGTGCGTCGCGGCGGGGGCGGCCGGTATAATCCGACGGTATCGCACGCCAACGTCACGAGGACCGTTCATGGACACTTCCGCTGCCCGTCGCCAGATCCTCGCACGCATTCGCGCGGCGCAAGGACGCGCGCCCGAACCCGATGCAGCGGAGCGCGACGGCGTCGCCGACTATCTCGCCCGCCATCCCGAGGGGCCGCGGCCGCCGATGCCGGCCGACCTCGTCGCCGCATTCGTCGATGAAGCGGCGCGCCTGTCGACGACGGTCGACGAAGTCGCGACGCTGGCCGACGCGCCCGCCGCCGCTGCCCGCTATCTTTCCGCTCACGGCTTGCCGATGCAGGCCGTCGCATGGCGCACGCTGGCCGAGCTCGACTGGGCCGGCGCCGGCCTGTCGGTCGAATGCCGCAAGCCGCGCGACGGCGATCTCGTCGGCCTCACCGGCTGCTTTTGCGCCACCGCCGAAACGGGCTCGCTGGTGCTGCTGTCCGGCCCCGACACCTATGCATCGGCCGGGCTGCTGCCGGAAACCCACATCGCGATCGTGCCGGCGTCGCGGATCGTCGCGGGCCATGAAGACGCATTCGCGCTGATTCGCGCGGAGCGCGGCGAATTGCCGCGCGCGGTCAATTTCGTATCGGGCCCGTCGCGCACCGGCGATATCGAGCAGACCATCGTGCTGGGCGCACACGGCCCGTACCGCGTTCACGCGATCGTCGTGCGCGGTGCATGACGATCGCGTCCGCTCGATCCTCACTCGACTCACTCGCACAAGGAAGTTCTGCATGAAACGACATGCCGCCTGGGCGGGCATGGCGTCGGGAGCCGCGCTTGGCGCCGTTCCCGCGCTCGCATCGGCCGCCACGCTCGACGGTGCCACGCTGTCCGCACTCTGGGGCATCCCGTTCGCCGGGATCCTGCTGTCCATCGCGGTGTTCCCGCTCGTCGCGCCGGTGTTCTGGCATCACCACTTCGGCAAGATCGCCGCGGCATGGGCGATCGCGTTTCTGGTCCCGTTCGCGGTCGCGTTCGGCGCGGGCACGGCGTTCGGAACGCTGGTGCACGCGCTGCTCGAGGAGTACATCCCGTTCATCGTGCTGCTGACCGCGCTGTATACGGTCGCCGGCGGCATTTGCGTCAACGGCAACCTGCACGGCACGCCGAAGCTGAACACCGCGATCCTCGCGCTCGGCACGCTGCTCGCGAGCGTGATGGGCACGACGGGCGCCGCGATGCTGCTGATCCGGCCGCTGCTGCGCGCGAACGACAATCGCAGGCACGTCGTGCACGTCGTGATCTTCTTCATCTTCCTCGTCGCGAACGCGGGCGGCTCGCTGTCGCCGCTCGGCGATCCGCCGCTGTTCCTCGGCTTCCTGAACGGCGTGAGCTTCTTCTGGACGACCACGCATCTCGCGCTGCCGATGCTGTTCATCTGCGCGGTGCTGCTGACGCTGTTCTTCGTGCTCGATACGTACTTCTACCGGAAGGGCGGCGAGGAGCGGCCGGTCGTGCTCGACCCGACACCTGACGATGGCGCGCTGTCGATCGACGGCAAGGTCAACTTCGTGCTGCTCGCGGCCGTGATCGGCCTCGTGCTGATGAGCGGCATCTGGAAGCCGGGCATCACGTTCGACGTGTGGGGCACGCACGTCGCGCTGCAGAATCTCGTGCGCGACGTCGCGCTGGTTGTCGTGGCACTCGCGTCGCTTGCGCTGACGCCGCGCTCCGCGCGCGAAGGCAACGCGTTCAACTGGGCGCCGATCGAGGAGGTCGCGAAGCTGTTCGCGGGAATCTTCGTGACGATCGCGCCGGTGATCGTGATCCTGCGCGCGGGGGCGGACGGTGCGTTCGCGCAGATCGTCCATCTCGTGACGGGGTCGGACGGCAAGCCGATCGATGCGATGTACTTCTGGGCCACCGGCCTGTTGTCGTCGTTCCTCGACAACGCGCCGACCTACCTCGTGTTCTTCAACCTCGCGGGCGGCGACGCGCAAGCGCTGATGACGGCGGGCGCGACGACGCTCGCCGCGATCTCCGCGGGAGCGGTGTTCATGGGCGCGAACAGCTACATCGGCAACGCGCCGAACTTCATGGTGAAGGCGATCGCGGAATCGCGCGGCGTGAAGATGCCGAGCTTCTTCGCGTATCTCGGCTGGGCGTTCGCCATACTGGTACCTGTATTCCTGCTTACGTCGTGGATCTTCTTCACGGCGTAGGCTGACGATTTTCAACCAAGCGCGGACGGTTCGGGCGGCGCACGATGCGCCGCGTTCCGGCCGCGGCATGCGGAGATGGCGATGCAGAAGATCCTGGTCGCACGTCCGATCTTTCCGGACGTGATCGAACGGCTCGAGCAGTATTTCGAAGTCGACTGGAACAACGGCGACGCGCTCGCCCCCGATACGCTCGCCGCGCGTCTCGCGGACAAGGACGGCGCGCTGACGGCGGGCGACCCGGTCGGGGCGGCTGCACTCGCGGCGGCGCCGCGCCTGCGCGTCGTGTCGAACATGGCGGTCGGCTACAACAACTTCGACATGGCCGCATTCAACGCGGCGAACGTGCTCGGCACCAACACGCCCGACGTGCTGAACGAGTCGACCGCGGATTTCGGCTGGGCGCTGATGATGGCCGCCGCGCGCCGGATCGCCGAATCCGAGCACTGGCTGCGCGCCGGGCACTGGCAGAAGTGGGCGTACGACGGTTTCCTCGGCGGCGACATTTACGGCTCGACGCTGGGCGTCATCGGCATGGGGCGCATCGGCCAGGCGCTCGCACGCCGCGCGCGCGGCTTCGGGATGCAGGTGATCTATCACAACCGGTCGCGGGTCGCGCCCGAGATCGAGGCCGAGCTGAACGCCGAATACGTGTCGAAGGATGCGCTGCTCACGCGCGCCGATCACGTCGTGCTGGTGCTGCCGTACACGAAGGAGAACCATCATACGATCGGCGCGGCCGAACTCGCGAAGATGAAGCCCACCGCGACGCTGACCAACATCGCGCGCGGCGGCATCGTCGATGACGCGGCGCTGGCCGCCGCGCTGCGCGACGGGACGATCGCCGCGGCCGGCCTCGACGTGTTCGAAGGCGAGCCGAGCGTGCACCCGGCGCTGCTCGAGGTGCCGAACGTCGTGCTGACGCCGCATATCGCGAGCGCGACCGAAAAGACGCGCCGCGCGATGGCGAACCTCGCGGCCGACAACCTGATCGCCGCGCTGGGCGAAGGGCCGCGCGCGGGGCAGCCGCCGAATCCGATCAACCCTGACGTGATCGGGAAGCCGCGCGCATGACGACGATGTTGTTGCTGGCGGCGGTCGTCGTGCTGGCCGTCGCGCTGGCGGTGGCGATCGTCGCGATCGTGCGCGGCGGCGGCCGCCACGACGACGCGGCCGTGCTCGGCGACCAGATCGAGGACGCCGCGCACGCGCAGGCGCTTGCGGTCGAGCGGCTCGAACGCGAGCTGCGCGGCGAGATCGTCGAGAACGCGCGTGGTTCGCGCACCGAGCTGGCCGGCAGTTTCTCGCAGCTTCAGCAGACGCTCGCGACGCAGCTGACGAGCATCGCGACCGTGCAGAACAACCAGATCGACGGTTTCGCGCAACAGCTCGGCAAGCTGGTCGCGGGCAACGCGCAGCAGTTCGACGCGATGCGCGAGAGCGTGCAGCGCCAGGCGCAGCAGGCGCGCGAAGAGCAGACGGTCGCGCTGCGTCTGTTCGGCGACACGCTGAACCGGCAGCTCACACAGCTGACCGAGGCCAACGATCGCCGGATCGGCGAAGTGCGTGCGACGCTCGAACAGCGATTGAAGGAAATCGAGACGAACAACGCGGCGAAGCTCGAGGAGATGCGCCGCACCGTCGACGAGAAGCTGCATGCGACGCTGGAGCAGCGGCTCGGCGAATCGTTCAAGCTCGTTTCGGACCGGCTCGAGCAGGTGCACCGCGGGCTCGGCGAGATGCAGACGCTCGCGGCCGGCGTCGGCGACCTGAAGAAGGTGCTGACCAACGTGAAGACGCGCGGCACCTGGGGCGAGGTGCAGCTCGAGGCATTGCTCGAGCAGATGCTCACGCCCGACCAGTACGCGAAGAACGTCGCGACGGTGCCGAAGAGCAGCGAACGCGTCGAGTTCGCGATCCGGCTGCCGGGACGCGACGCGGGCACGCGCGACGCGCCGCCGGTGTGGCTGCCGATCGACGCGAAGTTTCCGCGTGAGGACTACGAGCGCCTGATCGATGCGCAGGAGCGTGCCGATTCGGTGGCGGTCGAGGAGGCGGCCCGTGCGCTCGAGGCGCGCGTGCGGATGGAGGCGCGCACGATCGCCGAGAAGTATGTCGCGCCCCCGCATACGACCGATTTCGCGCTGCTGTTCCTTCCGACCGAGGGGCTTTATGCGGAGATCCTGCGCCGCCCGGGGCTGACCGACCTGCTGCAGCGCGACTATCGCGTGACGGTGGCCGGGCCGACCACACTGACCGCGTTGCTGAACAGCCTGCAGATGGGCTTCCGCACGCTCGCGATCGAGCAGCGCTCGAGCGAGGTATGGCAGGTGCTCGGTGCGGTGAAGACCGAATTCGGCAAGTTTGGCGACGTGCTCGCACGCACGAAGGCGCAGCTCGAGACGGTCACGCGTTCGATCGAGGCCGCCGAGCAGCGCACCCGTGTGATGAACCGCAAGCTGAAACAGGTCGAGGCGTTGCCGGGCGAGACGGCGGCCGGGCTGCTCGGCGCGGAAGCCGCCGACGGCGCCGATGCGGACGACGCATGACGCATCCCGCATGATGCACGCAGCCGAAACCGGCTGGAACGAAGACGGGCGCCGCGGCGCCCGTTTTCCTTTGACACGGCGACCGGCGTAGCCGGCGCGCGTTCAGCGTGCGGCGAGCGCGTCCAGTGCGTCGCCGGTGACGCGCACGATGCGCCACTCCGGCAGCACGGTCGCGCCCATCTTCTCGTAGAAGTCGATCGCCGGCTGGTTCCAGTCGAGCACCGACCATTCGAAGCGAGCGCAGCGGCGCTCGACGGCGAGTGCCGCGAGGTGCTGCAGCATCGCGGTGCCGAGGCCCGTGCCCCGCTGCGACGGCTGCACGTACAGATCCTCGAGATACAGCCCGCGCCGGCCGAGGAACGTCGAATAGTTGTGGAAGAACAGCGCATACGCGACGATCGCGCCGTCGCGCTCGGCCACCAGCGCTTCGGCGGCGGGGCGTTCGCCGAACAGCGCGTCGGCCAGGTCGGCGTCGCTCGCGACGAACAGGTGCGTGAGCTTTTCGAACTCGGCCAGCTCGCGCATTAGCGCGAGGATCGCGCCAACGTCGCGCGTTTCGGCCGCGCGGATCAGCGGTGTGCCGCTCACGCTTCCTCCGGCGGATCGGACAGCACGATCTCGATGCCGCCGAAGCGCGACGCGACCCAGTTGTACGCGTGGCAGGCGATCCACAGCAGCACGAAACCGAGGATCGCGTTCAGCAGCAGCGCGCTCAGGATCGTGCTCAGTTCGACCATCCCGTAACGGATGTACGCGACCAGGATGCCGAGCAGCACGATCGGCACGCTGAACGTCAGGTAGACGAGGATCAGCGCCTTCGCGGTCTGCCCCGCGGCGATCGACGAGATTTGTTTCTTCATGTGCGGATTGCCCCCGTAGAAATATACCGATTGGAATTCAGATCAGGCCGTCGAGCGGCAGGATGTCGACCGGGGCGCCCGCGTCGACTGCCGCGGAATCGTGGCCCAGGACGATGAAACAGTTGGCGGCCGCAAGGCCGCTCAGCGATGCGGAACTCTGCGAACCGGCCGGCGCGACGTGCCACTGGCCGTCGGCGGCGCGCGTCGCGATCGCACGCAGGTATTCGGTACGGCCCGGACGCTTTTTCAGCGCCTGCGTGCTGCGTGCCGTGTACATCGTCGGCGGCGGCGTGTGCGCGCCGGCCAGCGTCAGCAGTGCGGGGCGCACGATCGCGTAGAACGTCACGGCGGAGGCGACCGGATTGCCGGGCAGCCCGAAGAACAGCACGCGGCCGTCGCCCGCACGCGCGAGCGTGCCGCACGCGAGCGGCCGGCCGGGCCTCAGCGCGAGGCTCGCGAAGGTCACGTCGCCGAGCCGCGCCATCACGTCGCGCGTGAAATCGGCTTCGCCGACCGATACGCCGCCGGACGTGATCACCGCGTCGGCCTGTGCGGCGATCGCATCGTGCAATGCGCGTTCGAGCGCGGCCGGATCGTCGCGGACGATCCCGAGATCGAGTGCGTCGATGTGCAGCCTTTCGAGCATCGCGACCAGCATCCCGCGATTGCTGTCGTACAGCGTGCCGCGGCCGAGCGGCTCGCCGGGTTCGCGCAGTTCGTCGCCGGTCGAGAACACGGCGACGCGCACGCGGCGGCGCACCGTGACTTCGCGCAATCCGAACGATGCGAGCAGGCCGAGATCGGACGGGCGCAGGATGCGGCCGGCGGCAAGCGCGCAGGCGCCGCGCGCGAGATCTTCGCCGGCCCGGCGGCAGTTTGCGCCGCGCGCGACCTCGTGTGCGGCGAAGCGGATGACGTCGCCGTCGACGCGCACGCGTTCCTGCGGAATGACCGTGTCGCATCCGGCCGGCATCGCCGCGCCGGTCATGATGCGGATGCACGTGCCGGGCACCACGGCCCCATCGAACGGATGGCCGGCGAGTGCCGTGCCGGCGACCGTCAGCGCGATGTCGGCGGCCGCTGCCAGCGCGACTGCGCTGCCGTCGAATGCGTAGCCGTCCATCGCCGAGTTGTCGTATGCGGGAATGTCGAACGGCGCATTCACGTCGGCCGCGAGCACGCGGTCGAGGGCGTCATGCAGCGGTACCGTTTCGCACGCGTCGACCGGCACCGCGAACCGGCACGCGAGCGCCTGCGCATCGGCGAGCGACAGCGGGGCCGCGGAATCGGGTGCGGTTCGGGAGGCGGGCGAGGATTGCGTGATCATCAGTCGGACTGCGCCGCGAGGCGTATCGGGTTCGTGGCCGGTGGCCCGCGGAGGGCGCCGAAGCGCGAAGGCGCATGCGGCGGGCGGGAACGGATGCCGGTGCCGTCAGCGGCGGGCAAGCGCGGCAAGTTCCTGCCAGGAATTGGCATTGTAAAACGCACGCTCGTCGCGAAACTCGACTTCGACCGTCTTGTGGCGTGCGTACCACGCACGCACCTTGCGCTCGCCGGCCGCGAGCCTGGCCGCGAGATCGTCGGCGAGCGACGCGCGCAGCAGCGCGAAGGTCGGCTGCGGCGAACGCGCGTGGTGCGCGTCGACGGTCACCGCCATCGCGATGTCGGCCTGCTGCGCGTCGAGTGCCGCGTGCAGCCGCGCGACGAGGTCGGCCGGCAAATAGGGCGTATCGCACGGCGAGCACACGACGAGCGGTGCGCGCGCCGCGCGCATGCCGGCGAGCAGGCCCGCGAGCGGGCCGGGGAAATCGGGGGTTTCGTCCGGTACGATGCGCGCATCGAACGGCGCACCGAGTTCGGCGTAGCGCGCGGCGTTGCGATTCGCGCTGATCAGCGTCTCGTCGACCTGCGGCGCGAGCCGGCGCAGCACGTGCAGCGCGAGCGGCGTACCGTCGAGCAGCTGCAGGCCCTTGTCTGCGCCGTCCATGCGCGTCGCGCGCCCGCCCGCGAGCAGCAGGCCGGTGATGGAAGGCGAGGCGGAAGCGGACATCGCGGGAAAGCGGGGCGGGCGGCGCGCGTCAGCCGCCGATGTACGACATTTCGACGCGCTTGCCGGCGCCGTCGGGCGCGGCGTCGGCGGCCGCGCTGCCGCGCAGCTGCGAGTAGCGGTCGGTGCGGGCCTGCCAGATCCGGGCGATCGCGGTCGCGATCTCGGCGTCGCTCGCGCCGCCGCGCACCAGTGCGCGCAGGTCATGGCCGGTCGACGCGAACAGGCACAGGTACAGCTTGCCTTCGGTCGACAGCCGCGCGCGCGTGCAGTCGCCGCAGAATGCCTGCGTGACGCTCGAGATCACGCCGATTTCGCCGCTGCCGTCCGCATAGCCCCAGCGCTGCGCGGTTTCCGCCGCCGTGTGCGGCTCGAGCGGAACGAGCGGGAACTGCTCGGCGATCCGCGCGACGACGTCCGCGGACGGCAGCACTTCGGTCATGTTCCAGCCGTTCGACGTGCCGACGTCCATGTATTCGATGAAGCGCAGGATCACGCCGGTGCCGCGGAAGCGCTCGGCCATCGGCAGGATCTCGCGGTCGTTGGTGCCGCGCTTCACGACCATGTTGACCTTGACCGGCGCGAGGCCCGCGGCCTGCGCGGCGAAGATGCCGTCGAGCACGTCGGCGCTCGCGAAGTCGGCATCGTTCATGCGCTTGAACAGCGTGTCGTCGAGCGCGTCGAGGCTGACCGTCACGCGTGTGAGGCCGGCATCCTTCAGCGCACGCGCCTTGCGCGCGAGCAGTGAGCCGTTGGTGGTCAGCGTCAGGTCGAGCGGGCGGCCGTCGTGGGTCGTCAGGCGCGCGAGGCGCTCGATCAGGAACTCGAGGTTCTTGCGCAGCAGCGGCTCGCCGCCGGTGATCCGGATCTTTTCGACGCCGTGTGCGACGAACAGCCGTGCCACGCGCTCGATCTCTTCGTGCGTGAGCAGGGCGCTGTGCGGCAGGAACGGGTAGTCCTTGTCGAACACGTCCCGCGGCATGCAGTACACGCAACGGAAGTTGCAGCGATCCGTCACCGAGATGCGCAGGTCGCGCAGCGGCCTGGCGAACGTGTCGGCCAGGGCGCCGTCAGGGGTATGCGCGACGCCGGAGATATCCGGCATCCCGCTGACGTCGGCGAGGGGAATGATGCGTCGGGACATGTTGAAAGAAGTGCGAGCCAGTCTTCTATTTTAGCCGCAAGCGGCCGGCCGGGCCGGTGGGCGGAAACCCGCAGCGCGGACATGAAAAAGCCCGCCGGAGGCGGGCTTTTCCTGGTCGGGCGATGCGCCGCTTAATGGTGCGACGTCTCGACCTGCTGCATCGGGGTCGTATCGACCGGCGGCAGCGCCTTGCGCTCGCGCGGCACGCGGGCCGGACGCGGCAGGCGCGACGCGGCTTCCTGGGCAGCGCGGAACTTGGCGGCATCCGTGTTCACCCACACGAGGCCGGCTTGTTCCAGCACGACGTCGAGGCTCGCCGAAGCGGGCGCAGCGGCCGGTTGAACCGGCGCCGGCGCGGGCGCGGCAACGGCTTCGACCGGGGCCGGTTCGACCTGAGCCGGTTCGACGGCTGCCGGCGCGACCGGTGCTGGGGCGACCGGTGCCGGAGCGACTTCAACCGCGGCGACCGATGCCGGTGCGGCTTGCTCGACGGGCGCGAACTGCGGCGCTTCGACGGCAGCCGGCACTTCGAACGCATCGGTCGGCGACACCGCGACCGGTGCCGGGCCGGCTTCCGGAGCAGCGGCCGGCGCGACCGGTACCGATTCGGCGACCGGTGCGACCGGGGCGGGCTCGATCGGCGCGACCGGCGTCGCTTCGACGCGAACCGGTGCCGGTTGCGGCTCGACCACGGCCGGCTCGACCGCTTCGGCACGCTGTTCGACTGCGGCCTCGGCTACCACGGCGCCCGCTGCGGCGACCGCTGCCACGGCGACCGGTGCGGCCGTATGGGCCGGCTCGAACGCGCTCGGGGCTTCCGTCGTCACAGCTTGCACGGCTTCGCCGTCCGCGCCTTGCTCGGCGTGGTCGACGACTGCGCCTTCGTCCTCGCGCTCGCGACGACCGCCGCGGCGACCGCGGCGGCGGCGACGACGTTCCTCGCCGTCACGTGCGCCGGCTTCCGCGTCGGCTGCGACATCGGCGCCCGGCAGGGCGACGGCTGCGGCCTGGTCGGCTTCCGCTTCCGGATGGTTCTCGCCACGGGTGACGGTCTCGAGCGTAGCCGCGTGTTGCGTCGGCTTGCGGCGCTCACCGCGCTCGCGACGTTCGCCGCGTTCCTGGCGCTCGCCGCGGCCGGCTGCCTCGACGGCTTCCGGCTGCTCGGTGCGCTCGCGCGGTTCGCGGTTCTCGCGCGGTTCGCGCGGCTCACGGCTTTCACGCGGCTCGCGCGATTCGCGGCCTTCGCGCGGGCCACGGCCCTCGCGACCTTCGCGGCCCTCACGACCTTCACGGCTTTCGCGCGGCTCGCGGCCTTCACGCGGTTCGCGACCCTCGCGCGGTTCACGCGGCTCGCGCGCTTCCTTGCCTTCGCGTTCCTGGCGTTGCGACTGGCCACGGCCTGCCGCTGCCTGGTCGCGACCACCCTGAGCCTGCTGGGCGCCGCCACGACGATTGCGGTTGCGATCGCCGCCGCGCTGCTCGGTCTTCTCGGTCCGCTCGCGGGCCGGACGGGCAGCCTGTTCCTTGGCCGGCGCCGGTGCGATCGGCGCGGGCGCCGGAGCCGGCGACATGCCGAACAGACCCTTCAGCCAGCCGATGAAGCCGCCGCTCGCCGCGGCGACCGGTGCGGGTGCCGCAACCGGCTCGACCGGGCGCTGCGGTGCCGGGCTCGGTGCCGGACGCTCGGGCGTGATGCCCTTGACCGCCGCTTCCTGCTTCGGCTTCACGTCGGCCGCGCGCTTGCTGTAGCCGGTTTCCGACTCCAGTTCGCGGGCGGCTTCCTCGGCCATCTTCCAGGACGCGCGCGGATCGTCGAGGCGCGCGTCGTCATGGCGCAGGCGCTCGAGCTTGTAATGCGGCGTATCGAGGTGCTTGTTCGGGATCAGCACGATGCCGACCTTGAAGCGCGACTCGATCTTGTTGATTTCCTGACGCTTTTCGTTGAGCAGGAAGGCGGTCACCTCGACTGGCACCTGGCAATGGATCGCCGCGGTGTTTTCCTTCATCGCTTCTTCCTGAATGATCCGCAGGACTTGCAGCGCGGACGATTCGGTATCGCGGATGTGGCCCGTGCCGTTACAGCGCGGGCACGTCACGTGGCTGCCTTCCGACAGGGCCGGACGCAGGCGCTGGCGCGACAGTTCCATCAGGCCGAAGCGGGAGATCTTGCCCATCTGCACGCGCGCACGGTCGTGCTTGAGTGCGTCCTTCAGGCGTTGCTCGACTTCGCGCTGGCTCTTCGCCGACTCCATGTCGATGAAGTCGATGACGATCAGGCCGCCGAGGTCGCGCAGGCGCAGCTGGCGGGCCACTTCGTCGGCCGCCTCGAGGTTCGTGCGGGTCGCCGTTTCCTCGATGTCCGCGCCCTTGGTCGCCCGCGCCGAGTTCACGTCGATCGCGACGAGCGCCTCGGTGTGGTCGATCACGATCGCGCCGCCCGACGGCAGCGGCACCGTGCGCGAGTACGCGGTCTCGATCTGGTGCTCGATCTGGAAGCGGGAGAAGAGCGGCACGTCGTCGTGGTAGCGCTTCACCTTCGACACGTTGTCCGGCATCACGATGTCCATGAACGCACGGGCCTGATCGTAGATCTCGGTCGTGTCGATCAGGATTTCGCCGATATCGGGCTGGAAATAGTCCCGGATCGCGCGGATCACGAGGCTCGATTCCAGATAGATCAGCATCGGCTGGCCGGCATTGCCGCTTTGCGACGCCGCTTCGATCGCGCGCCACAGCTGCAGCAGGTAGTTCAGGTCCCACTGCAGTTCCTCGGCGCTGCGGCCGATGCCCGCGGTGCGGGCGATCATGCTCATGCCGTCCGGAATCTGCAGCTGCGCCATGGTTTCGCGCAGTTCCTGACGCTCGTCGCCTTCGATCCGGCGCGACACGCCGCCGCCGCGCGGATTGTTCGGCATCAGCACGAGGTAGCGGCCGGCGAGCGAGATGAAGGTCGTGAGGGCGGCGCCCTTGTTGCCGCGCTCTTCCTTCTCGACCTGGACGATCAGCTCCTGGCCTTCGCGCAGGGCATCCTGGATGCGCGCGGAGCGCATGTCGATGCCTTCCTTGAAGTACTGGCGGGCGACTTCCTTGAACGGCAGGAAGCCGTGGCGGTCTTCGCCGTAGTTGACGAAGCACGCTTCGAGCGACGGCTCGATGCGCGTGATGACACCTTTGTAGATATTGCCTTTGCGCTGTTCGCGCCCGGCTGTCTCGATGTCGATGTCGATGAGCTTTTGCCCATCGACGATGGCGACGCGCAGCTCCTCCTGCTGCGTCGCATTGAACAGCATGCGTTTCATGAACGACTCCAGGCGGCTCTGCTGCCGGCGCCTCGCGGTTGTCAGTCGCGAGGGCGGGAACGACGGCAGGCCGCACCTTGTTGTGTTGTCACAAGCACGCTGGAGCGGGAAGGATGGCGGGGAGAATTGCCTGAAGAGGCGCTTGGGCCCGAAAGACGGGGCCGGCGGCCATAGGGCACCTGCGAACACGGCTTCAAAGCACGGCGTCCACACACCGCACGCTGCGAAAGCGCGCTAAGCCTGAGACCGGGGCACTGCCACGGGGCGCGCGCAATGCGTCGCGCGCGCCGACGGGCGGCAGATGCTGCGGCTTGGGCCGCAGCGGGGAGTATCGAATCCAGCCCGACTTTCCCGCCTGGGGTGTACTTCCCTGGTTTGACGTCGCCAAGCCCCGCACGCTTCGCGGGGCCAAATCGGGCGCAACGCCGTAATTTTCGCAACCGGCAGCCTGCGGACGCACCTCGCGCCGTCGGGCTGCCGATCAAATTCTTTTCAACCAACTTTCCGTTACCGCGGCGCCTGATCGACCGAATCCGCCTGTGGGCGCGATCCTTGCCGACGGCCGGCGCCGTGCGTGCAACTTGCTGCATCTCTTTGATTAGGGGCGAGCAGCAGACCCCCGGCGCAAGTAAAATAACGGTTTGCGCTTGCGCCTTGCCCGATTCCGTCGGGACCGGCCTGTCAGGCCACCCTCAACGTCAGGCTGGGCAAAATTATATTCAGTATGAATGAGTTAGGCAAAATATCCCAGAATTCAGTCGCAAGCGGCCAGGTATCGATGATCCAGATCGACGAAAACTCGGCCGGTCAGCGGATCGACAACTTCCTGTTGCGCGTCTGTAAAGGCGTGCCCAAAAGCCATATTTACCGGATCCTGCGCAGCGGCGAAGTCCGCGTGAACAAGGGTCGGGTCGACGCCCAGTACCGTCTCGCGTTCGGCGACCTCGTCCGCGTGCCGCCCGTGCGGGTGGCGGCGGCCGACCTCGCGCGCGCCGACACGCCGATCGTGCCGCCCGCGCAGTTCGAGGTGCTGTACGAAGACGACGCGCTGCTCGTCATCAACAAGCCGGCCGGCGTCGCCGTGCACGGCGGCAGCGGCGTCGCGTTCGGCGTGATCGAGCAGATGCGCCAGGCCCGCCCGCGCGCGAAATTCCTCGAACTCGTGCACCGGCTCGACCGCGAGACCTCCGGGATCCTGATGCTCGCGAAGAAGCGCACGGCGCTCGTCGGCCTGCACGAGCAGATCCGCGAGAACCGGATGGACAAGCGCTACTTCGCGTGCGGACACGGCGAATGGCAGCCCGACTGGGGCCGCCGTCGCGTGGTGAAGGCTCCGCTGTTCAAGTATTCGACCCCGGAAGGGGAGCGGCGCGTGCGCGTACAGGACGATGGCCTGCCGTCGCACACGGTGTTCAACCTGATCGAGCGCTGGCCGGACTACGCGCTGGTCGAGGCGGAACTCAAGACGGGTCGGACCCATCAGATCCGGGTGCACCTCGCGCATCTCGGCCTGCCGATCGCCGGCGACGCCAAGTATGGCGATTTCGCACTGAACAAGGCGCTGGCGCGCGCGAACGCGCAACCGTCGCTCAAGCGGATGTTCCTGCATGCGCACCGGCTCAAGCTCGCGCATCCGCTGACCGGCGAGGCGTTGCAGTTCGATGCGCCGCTGCCGGACGAATGCCGGCGCTTCCTCGATCAACTCCGCGCTCTGCGCGATACCGCCTGACTCGCATGGCCCGACAGCAATTTGATCTGATCGTCTTCGACTGGGACGGCACGCTGATGGATTCGACTGCGCACATCGCGCACAGCATCCAGGCCGCCTGCCGCGATCTCGGCCTGCCCACGCCGTCGGACGAGGCGTCCCGCTACGTCATCGGCCTCGGCCTGCGCGATGCACTGCAGATTACTGCTCCGACCCTCGATCCGTCCGACTATCCGCGGCTGGCCGAACGCTACCGCTATCACTACCTGCTGGACGATCAGCGCATCGAGCTGTTCGCCGGTGTGCGCGAACTGCTCGCGGAATTGCGCGATACCGGCTACCTGCTCGCGGTCGCGACCGGCAAGGGCAGGGTCGGGCTGAACCGCGTGCTCGACCAATCGAAGCTCACGAGCCTGTTCGATGCGACGCGCTGCGCCGACGAAACGTTCTCGAAGCCGCATCCGGCAATGCTGCACGAATTGACCCGTGAATTGGGGCAGGATCTCGCGCGTACCGTGATGATCGGCGACACCACGCACGACCTGCAGATGGCCGCGAGTGCGGGGGCGGCCGGCATCGGCGTCGCGTACGGCGCGCACACGGCCGATGCGCTGGCCGCGCTGACACCGCGCTTCGTCGCGCCGGACGTCGGCGCGCTGGCCGCGTGGCTGCGGGAGCACGCGTGAGCGCGGCGCCGGATGCCGTGCGCGTGTGCGCATCGGACGCGCTGGCCGACGGCGGTGCCGGCGTGCGCGTCGATGCGACGCTGCGCGGCGAGCAGGCGGTCGTGTTCTTCGTGCGCTACGAAGGCCGTGCATACGGCTACCTGAACCGCTGCGCGCACGTGCCGATGGAGCTCGACTGGGCCGAAGGGCAGTTCTTCGAGTCGTCGGGCCTGTACCTGATGTGCGCGACGCACGGCGCGATCTACGCGCCGGATACCGGCAAGTGCGTCGGCGGCCCGTGCCGCGGCGGCCGCCTGCGGCCGGTCGAGGTCGACGAGCGCGACACGCCGGACGGGCGTGCGGTATTCTGGCTACCGGATGCCGACCTGGGTCCCGCCGCTTCGCCCCCTCCCGCCACGACCGACTGACGACACCACTGCATGGCCGACCAACCGAACCTTCCTGATTCCTCGTCCCGTTCCGACAGCCGCGAACCGAACTGGGAGCGCGCGGCGCTCGAGCGGATCGCGCTCGCGGCCGTCAAGGAACAGCGCGCCGCGCGGCGGTGGAAGATCTTCTTCCGTTTCGCGTTCCTCGGCGTGTTCGTGCTGCTCGCGTTCGCGCTGATCGATTTCTCGAGCGACTCGAAATTCTCGGCGAGCGGGCGCCACACGGCGCTCGTGACGATCGACGGCGAGATCGCGGCGGGCACCAACGCGAACGCCGACGACATCAACACGGCGCTGGATACTGCTTTCGACGACAGCGGCACGGCCGGCGTCGTGCTGCGGATCAACAGCCCGGGCGGCAGCCCGGTGCAGGCCGGGATGGTCTACGACGAGATCCGCCGGCTGCGCAAGAAGTATCCGGACAAGCCGTTGTACGTCGTCGTGACCGACATGTGCGCATCGGGCGGTTATTACATTGCGTCCGCCGCCGACAAGATCTTCGTCGACAAGGCGAGCATCGTCGGCTCGATCGGCGTGCTGATGGACGGGTTCGGCTTCACGGGCCTGATGGGCAAGCTCGGCGTCGATCGCCGCCTGCATACGTCGGGCGAAAACAAGGGCTTCTACGACCCGTTCTCGCCCGAGACGCCGAAGATGGATGCCCACGCGCAGGCGCTGCTCGACCAGGTCCATGCGCAGTTCATCAAGGCCGTGAAGGACGGCCGCGGCAAGCGGCTGCACGAAACGCCCGACATGTTCTCGGGGCTGTTCTGGACCGGCGAAAAGAGCGTCGAGCTCGGGCTCGCCGACGGCTACGGCACGACCGACACGGTCGCGCGCGACGTGCTGAAGGCGCCGGATCTCGTCGACTATACGGTGAAGGAAAGCCTGACGAACCGCGTCGCGCGCAAGTTCGGCGCTGCGGTCGGCGGTGCCGCGATGAAGGCGCTCACCGCGGGCGGCACGTCGTTCAGCCTGCGCTGAGCGGCGGCCAGCCGGCGCCGCGGCGAACGGGGCAGGGCGCCCCGTGTCGCGCGGCCGCCGGCTTCAGTTCGCGAGCAGCAGGAAGATGGCGGGGCGCTTCTGCAGATTCGGCGCAGGCGTCTTTTTCCAGTCCGCCACGGAGCGGCTGGCGATCGTCTCGGTCTCGAGGGTCAGGTCGGCCGCGACGCAGATTTGCGTCGACGGCGCGCAGGTCGCGACCAGCGTATCCAGCATCGCCTGGTTCCGGTACGGCGTCTCGATGAAGATCTGCGTCTGGCGCGCCTTGCGTGACAGTTGCTCAAGTTCGCGCAAGCGCTTCGCACGTGCGGCCGCATCGACCGGCAGGTAGCCGTTGAACGCGAAACTCTGGCCGTTCAGGCCCGACGCCATCAACGCGAGCAGGATCGAACTCGGCCCGACGAGCGGCACGACCTTCACGCCGCGCTCGTGCGCGCGGCGCACCAGCAGCGCGCCCGGATCGGCGACGGCCGGGCAGCCGGCCTCCGACACGAGGCCGGCGTCCGCGCCGGCCAGTATGGGCGCGAGCAGCCGGTCGATGGCGCCGGCCGGCGTATTGACGTTCAGTTCGCTGATCTCGATTTCCTGGATCGGCCGCGTCGTGCCGATCTTCTTCAGGAACGCGCGGGTCGTTTTCGCGTTTTCGCCGATGTAATAGCCGAGTGTGCCGGCGCGCGCCTGCACGGCGGCCGGCAGTACGGCGGCGAGCATCGATGCGTCGCCCTCGCCGAGCGTGTTCGGGACGAGATAGAGCGTGCCGGCGGTCATGCGCGGTCTCCTTGGGGTGCGGCGAACAGCGGATAACCGACGGCGCGCAGCATCCGCGTGAGCGCGATCAGCGGCAGGCCGACGAGCGCCGTCGGGTCGTCGGAGTCGATGGCATCCAGCAGCGCGATGCCGAGCCCTTCGGACTTCGCGCTGCCGGCGACGTCGTACGGCGTTTCCGCGCGCAGGTACGCATCGAGTTCGGCTTCGGGCAGCGAGCGAAAGCGCACGTGTGTGACGACGTCCTCGCTCTGCGTTTCGCCGGTGCGGCTGTCGTAAAGGCTGAGCGCGCTGTGGAATTCGACGTCGCGGCCCTGCATCGACAGCAGCTGCGCGAGCGCGCGCTCGTGCGTGCCGGGCTTGCCGATCTGGTGGCCGTCGAACGTCGCGACCTGGTCCGACCCGATCACGAGCACGCCGTCCGGCGCGTCGATCGTCGCCGCGACCGCGCGCGCCTTCGCACCGGCGAGGCGCAGCGCGGTCGCGGCCGGCGCTTCGCCCGCGAGCGGGGTTTCGTCGAGGTCGGGCGACACGACGTCGAACGGCAGGCCGAGGCGCTCGAGGAGCGCGCGGCGGTAGCGGGAACTGGAGGCGAGAATCAGCCGCGGCGGGCGGCAAACGGTATCCGGCATGGTCGGTTGGGTCGGTGAGTCGTCGGGTGTGGCGCGGTGTTGCAAGGGCGCAAGCATAAGTGATTGACCGCAAAAGGTAAAACAGGTATGCTTTCCCGCTTTTCGTCGGCAGGCTTTCCGCGGTGGTGGCGCCTGCCGGGTCTTCGGAAGTAAAGTACGTAATCGTGCGAGGCGTACGTGGCGTGGATCGCGTACGTGCGCGGCGTCAAATGAGTGGCGCCAGCAAGCCGGATCCCGCAAGTCAGCCTGTAGGCAGGAGCGCAACATGAACACTTCTTCTGGCAAGCCTGCGGCAGCGCTTGATCCGCACGCGGTCGATCTGTTCGAATTCGCCCGCAGCGGGCGGCAGGCAGCGGGTGCCGTGCGCCTGTCGCAACTGCCGCGCATGCTGAACGAAGTGCCGGCGGACGCGCCCGATCGCGACACGGTCTTCACGTGGCAGGCCGAAGGGTTCACCCAGAAGGAGTTGCAGGACGACGGCGCCGATGGGCAGCAGCCGTATCTGCGCCTCGCGGTGCATGGCCATGCGTGGCTCACGTGTCAGCGCTGCATGACCCCGTACGACCAGACGTTCGACGTCGACATGACGTACCGGGTCGTTGCGACCGAAGAAGAAGCTGAAGAATTTCCGCTCGACGACGATGAAGCCGATGTGATCGTGGGCTCACGCCAGTTCGATCTCGTCGACTTGATCGAAGAGGAGTTGCTGCTTTCGTTGCCGCTCGTGCCCAAGCACGAGGTTTGCCCGGCAGTTCACGAAAGCCTCGTGTCGGGTGCGAGCGGTCCTTCGGAAGACGCGGACGACGAGTCCGCCGAAGACGAGGACGAGGGCAAACGGCCGAATCCGTTCGCAGCGCTGGAAGCGCTGAAGAAGGACGGGGACGGCAGCAAGAAACACTAAGCAGTTGTGGCGCGGGAAGGCGTAAGGGCTTTGGGCCAGGGTAGTTAAGCGCCGGATCGGGCTGTGTTAGAATCCGGAAAATTATTTAGGAGTTAGTCATGGCAGTCCAGCAAAACAAGAAGTCGCCGTCGAAGCGCGGCATGCATCGTTCGCACGATTTCCTGACGGCAGCGCCGCTGGCAGTCGAGCCGAGCACGGGTGAAGTGCACCTGCGTCACCACGTCAGCCCGAACGGCTACTATCGCGGCAAGAAAGTCGTCAAGACGAAGAACGACTAAGCGTCAAGTCACGCGTTGCGCGCTACGATCGCCGTTCGCGTGACAACTGGTTCGCTTGACACTTTCCTGGCTCAACAAAAAGGCGGCATTCAACTGCCGCTTTTTTGTGCCTGAAATTCGTCGCATTCCATGACCGTAAAGCTCACAATCGATTGCATGGGAGGCGACCACGGCCCGTCCGTGACCGTTCCCGCGGCAGTCAAGTTCGTCCGCGCGCATCCCGATGCGCACCTGATGCTCGTCGGCATCGAAAGCGCGATCCGCGCTCAGCTGAAAAAGCTGAAAGCCCTCGACGATCCCGCGCTGACCATCGTGCCCGCCACCGAAGTCGTGGCGATGGACGACCCGGTTGAAGTGGCGCTGCGCAAGAAGAAGGATTCTTCGATGCGTGTCGCGCTCAACCACGTCAAGGAAGGCGCGGCCCAGGCCTGTATTTCCGCCGGCAACACCGGCGCGCTGATGGCCGTTTCCCGTTATGTGCTCAAGACGCTGCCCGGCATCGAGCGGCCTGCGATCGCGTTCGCGCTGCCGAACCCGACCGGCTACACGATGATGCTGGACCTCGGCGCGAACGTCGACTGCGAGCCGCAGCACCTGCTGCAGTTCGCGGAGATGGGGCACGCGCTCGTCGCCGCGCTCGAAGGCAAGGAGCGTCCGACGATCGGCCTGCTGAACATCGGCGAAGAGGTCATCAAGGGCAACGAGACCATCAAGCGCGCCGGCGAACTGCTGCGCGCCAGCACGCTGAATTTCCGTGGCAACGTCGAAGGCAACGACATCTACAAAGGCACGGTCGACGTGATCGTCTGCGACGGCTTCGTCGGCAACGTCGCGCTGAAGACGTCCGAAGGGCTCGCGCAGATGCTGTCCGACATCATCCGCGAGGAGTTCGGCCGGTCGCTGATGTCGAAGCTGATGGCGCTGCTCGCGCTGCCGGTGCTGATGCGTTTCAAGAAGCGCGTCGATCACCGCCAGTACAACGGCGCGGCGCTGCTGGGGCTGAAGAGCCTCGTGATCAAAAGCCACGGTTCGGCCGACGCCTACGCGTTTGAGTGGGCGATCAAACGGGGTTATGATGCCGTCAAAAACGGCGTGCTGGAGCGCCTCACGCGTGCGATGGCGGACAATTCGGTGTCGCTCGGCGACGGCGAACACGACGCGGGCGGCGCAGGCCCGACGAGCCCGGCCGCAGGCCACCACGCCGAACCTTCCGCTGCGCAATCCTCTAAAGCATAAATGGCCCAATCGACTCTCTATTCCCGCGTGCTCGGCACGGGCAGCTACCTGCCGCCCGACCGGGTCACGAACCAGCAGCTCGCCGACCGTCTCGCGAAGGAAGGCATCGAGACGAGCGATGAGTGGATCGTTGCGCGCACGGGCATCCATGCGCGCCATTTCGCCGCACCGGACGTCACGACGAGCGATCTCGCGCTCGAAGCGGCGCGCCGTGCGATCGAGGCGGCCGATATCGATCCGCAGTCGATCGACCTGATCATCGTCGCGACTTCGACCCCCGATTTCGTGTTCCCCAGCACGGCTTGCCTGCTGCAGAACAAGCTCGGCATCAAGAACGGCGGCGCGGCATTCGACGTGCAGGCCGTGTGCTCGGGCTTCGCCTATGCGATGGCGACGGCCGACAGCTTCATCCGCAGCGGCCAGCACCGCACGGCGCTCATCGTCGGCGCGGAGACGTTCTCGCGCATTCTCGATTTCAAGGACCGCACGACCTGCGTGCTGTTCGGCGACGGCGCGGGCGCGGTGATCCTGTCCGCCTCGGAAGAGCCGGGCGTGCTCGGCAGCGCGCTGCACGCGGACGGCAGCTATTCGAACATCCTCTGCACGCCGGGCAACGTCAATCGCGGTGTGATCGACGGCAGCGCGTTCCTGTACATGGATGGGCAGGCCGTGTTCAAGCTCGCGGTCAACGTGCTCGAAAAGGTCGCGATCGAGGCGCTCGCCAAGGCGAATCTCGCGCCCGAGCAGGTCGACTGGCTGATTCCGCACCAGGCCAACATCCGCATCATGACCAGCACCTGCCGCAAGCTCGGCCTGCCGCAGGAGCGCATGGTCGTGACGGTCGACCAGCACGGCAACACGTCGGCTGCGTCGATCCCGCTGGCGCTCGACGCCGCGGTGCGTGACGGCCGCATCCAGCGCGGTCAGCACGTGCTGATCGAAGGCGTCGGCGGCGGCTTCACGTGGGGCGCGTCCGTCTTCCGCTACTGATCCGCGGCGCGCAATTGCTGCGCGCGGATCCCGAACCGGCGCGCCGTTCGTGCGCGCCGTCCGAATCGATTCAATTGGGGACGATATGAAATTCGCATTCGTTTTTCCGGGGCAGGGCTCGCAGTCGGTCGGCATGCTCAACGCATTCGCCGATCTCGCCGTCGTGCGCGAGACGCTCCAGGAAGCATCCGATGCACTCAATCAGGATCTCGGCAAGCTGATCGCCGAAGGTCCGGCCGAAGAGCTGAATCTGACCACCAACACGCAGCCCGTGATGCTGACGGCCGCCTACGCGTGCTATCGCGCATGGCAGCAGGCCGGCGGTCCGGCACCGTCGATCGTCGCGGGCCATAGCCTCGGCGAATACACGGCGCTCGTCGCCGCGGGCGCGATCGCGTTCAAGGACGCGGTGCCGCTCGTGCGCTTCCGCGCGCAGGCGATGCAGACGGCCGTGCCGGTCGGCCAGGGCGGCATGGCGGCGATCCTGGGTCTCGATGACGACATGGTGCGCGCCGTGTGCGCCGAAGCCGCGGAAGCGGGCATCGTCGAAGCGGTGAACTTCAACGCGCCGGCGCAGGTCGTGATCGCGGGCGCGAAGGCGGCCGTCGAGAAGGCCTGCGAGATCGCGAAGGCGAAGGGCGCGAAACGCGCGCTGCCGCTGCCGGTATCGGCGCCGTTCCATTCGTCGCTGCTCAAGCCGGCGTCGGACCAGTTGCGCGACTATCTGGCGAACGTCGACGTGAAGGCGCCGCAGATTCCGGTCGTCAACAACATCGACGTCGCGGTGGTCAGCGATCCGGCCGCGATCAAGGACGCGCTGGTGCGCCAGGCCGCGGGCCCGGTGCGCTGGGTCGAATGCGTGCGGCACATCGCGGGCACGGGCGTCACGCACGTGATCGAATGCGGTCCGGGCAAGGTGCTGGCAGGCCTGACGAAGCGCATCGACGGCAACCTGGTCGGCGCATCGGTGTTCGATCCGGCTTCGCTCGACGAAGCACTGAAGCTGGCGACCGCCTGACGCGGCGCCTTTCCTCAAGAGACGGATATTCGATTCATGGAAAAGACTCTCGATAAACAGGTCGCGATCGTGACCGGCGCATCGCGCGGCATCGGCCGGGCGATCGCGCTCGAACTCGCGCGCCTGGGCGCGACGGTGATCGGCACGGCGACGAGCGAATCGGGCGCCGCCGCGATTACCGCCGGGTTCGCGGAAGCGGGCGTGACGGGCCGCGGCGCGGTGCTGAACGTCAACGACGCGGCGGCAGCCGAAGCGCTGATCGACGCGACCGTGAAGGAATTCGGCGCGCTCCACGTGCTCGTCAACAACGCGGGGATCACGCAGGACCAGCTCGCGATGCGGATGAAGGACGAGGACTGGGATGCGGTGATCGACACCAACCTGAAGTCGGTGTTCCGCCTGTCGCGCGCGGTGCTGCGCCCGATGATGAAGGCCCGCGGCGGCCGCATCATCAACATCACGTCGGTGGTCGGCTCGGCCGGCAACCCGGGCCAGGTCAACTACGCGGCCGCGAAGGCCGGCGTCGCGGGCATGACGCGTGCGCTTGCACGTGAAATCGGCAGCCGTGGCATCACGGTGAACTGCGTCGCGCCGGGCTTCATCGACACCGACATGACGAAGACGCTGCCGGAAGAACAGCAGGCCGCGCTCAAGACCCAGATTCCGCTCGGCCGCCTCGGCAGCCCGGCAGACATCGCCCATGCCGTCGCGTTCCTCGCATCGCCGCAGGCCGGTTATATCACCGGCACGACGCTGCACGTGAACGGCGGCATGTACATGTCGTAACGGTTTTCGTTTACCATCCGCGCCGTATCCCGTTTTTCAGGCGGATCGGTGCTTGATCGACCATCAAGCCAACGCGCGTTTTGCCGTCAGCAAACCTGATAAAATGCGCGCACTTGTAAATCTGAACTTTCCCTCGGAGGGGTAATGGATAACATCGAACAACGTGTCAAGAAGATCGTCGCTGAGCAACTGGGCGTCGCGGAAGCCGAGATCAAGAACGAGGCATCGTTCGTGAACGATCTGGGCGCGGATTCGCTCGACACGGTCGAACTGGTGATGGCTCTGGAAGACGAGTTCGGCATGGAAATCCCGGACGAAGAAGCAGAGAAGATCACGACCGTTCAGCAAGCGATCGACTACGCTCGCGCAAACGTCAAGGCGTAAGCGCCTTTCGCGCTTGTCCGCCACGTCGCCGCGATCTTCGCGATTGACGCGCCATCCTGCCGGCTTCGTGCCGGACGGACTAACAGCCACAGGGCTCGCAGGGCTGGTTCCTGTGGCCACTGTGGCTTTTGTTTTTGTCATCCAATAATGGAAAAGAGGTTACCGTGAGCCGCCGTCGTGTTGTTGTTACAGGCCTGGGGCTGATTTCGCCTGTTGGCAATAATGTTGCCGACGGCTGGGCCAATCTCGTCGCCGGCAAGTCCGGTATCGCCACCGTCACGAAGTTCGATGCGTCGAACCTCGCCTGCCATTTCGCGGGCGAAGTGAAGGGTTTCAGCGCCGAGGAGTACATCCCGGCGAAGGAAGCCCGCAACATGGATACGTTCATCCATTACGGCATCGCAGCCGGCGTCCAGGCGATCCGGGACAGCGGCCTCGAAGTGAACGAAGCCAATGCGGAACGCATCGGCGTGCTGGTCGGCTCCGGTATCGGCGGCCTGCCGATGATCGAAGACACGCACCAGACCTACGTCGATCGCGGCCCGCGCCGGATTTCCCCGTTCTTCGTGCCGGGTTCGATCATCAACATGATCTCGGGTCACCTGAGCATCATGTTCGGCCTGAAGGGCCCGAACCTCGCGGCCGTGACGGCCTGCACGACCGGTCTGCACAGCATCGGCCTCGCGGCGCGCCTGATTCAGGCCGGCGACGCCGACGTGATGGTCGCGGGCGGCGCCGAATCGACGGTGTCGCCGCTGGGCATCGGCGGTTTCGCGGCCGCGCGCGCGCTGTCGACCCGCAACGACGATCCGGCCACCGCGTCCCGTCCGTGGGACAAGGACCGTGACGGCTTCGTGCTGGGCGAGGGTGCAGGCGTGATGGTGCTCGAGGAATACGAGGCGGCGAAGGCACGCGGCGCGAAGATCTATGCGGAGGTCTCGGGCTTCGGCATGACGGGCGATGCGTACCACATGACCGCGCCGAACATGGACGGTCCTCGCCGCTGCATGGTCGCGGCACTGCGCGACGCCGGCGTGAACGCGGACGAGGTCCAGTACCTGAACGCGCACGGCACGTCGACGCAGCTCGGCGACAAGAACGAGTCCGATGCGGTGAAGGCGGCATTCGGCGAGCACGCGTACAAGCTCGTGGTGAACTCGACGAAGTCGATGACGGGTCACCTGCTGGGTGGCGCGGGCGGCCTCGAGTCGGTGTTCACGGTGCTGGCGCTGCACAACAACGTGTCGCCGCCGACCATCAACATCTTCAATCAGGACCCCGAGTGCGATCTCGACTACTGCGCGAACACCGCGCGTGACATGAAGATCGACGTGGCCGTGAAGAACAACTTCGGCTTCGGCGGTACCAACGGCACGCTGGTGTTCAAGCGCGTCTGACGCTGAAATCGCTTGACGAGTCCATTCGATGCTCCGGCCGGGCGTCCGCAATGCTTTGCATTGCGGGCCTCGGCCGTGTCGTATGTGGTGCTGGCCGCGTTCGTCGCGGCGGCGGCCGTCTCCGCGTACCTGTTCTGGGCGCCGCGGGCCGGTGCCGCTGCCGGCGCGTGCGTGTCGGCGGCGACGGCCGCGCTGCTTGCCGTGTGCGCCGCGCGAGCCTGTGCCCGCCGGCTGCCGGCCGAGTTGCGGATCGATGCATTCGGGGAGATTGCGGCGTTTGGCCGCACCGGGCGCTTGCTGGCCCGGGGCCGCGTGACGGGTCATGCACACTGGAGCAGCCTGCTGCTCGTGCTGTCGGTCGGGCAGGGCGCCCGGCGCGCGCGGCCGTTGCTGATTCCGGCCGATGCGCTCGACACCGCGTCGTTCAGCGCGCTGTCCGTGCTGGCGCGTACCGCGGGCACGGCGGGGCGGGCATGACGGCGGCGCGGTTACCAGCCGTAACCAGCGGCCGGCGCCGGAACGCTACAATAACGCTCCGCGTTGCATCCCTAGTTAACGGATTTGTCAGGTGAGTGAAAAAGAAATCGATCAGGCTCTGGTCGAGCGCGTACAGAAAGGCGACAAGGCAGCGTTCGAACTCCTGGTCTCCAAATACCACCGCAAGATCATTCGGCTGATCTCGCGCCTCGTGCGGGATCCCGCCGAGGTCGAGGATGTGGCCCAGGACGCGTTCATCAAGGCGTATCGTGCGCTGCCGCAATTTCGCGGCGAGTCGGCGTTCTACACGTGGTTGTACCGGATTGCCGTCAATACGGCGAAGAACTACCTTGCGACGCAGGGCCGGCGGGCACCGACCTCCACCGAGGCCGATGCCGAGGAAGCGGAAACTTTCTCCGACGCAGACCAACTAAGGGATATCAACACGCCTGAGTCGATGTTGATGAGCAAGCAGATTGCCGAGACGGTCAACGCTGCAATGGCCGTCCTGCCCGAAGAGCTGCGCCAGGCGATTACGCTGCGCGAGATCGAAGGCTTGAGCTACGAAGAGATCGCGGAAATGATGGATTGTCCGATCGGGACGGTCCGGTCGCGGATCTTCAGGGCGCGCGAGGCAATCGCTGCGAAATTGCGTCCGCTGCTCGATACGCCCGAAGGCAAGCGCTGGTAAGCGCGGCGGGCGCAACGACGCGGGTCGGGGTCTATTACGGATAGAGTCGTGAAATCACGACGGGGTGTGTGCAAGATGGGGAGCATCATGGGGTCGGTCAATACGCAGTCGCAAGCGTGCTCGCGCGGCGAGCGCCTTTCCGCTCTGGTCGACGGTGAACTGTTCGACGGCCCGGATCACGGGCAGTTTCTGGCTGAGCTCGACCGCGCGGATCGCGCTGCGTGGGCCCATTACCACCTGATCGGCGATGCGCTGCGCTCGGACGAGCTCGCGCTGTCGCCCGCGCTGAGCGTCGCGTTCACCGCGCGCATGTCCGCCGCGCTCGAAAGCGAGCCGCACCTGCTCGCGCCGGCCGCCGCGCCGGTCGCGCGCAAGCTGCTGTCGCTGCGCCGGCGTGTCGTGCCCGCGTTCGCGGTGGCCGCCGCGGCAGCCACGCTGACGTGGATCGTCGTCCCGCAGATGCAGACGGCGGGTGTGCCGGGCGCCGTCCAGGTCGCATCGGCAGGCGCGCCGCAGAGCGGCAACCTGCAGCGCGTGACGGTTGCACAGGCATCCGCGCAGCCGGGCCTGCAGGACGTCAACATCATCCGCGACGCAAGTCTCGACCAATACCTTGAAGCGCATCAGCAATTCGCGCAGCAGCCCGTCGTCACGGGCTCGATGCCGCTGATCCGCGCTGCCGTGACCACCACGCCAGGCCAATAAACCCGATGCGGACATTGCAGTTGAATCACGCCATCTCCGGATGGAAGCGGCTGCCGGCTCTCCTGCTTTGCGCAGCCGCCCTGTTGTCCGTTCAATCCCTGCCTGCCAGCGCCCAGCAACCGGACGATCCCGTCGCGACCCGCAAGGGTGCGGCGGACTGGCTCGACCGCATCCAGCAGGCGGCGCAGCAGCAGAGCTACGAGGGTACGTTCGTCTACCAGCGCGGCGGGTATGTCCAGTCGTCGCGCATCGCGCATGTGGCGTCCCGCGACGGCGAGTTCGAGCGGATCGAGTCGCTCGACGGCAAGCCGCGCAAGGTGCTGCGGCATAACGACGAGCTGTACACGTTCGTGCCCGAGCGCAAGCTGTGCGTGGTCGAGCGCCGCCAGACGCGCGATTCGTTCCCCGCGCTGCTCGGTGCCGGCGGCGAGCACGTGATGTCCGTCTACGACGCGAAGCTGCTCGGCAAGGACCGTGTGGCCGGGATCGACGCACAGGTGGTCGAGCTCGTGCCGAAGGACGCGTACCGCTTCACCTACAAGCTGTGGGCCGACACCCGCACCGGGCTGCTGCTGCGTTCACAGACGCTCGATGCGAGCGATCACGTGCTCGAGCAGGTCGCGTTTTCGCAGCTGCAGACGGGCGGCGCGACCGGTGACAAATCCGCGATCGCGGCCGGCATGCGCAACCTGAGCGGCTGGACGGTGGTCCGCCCGCCGGTCGCGGCGGTCGACATGGAGGCGCAGGGCTGGCAGATCGCGCCGACCATCGCCGGCTTCCGGAAGATTCGCGAGGTGCGCCGGCCGATGGCCGCGCGCGACGCCGGTGATCCTCCGATTCCGGTCGACCAGGCCGTCTTCACGGACGGCCTCGCGACGATCTCCGTCTTCATCGAGCCGGCCGAAAAGAATACGCGCAAGGAAGGCGCGGGCAGCACCGGCGCGACCCACGTGCTCGTGAAGCGTCGCGGCGACTACTGGATCACCGTGCTCGGCGAAGTGCCGCCGGCCACGTTGCAGCAGTTCGCGTCTGCCATAGAATACAAGGCTTCGTGCGACGCGAGTCGCATCGACTGTCGGCGATGAGCCGACCATAGAGTGACCTCTGGTCACTATTTTTGAGAAGTGGGAACTGGCAGTTGTACGCCGGAACTCACCGTAGGCGAAAAGCGGTTGCAGCTAACCGTTTATCGCATCTGCATTAGCCTGATTACCGTCAGGTTCCGCCTTGTTAGCGGCGTCAAATCCGCTAACAAAGCGGATTGGTGTTTGCAATTTCCCCGTAGCTTCCGGATGCGGGGTACGTATCTGGTCGAGCGAATGCTCGGTGTGTCATTGTTCGGCCTCACCAGTTGATGGGTGGGTGCAGTGAACCTGCTGTGCGACCAGCAGTAACCTAGGAGGACATGCGCCACTGGTAACGGTGGGGTGTGAAGCTTCTCTGACAACGTAGCCCCCGGAAGTCTCGGGCAGGTAGTGATTGTGAGATCACTATTTGGAGATCCCTAGCAGCAAGGGGTCAAGGAGCTAGGTTGACTGATACGGCCAATGTAAGTGAACTGCTGATAAACCTCGTCAGTATTACGATGCCAAAGCTGATGATAGGCATCAACCAAAAGGTGTGCGGCTGGATAACTCGCTGGAGTCTCGGGTTACGTCGTCGTCAAGCCGCCGGGGGAGAGGCAGGGCCTAAGTCAGTCGTGTGACATGCCGGGAACGCGGTAAGCCCGTATAGCCGCCAAGAGAAGTTGGCTTGGCAGGTGGACCGTGAGGAACACTGTTGGCAGTGCGGGTATGGGAGGACGGAAAAAGCGAATGGCGGGCTGTAATGGCTCGCATAGAGGTTGAAACATTACCTCACGCGAAAGCGGGCAGACTTCCGTCTGGTCTACCGTCGCAAGACGGCTGACAGACCTTTTTGACTTGGTGCAACGCGGGCACTTGTGCCCGTTTGCAAGTACCGGTTCGAAGTATGGACGCACGTGCCCATACCTAGAACAAGAGTGGTTCCCCAGTGGGGCATATCTGCCCCGCTGGGGCAGCTGTGTCTCCGCTGGTGGGCTGATCACCCCAAGGTAGGAGAGCAGCATGAAAGTATCCGTCCGAAAGGATGGATCTGCGCTTTCCCACGCGCCGGATAACTGGTACGCCGTAGATTGGCGTCGAGTGGAACGGAACGTGAGAGGGATGCAGATTCGAATTGCGAAGGCGACGCGGGAAGGCGACTGGCGCAGGGTGAAAGCCCTGCAACGGATGCTGACCCGCACGTTGTCCGCAAAGTTGCACGCGGTACGACGTGTTACGCAGAACCAGGGTGCGCGAACGGCTGGAGTCGATCGCGAACTATGGGACTCGCCTGAGTGCCGATGGGAAGCTGTCGGCAGGTTGAAGCGGCGCGGATATAAGCCTCTGCCATTACGGAGAGTCTTTATCCCCAAGGCCAATGGGAAGTTACGCCCTCTGGGCATTCCGACCATGCGGGACAGAGCGATGCAAGCTTTGTATCTGCTGGCCTTGGAGCCGGTGTCGGAATCGACGAGCGACCCGAACTCGTATGGGTTCAGGATAAATCGCTCAACGGCTGACGCCATGTCTCAACTGTTTGTTTCTCTGTCCAAGAAGGCCTCGGCCCAATGGGTACTGGAAGCAGACATTAAAGGGTGCTTTGACCATATCAACCATGACTGGCTGGTGAACCATGTCCCAATGGACAAGGAGATCCTCCGCAAATGGTTGAAGGCTGGCCTGATTTACAACGGTCAGCTACAGGCAACGGAGGCCGGTACGCCGCAGGGAGGCATCATTTCCCCGACGTTGGCCAATGTGACGCTGAACGGGTTGGAACGAGGACTGATGGAGCACCTTCGTGCGACATTAGGAGTCAGGACGACCCAGAAACAGAAAGTGAATGTGGTGCGGTACGCGGATGACTTCGTGATCACTGGTGCCTCGCAAGAGGTGCTGGAAAACGAAGTTCGACCTTGGGTGGAAGCATTCCTTGCACAACGAGGATTGCAACTCTCCGAGGAAAAGACACGGATCGCTCATATTGACGACGGTTTCGATTTCCTTGGGTGGAATTTCCGGAAGTACTCGGGGAAACTGCTCATCAAACCGAGCAAGAAGAACGCAAAAGCGTTCTACCGCAAGGTGGCGGAAACGATCAGCGGCAACAAGACGGTGAAGCAGAAGGATTTGATCCAGAAGCTGAATCCGATGCTACGGGGATGGGCGCAGTATCACAGCCCCGTGGTGGCCAAACAGGCGTACAGCCGCATGGAGTATCTGGTGTTCCGGAGGCTCTGGCGGTGGTCAAAGAGGCGACACCCGCAGAAAAGCGCCGACTGGGTGAGAAGGAAGTACTTCCATCCCGTCGATGACAAGCAGTGGGTATTTGCCGTCCACACTGTTCGAGATGACGGCAGTGAGGGGCTGCTTGCTCTGTACCCAATTAGTGGTACGGCTATCAAGCGGCATAAGAAGGTGAAGGGGGACTTCAATCCCTTTGATCCGGAATGGGAGCAGTACAGCGAGCTACTACGGCAGGAACGCATGGCGGATTCGATGCGTTATCGGCGGCAGTGGGTCTCGTTATACATGACGCAGGGCGGGATGTGCGCGCACTGCGGATGTGCTCTGACGGAGGAAACGGGTTGGCACGACCATCATCTGGAGTACCGGATGCATGGCGGTTCTGACGCGCTATCCAACAGAGTGCTGCTGCACCAACACTGCCACCAGCAGGTGCACATTGGTAGAATCGCTGTAACTAAGCCGGTCCTGCAATAGCTAGGACTTTGTTTGTAGGCTCGAGCCGTATGCGGGGAAACTCGCACGTACGGTTCCAAGGGGGGTCCCTCTCCGCAAGGAGGGTGGGCCTACCCTACCAAGTAACGCTACGGCTTCCGACATGACGAAACTCACGCTGCGCAAAGTGTTCGCGGCGGCGGTGCTGTGTGCCTGCCTGCCGCTCGCCCCGCATACCGCGGCCGCGGTCACGCCTCCCGCTGCCAGCCTTCCCGATTTCGCCGATCTGGTCGAAAAGGTCGGGCCGGCTGTCGTGAACATCCGGACCACCGCGAACGTGCCGACGCCCGGCCCGCGCGGCGTGCTCCCGCCAGGCTTCGATAATGGCGACATGTCGGAATTCTTCCGGCGCTTCTTCGGCATTCCGCTGCCGCAGGCGCCCGGCAACGGTGGTGGCGGCGGTAATGGCAATCCGAAGAACGCGCCGGCGCCGGACAATCCGCCCGACACCGAACAGAACCGCGGTGTCGGTTCGGGCTTCATCGTGTCGGCAGACGGCTACGTGATGACCAACGCGCACGTCGTCGACGACGCGGACACCATCTACGTGACGCTGACCGACAAGCGCGAATTCAAGGCGAAGCTGATCGGCGTCGACGACCGCACGGACGTCGCGGTCGTCAAGATCCAGGCGTCGAACCTGCCGGTCGTCGCGATCGGCGATTCGAACAAGGTGCGCGTCGGCGAGTGGGTCGTCGCGATCGGTTCGCCGTTCGGCCTCGACAACACCGTGACGGCCGGCATCGTGAGTTCGAAGAGCCGCAACACGGGCGATTACCTGCCGTTCATCCAGACCGACGTCGCGGTGAACCCCGGCAACTCGGGCGGCCCGCTGATCAACATGCAGGGCGAGGTGATCGGCATCAACTCGCAGATCTACAGCCGCACCGGCGGTTTCATGGGCATTTCGTTCGCGATCCCGATCGACGAGGCGATGCGCGTGGCCGACCAGCTGAAGGCGACCGGCAAGGTCACGCGCGGCCGCATCGCGGTGGCGATCGGCGAGGTGACGAAGGACGTGGCCGACTCGATCGGGCTGCCGAAGGCGGAAGGCGCGCTCGTCAGCAGCGTCGAACCGGGCGGTCCGGCCGACAAGGCCGGTATCCAGCCGGGCGACATCATCCTGAAGTTCAACGGCCGGCCGGTCGATACGGCGTCGGATCTGCCGCGCATGGTCGGCGACACGAAGCCGGGCACCAAGGCGACCGTCAGCGTATGGCGCAAGGGTCAGGCGCGCGATCTGCCGATCACGATCGCCGAGACGCCGGCCGAGACGACGGCGAAGGCCGAGCAGCGCAAGAGCGCGCCGCAGAAGCCGCGCCAGGCGAATTCGCTCGGCTTGACGGTCAGCGACCTTTCCGCGGATCAGCTGAAGTCGCTGAAGCTGAAGAACGGCGTGCAGATCGACGGCGTCGACGGCCCGGCGGCCCGAGCGGGGCTGCAGCGCGGCGACATCGTGCTGCGCGTCGGCGACACCGACATCACGAGCGCGAAGCAGTTCGCCGACGTGACCGCGCAGCTCGATCCGCAGAAGGCGGTCGCGGTGCTGGTGCGGCGCGGCGACAACACGCAGTTCGTGCCGGTGCGCCCGCGCCCGATTCAGAAGTAACGCGCCGATGTTCACGCTCTACGGCCGCGGCTGGTGCCATCTGTGCGACGACCTGCGCGATGCGCTGGCGCCGCTGGCGGCCGAATTCGGCGTCGCGGTCGACTACGTCGACATCGATGCGGATCCGGCACTCGTTGCGCGTTACGACGAGGACGTGCCGGTGCTGTTGCTGGATGGCACGGAAGTGTGCCGCCACCGGTTCGACGAGGCGAGGGTGCGCGGCGCGCTCGCGGCTCGGCGCTGAACCCGGCTCTGCTGCCGGCCGGCCGCGCGTTGCGCGGGGCTTCCGGTGGCGGACCCGCCGGCCAGGGCCTCCGGCGGGGCGTCCCTGGCCGGGCGTCCCTGACCGGGCGTCCCAAATTACCGCCCGGCAAAGGCCTTTTCGGCTAAAATAAGCCGTTTTTTCACCGACTTACAAGGCGTGCTCCGCAGTCGTCGAGCGCGCCTTTTTCGCTTGATCGGCACTGAATGGATCATATTCGCAATTTCTCGATCATCGCGCACATCGACCATGGCAAGTCGACGCTCGCGGATCGCATCATCCAGGTATGCGGCGGCCTCGCCGACCGTGAAATGGAAGCGCAGGTGCTCGACTCGATGGATATCGAGCGCGAGCGCGGCATCACGATCAAGGCGCAGACGGCTGCACTGTCCTATCGCGCTCGCGACGGGAAGGTCTACAACCTCAACCTGATCGATACGCCGGGGCACGTCGACTTCTCGTACGAAGTCAGCCGTTCGCTGTCCGCGTGCGAAGGGGCGCTGCTCGTGGTCGACGCGAGCCAGGGCGTCGAGGCGCAGACGGTCGCGAACTGCTACACGGCGATCGAGCTCGGCGTCGAGGTCGTGCCGGTACTGAACAAGATCGACCTGCCGGCCGCGAACCCCGAGAATGCGATCGAGGAGATCGAGGACGTGATCGGCATCGACGCGACCGACGCGACGCGCTGCAGCGCGAAGACGGGTCTCGGCGTCGAGGACGTGCTCGAAGCGCTGATCGCGAAGGTGCCGCCGCCGAAGGGCGATCCGGCCGCGCCGCTGCAGGCGCTGATCATCGACTCGTGGTTCGACAACTACGTCGGCGTCGTGATGCTCGTGCGGATCGTCAACGGCACGCTGCGTCCGAAGGACAAGATCAAGATGATGGCGACCGGCGCGCAGTATCCGGTCGAGCACGTCGGCGTGTTCACGCCGAAGTCGCGCAATCTCGACTCGCTGTCGGCGGGGCAGGTGGGTTTCATCATCGCCGGCATCAAGGAACTGACGGCCGCGAAGGTCGGCGACACCGTCACGCACGCGACCAAGGCGGCCGCCGAACCGCTGCCGGGCTTCAAGGAAGTGAAGCCGCAGGTGTTCGCGGGCCTCTATCCGGTCGAGGCGAACCAGTACGACGCGCTGCGTGAATCGCTCGAGAAGCTGAAGCTCAACGATGCATCGCTGCAGTACGAGCCGGAAGTGTCGCAGGCACTCGGCTTCGGTTTCCGCTGCGGCTTCCTCGGGCTGCTGCACATGGAAATCGTGCAGGAGCGACTCGAGCGCGAGTTCGACATGGACCTCATCACGACCGCACCGACGGTCGTCTACGAGGTCGTGCAGAGCGACGGCTCGACGATCATGGTCGAGAACCCGGCGAAGATGCCGGAGCCCGGCCGCATCGCCGAAGTGCGCGAGCCGATCGTCACCGTGAACCTGTACATGCCGCAGGACTACGTCGGTTCCGTGATCACGCTGTGCGAGCAGAAGCGCGGCTCGCAGATCAACATGCAGTATCACGGCCGCCAGGTGCAGCTCACGTACGAAATCCCGATGGCCGAGATCGTGCTCGACTTCTTCGATCGCCTGAAGTCGGTGTCGCGCGGCTATGCGTCGATGGACTACGAGTTCAAGGAATACCGTTCGTCGGACGTCGTGAAGGTCGACATGCTGATCAACGGCGACAAGGTCGACGCGCTGTCGATCATCGTGCACCGGTCGCAGTCGCAATACCGCGGTCGCGAGGTTGCCGCGAAGATGCGCGAGATCATTCCGCGCCAGATGTACGACGTGGCGATCCAGGCCGCGATCGGCGCGCACATCGTCGCACGCGAGAACATCAAGGCACTGCGCAAGAACGTGCTCGCGAAGTGCTACGGCGGCGACATCACGCGAAAGAAGAAACTGCTCGAGAAGCAGAAAGAAGGTAAGAAACGCATGAAGCAGGTGGGTTCGGTCGAGATCCCGCAGGAGGCGTTCCTCGCGATCTTGCGCGTCGAAGACAAATAACAGGACTGATCCTTTTATGAATTTTGCGCTGATTCTTTTTGTGCTCGTCGTCGTGACGGGCGTAGCGTGGGTGTTGGACAAACTGGTGTTCCTGCCGCAGCGGCGCAAGGCGGCCGACGCGGCGATCGAGGAGTTCGATCGTCAGCAGTCGCGTATCGACAAGCGTTTCGCGGACGAAAACGCGGGGCAGACGCGTTCGAAGCTGCGCGACGAAAAGCTGCGCCAGCCGTGGTGGCTCGAGTACACCGCGAGCTTCTTCCCGGTGATCCTGGCCGTGTTCGTCGTGCGTTCGTTCATCGTCGAGCCGTTCAAGATCCCGTCGGGCTCGATGGTGCCGACGCTGCTGGTCGGCGACTTCATCCTCGTCAACAAGTTCGAATACGGCCTGCGCATGCCGATCACGAACACGAAGATCACGCAGGGCAGCCCGCTGTCGCGCGGCGACGTCGTCGTGTTCCGTTATCCGAAGGACGAGTCGGTCGACTACATCAAGCGCGTGATCGGCCTGCCGGGCGACACGGTCGCTTACCAGGACAAGCAACTGACGATCAACGGCCAGCCGGTGCCCGAAACGCCGCTGCCGGATTTCTTCGACGACGAGCGCCAGAACTACGCGAAGCAGTTCGAGGAAACGATCGGCACGAAGAAGAACGCGATCCTCAACAATCCCGCCGTGCCGCCGTTCGTGATGGGCGCCTACGACTATCCGTATCGCGACAACTGCACGTACAACAGCCGCGGCGTGATCTGCAAGGTGCCGCCCGGTCACTACTTCATGATGGGCGACAACCGCGACAACAGCGCGGACAGCCGCTACTGGGGTTTCGTGCCGGACAACAACATCGTCGGCCGTGCGTTCTTCATCTGGATGAACTTCGGCGACCTGAAGCGCATCGGTTCCTTCAACTGACCGTATTCGATTCACACGCAATACGCGACGCACGGGCCGCGTCGCGTATTGCCGAACTACTTTAAGAACCGGCGGTAACACCGCCTCGTCACGCCTTTTCGCGTCCGGCCGTGCCGTTTCGGCCCGACCGGCGCCCGCGTTATACTCCTGCACATGCCCCTATCCCAGTTGGAAAGCCGGCTGCGCTACGAATTTCGCAATGCGGAATTGTTGCGCCAGGCTTTGACCCATCGCAGTCACAGTGCCACGCACAACGAACGGCTCGAGTTTCTCGGCGATTCCGTTCTGAATTGCGCGGTGGCCGCCCTTTTGTTCCAGCGTTTCAGCAAGCTGGACGAAGGCGACCTGTCGCGCGTGCGCGCCAATCTCGTCAAGCAGCAGTCGCTGTATGAAATCGCTCAGGCCCTGAATATTTCCGAAGGGTTGCGGCTGGGCGAGGGCGAGTTGCGCAGCGGCGGCTTCCGTCGCCCGTCGATCCTCGCGGACGCGTTCGAAGCCATCATCGGGGCGGTATTCCTCGATGGCGGCTTCGAAGCCGCCCAAGGGGTCATCAAGCGCCTCTATATCCCGATTCTCGACCACATCGATCCGCGCACGCTCGGCAAGGACGCGAAGACGCTGCTGCAGGAATACCTGCAGGGGCACAAGATCGCGCTGCCGACCTACACGGTCGTCGCGACCCATGGTGCGGCGCACAATCAGCAGTTCGAGGTCGAATGCACGGTGCCGAAGCTCGACGTGAAGGTGTCGGGCTCCGGCGCGAGCCGGCGGGCGGCCGAGCAGGCCGCCGCGAAGAAGGCGCTCGACGAGGTGCTGGCAGCCGCGCCGATGCTGGCCGCGAAGCCGAAGCGTTCGAAGAACGCACGCGGGTCGAAGCATATCGAGCCTGAAATCGTGCCCGGCGTGAAGGGGGTGCAGGAAGCGCTCGACCTGCGTTCTCCGGAGCGCAAGGAGCGTGCGGCGGCGCGCGACGCGAAGGCGGCCGCCGCCGCGTCCGCAGCGGCCGATGCCGGCGCACAGCCGGGCGACCGGCCGGCGCAGGCGCCGATGGCCGCGATTCGCGCGGCGCATGTCGATACAGCCGCGGACAAGGCCGACCGGCCCGCGAAGCCGACGGCCGACAAGCCTGCCGAGAAACCTGCCGACAAGGCGACCGACAAACCGTCAGACAAGCCGGCGGATCGCAGCGAACCCGGCGCGCGCGCGGCGGACAAGCCAGCCGAACGCACTGACAAGCCAGCCGAAGGCGCGCCCCGTGCAGCCGACAAGCCGGCGGGCCAGGCGACCGATCCGGCCGTGTCGTCCGCCGACAAGCCTGCTGCCGGTTCCGACGCCGCTTCGCGTGCGACACCGCGCGCCCGCGACGCCGCGGCGCCCGGCCCCGAGGCGCCGCAGGGCGGCGCAAGCCTCGCTGCCGCGCAGGCGCGCGTGGCCGATGCCGATCACTGAATTGCCCATCGATCGTGCCGCGCGTCGCGCGGCCGTTTCCGAACCTGTCTCCCAAACGATATGAACACTCCCGCTCCTACCGGTTTCCGTTGCGGCATGATCGCGATCGTGGGCCGCCCGAACGTCGGCAAGTCGACGTTGATGAACGCACTCGTCGGCCAGAAGATCAGCATCACGTCGCGCAAGGCGCAAACCACGCGCCATCGCATCACCGGCATCAACACGTTCGACGACGCGCAATTCGTGTTCGTCGACACGCCGGGCTTCCAGACCCGTCACAGCACCGCGCTGAACCGCTCGCTGAACCGCGCGGTCACGTCGACGCTCACGTCGGTCGACGTGATCCTGTTCGTGATCGAGGCCGGCCGCTTCGGGCCCGACGACCAGAAGGTGCTCGACCTGATCCCGCCCGGCATGCCGACGCTGCTGATCGCGAACAAGATCGACCGCGTGAACGACAAGGCCACGCTGTTCCCGTTCATGCAGAAGGTGAGCGAACTGCGCGAATTCACCGAGCTCGTGCCGCTGTCGGCGCAGAAGCCGGAAGACATCAAGCGCCTGCTGGACACGATCAAGCCGTACCTACCGGAAGGCGAGCCGATCTACGGCGAGGACGAGCTGACCGACCGCAGCTCGCGCTTTCTCGCGGCCGAAATCCTGCGCGAGAAGGTGTTCCGCTGGACCGGCGACGAACTGCCGTACACGAGCACCGTCCTGATCGACAAATTCGAGGAGGAAGGGCGCCTGAAGCGCATCTTCGCGACGATCCTCGTCGAACGCGATTCGCACAAGGCGATGGTGATCGGCAAGAAGGGCGAGAAGCTCAAGCAGATCAGCACCGAGGCGCGGATGGACATGGAGAAGCTGTTCGACGGCCCCGTGTACCTCGAGACCTTCGTGAAGGTGAAGAGCGGCTGGGCCGACAACGAGGCGGGGCTGCGCGCCTATGGGTACGAATGACGCGCTGACGTCGACCGAAGATGCGGTGACCGCCGGCGCGAACGACGCGCCATTGCCGGCACCGCCCGAACCGCCGCGTCGCAAGGCGCGGCGCGCGACCTCTCGCACGTCCGATTTCCGCGTCGCCGAGCAGCCGGCGTTCGTGCTGCACAGCTATCCGTACCGGGAAACGAGCCTGATCATCGACGTGCTCACACGCGATCACGGCCGGCTCGCGCTCGTCGCGAAGGGCGCGAAGCGCCCGCACTCCGCGCTGCGCGGCGTGCTGCAGACGTTCCAGCCGCTGCTGCTGTCCTGGTCGGGCAAATCCGAAGTGCGCACGCTGACGGGCGCCGAGTGGGTCGGCGGGATGCTGCCGCTCGGCGGCGACGGGCTGCTGTGCGGCTTCTACGCGAACGAGTTGCTCGTGAAATTCTGCGCGCGCGAGGATCCGCAGCCGCCGCTCTTCAATCATTACGTGCTGACCTTGACGCGCCTCGCGCACGGCGAGCCCGCGGTGCAGGTGCTGCGCTCGTTCGAGCGCGTGCTGCTGCGCGAGACCGGCTATGCGATGGCGCTGAACCGCACGGTCGCGCGCCGGGCGGTCGAGCCCGATCGCCGCTACGTGTTCGATCCCGAGCGCGGCGTGCGCAATGCGGACGACGACGTGCCGTCGCACTGGCCGGTGATTACCGGACAGACGTTGCTCGACATGGAGCAGGACGATTACCATCGAGCCCAGACGGTCGCGCAAAGCAAGACGCTGATGCGCTTCCTGCTGAACACCTATCTCGGCGGTACGCCGCTTGCCACGCGTCAGATCCTGATCGACCTGCAAAACCTATGAGCTTCTTCCTGACAACGCCCACCGTCATCGACCTCGGCGTGAACATCGACCACGTCGCGACGCTGCGCAACGCGCGCGGCACGGCCTATCCCGATCCGATCCGCGCGGCGCTCGCGGCCGAAGAGGCCGGTGCTGACGCGATCACGCTGCATCTGCGCGAGGACCGCCGCCACATCGTCGACGCCGACGTGCGCACGTTGCGCCCGCTGCTGAAGACACGGATGAACCTCGAATGCGCGGTGACGGCCGAGATGCTCGACATCGCATGCGAAGTGCGTCCGCACGACGCGTGCCTCGTGCCCGAGAAGCGCGAGGAACTGACGACCGAAGGCGGTCTCGACGTCGCCGGCCGCTTCGAGGCCGTGCGTGCGGCATGCCGGCAGCTCGCCGACGCCGGCGTGCGCGTGTCGCTGTTCATCGATCCGGACGAAACGCAGATCCGCGCCGCGCACGAAGCCGGCGCGCCGGTGGTCGAGCTGCATACCGGCCGCTACGCCGATGCGCACGACGAAGCCGAGCAGCAGCGCGAATACGAACGCATCGTCGCGGGCGTGCAGGCCGGCGCGCAACTGGGCCTGAAGGTCAACGCCGGTCACGGACTGCATTACACGAACGTGCAGCAGATCGCCGCGATCGACGGCATCGTCGAGCTGAACATCGGCCACGCGATCGTCGCGCACGCGATCTTCGCGGGCTGGGACAACGCGGTGCGCGAGATGAAGGCGATCATGGTCGCCGCGCGTGTGGCCGCGCTGCACGGCGGCGCGCGCTGACGATGCATTCCGTGCGCGCGCGCTTCGCTCGTCACCCGGCGTCGTCCGTGCGTCACGGCGGGCGCTGACATGGCGATCTACGGCATCGGTACCGACATCGTCCAGGTGAGCCGCATCGCGGCCGTGCTCGAGCGCACGGGCGGCCGGTTTGCCGAGAAGGTGCTGGGCCCCGACGAGCTGCGCGTGTTCCATGCGCGCCGCGCGCGCTCCGAGGCGCGCGGCATCGCGTTTCTCGCGACGCGCTTTTCCGCGAAGGAAGCGTTCTCGAAGGCGATCGGGCTCGGCATGCACTGGCCGATGACGTGGCGCGCGCTGCAGACCCTCAACCAGCGCAGCGGCGAACCGTACGTCGTCGCGTCGGGTGAACTGGCCGACTGGCTCGCCGCGCGCGGCATCACGGCGCGCGTGACGGTCAGCGACGAACGCGACTACGCGGTGTCGTTCGTGGTCGCCGAGACCGACGCAGCGCCGCCTGCACCCGCACCTGTTTCCCGAACCACTCCCTGACGGACTTTCCGATTCGATGAAAACGACTCCCGGCCCGGTCATGCTCGACGTCGTCGGCACGGCCCTGTCGCGCGACGATGCGCGGCGCCTTGCGCATCCGAACACCGGCGGCGTGATCCTGTTCGCGCGGCATTTCCAGAACCGTGCGCAGCTCACCGCGCTGACCGACTCGATCCGCGCGGTGCGCGAGGACATCCTGATCGCCGTCGATCACGAAGGCGGCCGCGTGCAGCGGTTCCGCACCGACGGCTTCACGGTGTTGCCGGCGATGCGCCGCCTCGGCGAACTGTGGGACCGCGACGTGCTGCTCGCGACGAAGGTCGCGACCGTGGTCGGCTACATCCTGGCGGCCGAGCTGCGCGCATGCGGCATCGACATGAGCTTCACGCCGGTGCTCGATCTCGACTACGGGCACTCGAAGGTGATCGGCGATCGTGCGTTCCATCGCGACCCGCGCGTCGTCACGCTGCTCGCGAAGAGCCTCAACCACGGGTTGTCGCTCGCGGGCATGGCGAACTGCGGCAAGCATTTCCCGGGGCACGGCTTCGCGGAAGCCGATTCGCACGTCGCGCTGCCGACCGACGACCGGCCGCTCGACGCGATCCTCAAGCAGGACGTTGCGCCGTACGACTGGCTCGGCCTGGCGCTGACCGCGGTGATTCCCGCACACGTGATCTACACGCAGGTCGACAAGCGGCCGGCCGGCTTCTCGCGCGTGTGGCTGCAGGACATCCTGCGCGGGCAGCTCGGCTTCACGGGCGCGATCTTCAGCGACGACCTGTCGATGGAGGCGGCACGCGAGGGCGGCACGCTCACGCAGGCGGCCGATGCGGCGCTCGCCGCCGGTTGCGACATGGTGCTCGTCTGCAACCAGCCGGATGCTGCCGAAGTCGTGCTGAACGGCCTGAAGGCGCAGGCGTCGGCCGAGTCGGTGCGGCGCATCAAGCGGATGCGGGCGCGCGGCAAGCCGCTCAAGTGGGACAAGCTGATCGCGCAGCCCGAGTATCTGCAGGCGCAGGCGCTGTTGAGCAGCGCACTGGCGTAAGCGGGAAGGGCGGCGCGAAGCCGCCTGTTCCGTTGCCGAAAGCAAAAAAGCCGCGCTTTTGCGCGGCTTTTTTGCTTTGACGGCGAAGCATGGGGTCACACGCCTTTGCGCAACTAACCGTCAGCTCCGGCCGGCGCCCCGAACAACGGCCGCCCGGTCAGTTGACCTTCATCCGCTGCAACTTGTTGTACAGCGTCTTGGGGCTGATGCCGAGCAGCGTCGCCGCGCGATGGCGCGTGCCGCCGACCGCGTCGAGCGTCGCGCGGATCAGCAGATCCTCGACGTCGGACAGCGGGGTGCCGACCTTGATCTGCACGCTGCTGCCGTTCAGCGCGGCGCCGGCCGCGAAGCTTGCTTCGCCCGCGCGCAGCGTTTCGATGAAATCGCCGGATGCGTCATAGGCGAAGCGCACGCGCTCCTGGAGTTCGCGCACGTTGCCGGGCCATTCGTAGGACACGCATTCGCGCACGAAGCCCGGCGCCGCGCGCTTGTCGGTCGTGCTGCGGCCGGTGCCGCGCGCTTCGCGGTTGAGGTCGTCGATCAGCGCGTCCGCGATGGCGAGGACATCGCCGTCGCGTTCGCGCAGCGGTGGCATCGTGATCGATGCCGCATCGAGACGCAGCCACAGATCCTCGCGCAGCATGCCGTTCGCGACCGCCTCGCGGGCCGGGCGGCGCGTGGTCGCGATCAGCCGGAAGTCGCTCGCGATCGAACTCGTGCCGCCGATCCGCATGAAGTTCTGCGAGTCGAGCGCATGCAGCAGCGCCTCCTGCAGCACGAGCGGCAGTGCGGTGATCTCGTCGAGGAACAGCGTGCCGCCGCCGGCCTGTTCGAACAGGCCCGACTCGCGCCGCTCGGCACCGTCGAACGCGCCGCGTTCATGGCCGAACAGCACGCTGTCGAGCGACGCGCCGTGGCGTCCGGCCTGGGCGATCGTGCGGCAGTCGAACGACACGAACGGCCCTTTGCGACGCCGGCTCAGGTCGTGCAGCGTGCGCGCGGCCAGCTTCTTGCCGGTGCCGGCTTCGCCGGTGAACAGCACGGCCGTTTCGGTGCCCGCGTTGTGCTCGATCATGTCGTACACGTGCTGCATCGCCTCGCTGCGGCCGACCAGCGCGCCGAAGCGGCCGAGGTGGCGCAGCGACGCGCGCAGCGTCCGCACTTCGTCGATCAGTTCGTAGGGGCGCGGAATCCGGGCCAGCAGGCTGCGCAGGCGCGGAATGTTGATCGGCTTCAGCAGGTAGTCCCAGATGCCGTGACGCAGGCCTTCGATCGCGCTCTCGACCGTCGCGTTGCCCGTCAGCACGATCACCGGCAGCGAGCCGTTCGGTTGCTGCTGCGGCAGGTGCTGGAGCAGGTCGAACCCGCTGCCGTCCGGCAGGTTCAGGTCGACCAGGACGACATCGGGAATCGAGCGGCCGAGCGCCGTGCGTGCCTCGGCGAGCGACGTGGCCGTGTCGACCGAGAAGCCGTCTGCGGCGAGCAGCGCGGTCAGGCCGGACAGACTGTTGGGATCGTCTTCGACAATCAGGGCGTGTGGCATGGTGGACGCGAGTCGAGTCAAGAGAGGCGGGCTGTCGGCCATCGAGCCGGCCGCAGCCGCATGTCAGATTAAAAACTGATTTTATGCCCCGCTGAACGCCTGACGTGCATTATTTCTTTCACGCTATAAAACAGTTACCGATGATACAAATTGAATACCTTTAATGCTGGATTTCGTGCTGTCCATGGTGCCGACGCCCGCTGCTGTTGACGCCAGACAAACAAAAAGCGCCCCGAAGGGCGCTTTGTTCGATCCGGAAATCGCAGACGATTACGCGCGGCTGCGATATTCGTTCGTACGCGTATCGATTTCGATCTTGTCGCCGGTATTGCAGAACAGCGGCACTTGCAGTTCGAAGCCCGTTGCGAGCTTGGCGTTCTTCAGCACCTTGCCCGACGACGTGTCGCCCTTGACGGCCGGTTCCGTGTAGGTGATCTCGCGAACCAGGATCGTCGGCAGTTCGACCGAGATCGCCTTCTCGTTGTAGAACACGACTTCGCACGCCATGCCGTCTTCGAGGTAGTTCAGCGCTTCGCCCATCATTTCCGCTTCGACTTCGTACTGGTTGTAGTCGGCGTCCATGAACACGTACATCGGATCGGCGAAGTACGAGTACGTCACTTCCTTGCGGTCGAGCACGACGACGTCGAACTTGTCGTCAGCCTTGTAGACCGATTCCTGGCCTGCGTTCGTCAGCAGGTTCTTCATCTTCATCTTGACGACGGCGGAGTTGCGGCCCGACTTGTTGTATTCCGCCTTTGCGATGACCCATGCTTCGCTGCCGATCTGCACGACGTTGCCTACGCGGAGTTCCTGTGCGGTCTTCATAAAAACTGTCCTGATCCAATCAAATAAATAGGTGCCTGAGCGTTGCGCAACGGCTGACGGCGCAAGCGGCGGTGCGTTCCGGTAGGTGCCAAGAGCCCCAAACGCGAGCGCTTGCGTGGTCAGCCGTCGGATAACCGCTTATTTTAACTGAGATTTTACGTATTCCGCCAGCTTTCCGGCGAGATCGCCGACGCTCGCCAGCGCGTCGGCCCAGCACGCCGCGTTGGCATCCAGTGCGGCACGGTGTTGCAGCAAATCGGCCCAGTCGGGCGTGCCGGCGCCGTTCCATGCATGCCAGAAGCGCCCGAGTGCCGCGCGCGGTGCGTCGGCGAGGCCGGCCGACAGGTGCGCGAGCGCGGCGTCGAGCTTCGGCAGGTGCGCATCGTCGGCCTGCGGGTAGATGTGCCATACGAACGGCTTGCGCGCCCACTGCGCGCGGACGAACGAGTCCTCGCCGCGCACGAAGTTGACGTCGGCCACCCACAGGAGCGGGTCGTAGTCGGCCTGCGGGACGAACGCGAGCCCGTACGCGGTCAGATTGCCGCGGCTTGCGCGCGCGCCGGCGCCGAACGATTCGACCCCGAAGAAGCGGGCGACGGCCGGCGACACGCGGCCGGCGGGCACGAGCGCGACGACGGGCGACGCGCCGTCGCGCCACTGCGCGAGCAGCGCGTCGACGCCCGGATTCTCATACGCGAACAGGCTGACGACGGTCGTGCCCGGCGCCGGTGGCGCGTCGCCCGTCGCATGCCGCCACCAGGCGGTGCGCGCCGCCGCGTCGGCTTCGAAGGCGGTGCGGCGCGCGTCGAGGTCGCGTTCCTTCAGCACGCCGCCCGTGCCGGCCGACAGTCCCGGGAAGAAGAACGTCTTCAGCAGCGGATAGCGCGGATGCGGCGACGGCCGCAAATGGAAATCGGCGACCCAGTCCTCGGCGCTCAGGTATTCGAGATTGATCCACACCGGGCGGCGCGCGCGGCGCGCCATCGCGGCGAGATAGGCGCCGGGCAGCTCGCACGCGAAGGCCTCGATCACGACGTCGGCGATCTCCAGTGCGTCGCCGACTTCCGCATGCCAGTGCTCGATCACGATGCCGTCGAGCGTCTGCCGCCCGGCATCGGGATCGACCCCCGGCAGCAGCCGCGCGAACGTGCGCAGGTCGTCGATGAACAGGCGCACCTGCCAGCCGTGCTCGTGCGCGAGCTGGCGGGCGAGGCGCCAGCACACGCCGATGTCGCCGAAGTTGTCGATCACGGTGCAGAAGAGGTCGCACGCGATCGGTTCGTCGGGCGCGAGCGGCGCAGCGGAGGCAGGGGAGGCGGGGGCGGTGCGGGGCATCGAAGCGGACCGGTGAATGCTCTAAACTGGCGATTCTAATGGACCCGTTCCGCGCCACAAGGCACCCGAATCGCGCATGACATCCCCAGAAGCCGCCGACACCCCGTTCGAACCGAAGAAGATCCTCGTGCAACTGCCGCACATGCCGGGCGTCTACCGCTACTACGATGCGGCGGGCGCCGTGCTTTACGTCGGCAAGGCGCGCGACCTGAAGAAGCGCGTCTCGAGCTATTTCACGAAGACGCAGCTGTCGCCGCGCATCGCGATGATGGTCACGCGCATCGCGCGCATCGAGACGACCGTCACGCGCTCGGAGGCGGAGGCGCTGCTGCTCGAGAACAACCTGATCAAGGCGCTCGCGCCGCGCTACAACATCCTGTTTCGCGACGACAAGTCGTATCCGTACCTGAAGCTCACCGCGCACCGCTTTCCGCGCATGGCGTACTACCGCGGCTCGGTCGACAAGCAGAACCAGTATTTCGGGCCGTTCCCGAGCGCGTGGGCCGTGCGCGAGAGCATCCAGATCCTGCAGCGCGTATTCCAGTTGCGCACCTGCGAGGATTCGGTCTTCAACAATCGCACGCGGCCGTGCCTGCTGCATCAGATCGGGCGCTGCACGGCGCCGTGCGTCGGCGCGATTTCCGAGGACGACTACGCGATCGACGTGTCGAACGCCGCGCGCTTCCTGCTCGGCCGGCAATCGGAAGTGATGAAGGAACTCGAGCAGAAGATGCACGCGTTCGCGGCCGAGCTGAAGTTCGAGCAGGCAGCCGCCGTGCGCAACCAGATGAGCTCGCTCGCGACGGTGCTGCACCAGCAGGCGATCGAGGTCGGCAGCGACAGCGACGTCGACGTCCTCGCGGTGGTCGCGCAGGGCGGACGCGTGTGCGTGAACCTGGCGATGGTGCGCGGCGGCCGGCATCTCGGCGACAAGGCCTATTTCCCGGCGCACGTCGAAAGTGCGCTGACGCTGGCCGAAGGCGGGCTCGGCGACGAGGCCGAGGGCGAGGCAGCGGAGGCTGCCGACGACACCGCTGCGGCGTTGCCCGAGCGGCCCGCGGAAGACGCTGCCGCCGCGCGTGACGCGGGCGCGTCGGTGGAGGCCGAGGTGCTCGATGCGTTCATCGCGCAGCACTATCTCGGCAATCGCGTGCCGCCCGTGCTGGTCGTGAGCCATGCGCCCGCGAGCCGCGACCTGCTCGAGCTGCTGTCCGAGCAGGCCGGTCACAAGGTCTCGCTGGTGCGGCAGCCGCAGGGGCAGCGGCGCGCGTGGCTGTCGATGGCCGAGCAGAACGCGCAGATCGCGCTCGCGCGGCTGCTGTCCGAGCAGGGTTCGCAGCAGGCGCGCACGCGCGCGCTCGCGGAAACGCTCGGCTTCGAAAGCGACGATCTCGCGACGCTGCGGATCGAATGTTTCGACATCAGCCATACGATGGGCGAGGCGACGCAGGCGTCGTGCGTCGTCTATCACCATCACAAGATGCAGTCGGGCGAGTACCGTCGCTACAACATCACCGGCATCACGCCGGGCGACGATTACGCGGCCATGCGGCAGGTGCTGACGCGCCGCTACGAGAAGATGGTCGAGCAGGCCGCGCAGGCGGCGGCCGCCGACGATGCGGCCGGCATCGACGGCGAATCGACGCGCCAGGCCGAGGCATCGAGCCTGCTGCCGAACATCGTGCTGATCGACGGCGGCAAGGGGCAGGTCGAGATCGCGCGCCAGGTGTTCACCGAGCTCGGGCTCGATACGTCGATGCTGGTCGGCGTCGCGAAGGGCGAGGGGCGCAAGGTCGGCCTCGAGACGCTCGTGTTCGCGGACGGCCGCACGCCGCTCGAACTCGGCAAGGAGAGCGCCGCGCTGATGCTCGTCGCGCAGATCCGCGACGAGGCGCACCGCTTCGCGATCACCGGGATGCGCGCGAAACGGGCGAAGGCGCGCCAGACCTCGCGGCTCGAGGAGCTCGAAGGGGTCGGTGCGAAACGCCGGCAGCGGCTGCTTGCGCGGTTCGGCGGGCTGCGCGGTGTCGTCGCGGCGAGCGTCGAGGAGCTGGCGAGCGTCGACGGCATCTCGCACGCGCTCGCCGAGCAGATCTACAAGCAGCTTCACTGATCCGGCCGTGCGACCGGCCGCGCCTGAGCGCGATCTCGCGTTCTTGTGGCAGGCCGGTCGACACGGCACAATTGCGAATCCTTTACTGACCCGCATGCCATGCCGTTCAATTTCCCGATTTTCCTGACGTGGGTACGGATCGTGCTGATCCCGCTCGTCGTCGGCGTGTTCTATCTGCCGGACACGGTGATGGGCGGCGCGCACCGCAACCTCGCGGCGGCGGCGATCTTCATCCTCGCCGCGCTGACCGACTGGTTCGACGGGTTTCTCGCCCGCAAGTGGAACCAGACGTCGTCGTTCGGCGCGTTCCTCGATCCGGTCGCGGACAAGCTGATGGTGACGGCCGCGCTGCTGATCCTCGTGCAGATTTCGCGGGTCGACGCGGCGATCGCGCTCGTGATCGTCGGCCGCGAGATCGCGATTTCGGCGCTGCGCGAATGGATGGCACAGATCGGTGCGTCGAAGAGCGTCGCGGTGAACCAGCTCGGCAAGTTCAAGACCGCGTGCCAGATGGTCGCGATTCCGATGCTGCTGTACTACGGCCCGCTGCCGCTCGGCATCGCGACGATCGACACGCGCGTGTGGGGCGAGTGGCTGATGTACCTCGCCGCGGTGCTGACGATCTGGTCGATGCTGTACTACATGAAGCTCGCATGGCCGCAGATTCGCGAGCGCGGCGGTGCGTGACCGGCCCCTGCACGGTCGGTTCGCAGTTTTTTGGAAAAAGGGCTGGAAAAGCCCTTGACACACGAATGTGCCTTCGACATAATCTCGCTTCTCCGCTGCACGACGAAGTAAGTGTGTGACGGGGAAGCAGTAGCGCAGCAATACGCGGGAGTAGCTCAGTTGGTAGAGCGCAACCTTGCCAAGGTTGAGGTCGCGAGTTCGAGACTCGTCTCCCGCTCCAGATTTTTTCTGGCAGCGTGTTGTACGGCAAAGCGCTGCAGATGCAGGACACATGCGGGAGTAGCTCAGTTGGTAGAGCGCAACCTTGCCAAGGTTGAGGTCGCGAGTTCGAGACTCGTCTCCCGCTCCAGATTTTTCTGGCAGCGTGTTGTAAGGCAAAGCGCTGCAGGTGCAGGACAATGCGGGAGTAGCTCAGTTGGTAGAGCGCAACCTTGCCAAGGTTGAGGTCGCGAGTTCGAGACTCGTCTCCCGCTCCAAGTCATGGGGAAGCCACGCTTCCCTTTTTATTTGATGGACCGACGGTCCTCGAATAAGAAATCTGTCGCTTGCCTCAACGGCATCCGGACAGTCCGCTTTTGGCGCGATAGCAAAGCGGTTATGCAGCGGCCTGCAAAGCCGTTTAGGCCGGTTCGACTCCGGCTCGCGCCTCCAGCAAGAAAAGAAAAGCCCCGCTTCGGCGGGGCTTTTCTTTTTTCTGCGCTCGATCCGCGCGGCTACTCCGCCGGATACGTCAGCGTCACCCGCTCGCACTTCGACGTGCTCTTGCCGCCATAGTCGTAAATCGCGAGCAGATGCCGGCCCTTGCTGTTCAGGATCGGCAGCATGATCGTCCTGCGATTCGGATTGTTGCCGTCGGCCGGTTCGTCTAAAACCTGTTTGCGAATTTCCGATTCGAGATCCGACGGGGTGTCGATGCCGTTTTCCGGACCGCGGCTGCGGCCGCCCGCGTCATCATGCGTGTGCCAAACATTCGGCGATGCCGATCAGCCATCGACCGGCCGAGCCGGCGTGTCGAGCCTCAGCTGATAGAACGCCGCATCGAGCCAGCGGCCGAACTTGAAGCCCGCTTCGGTGATCGTGCCCGAGTGCACGAAGCCGAGGCGCGTGTGCAGCGCGACGCTGCCGCCGTTGGTCGCATCGATGCAGCCGACCAGCACATGCACTTCGGCTTCACGCGCACGCCGGATCAACTCGCGCAGCAGCAGTTCGCCGAGCCCGCGGCCGCGATGGTCGCGGTGGACGTACACGCTGTGTTCGACCGTGTACTTGAACGCGGGGAACGCGCGGAACGTGCCCCAGCTCGCGAAGCCGACCAGCGTGCCCGATTCATCCACCGCGCCGACGACCGGAAAACCGCCGGCGCGCTTCGTCGCGAACCACGTGACCATCGCTTCCGGCGGGCGCGGCCGGTAGTCGTACAGCGCGGTCGAATTCACGATCGCGTCGTTCAGGATGTCGAGGATGGCCGCGGCATGCTCGGCCTCGCTGCAATCGATCAGGCGCACGTCTTCGCGCGGTTTCGGGGAATTCATGCGGGCTCCTGCGCCTGTCGGCCTTGAACGGATGAAACACTCCGCGCGCCGGCGGCGGCGGGGACATCGCAGATCGCGACGACATAGCGCGCGACGCGCGACGACGGGTTGCTGAAAATCAGCGGCTGATCGACGCGCATGGCCAGACAGTCGCCTTCGTGAAGTTCGTGAAGCTGGTCGCCGCACGTGACGTCGACGCGCCCGTGGATGACCCATATTTGTTGATGCAGCGCGCTTTCGCGCCCGCCGGAGTCGTACGCGACGCGCGCGCCGGGCGGGAAATCGACCTCGACGAGCTGGATCGGCGACGGCCAGCCGGGGGGCGACAGGTTGCGCCGCACGTAACCGGACGCCGGATCGCGCCATTCCGCCTGCTGCGCGCGCCGCACCAGCGGTTGCGCGGGCGCGTCGTCGCGATCGCCGCCGAACAGCCCGGCCAGCGACACGCCGAGACCGGCCGCGAGCTTGTCGAGCACGACGGCCGTCGGGCTCGCCGACGCGCGCTCGATGAGCGAGATCATCGAACGGCTGACGCCGGAACGCGCGGCGAGCGCATCGAGCGTGTAGCCTCGTAGCGTGCGCAGCTCGCGCACGCGCCGGGCGATGCGTTCGTTGATGCCGGTGTCGTCGCCAGGGGCGTCGATTGATTCTTTCATGATGGATTTATTTTCCAGCAAGTTGGAATTCGATGTCAACGGGATCCCGGATCGGCGATTCGCCGGCAGCCGGGCGCTTGCCGGGCGACCGGGGTGAGCGTAATATACGAAACGACTACATTTCGTTTAATTAGAGACATATGGGAATCATCAAGATATCCGAGCACATGCACGAACGGCTGCGTTCGACCAGTACCGCGCTTAGCCGTTCGATTAATGCGCAGGCGGAGCACTGGCTGCGCGTCGGGATGCTGGCGGAACTCAATCCGTCTCTGTCCTACGGCGATATCTGCCGGCTGCTGATCGAGACCGAAGCGCGCGGCGGCGATGCCGGCGGCACGGAATCGGTCGTCGCCCACGGCATCGAGCAGGTGGCGTAATGGCGAGGCGCGAAATCCCGATCCGCGGTGCCGCGGAAATCGCCAAGTCGCGCGAGGCCGCGAAGCTCGCGTCCCAGGTGCTGACGATGATCACCGAACACGTGAAACCGGGCGTCACCACCGACGAGCTCGACGTGCGCTGCCGCGAATATATCGTCGACGTGCTCGGCGCGATCCCGGCGAACATCGGCTATCACGGTTATCCGAAAACCCTGTGCACGTCGGTCAATCACGTGGTCTGTCACGGCATTCCGTCGTCGCGGCCGATGCGCGACGGCGACATCGTGAATCTCGACATCGCGGTGATCAAGGACGGCTGGTTCGGCGACACGAGCCGCATGTACTTCGTCGGCGAGCCGGGCGAACTCGCGCGGCGCCTCGTCGCGACGACCTATGAGGCGATGCATGCGGGCATCCGCGCGGTGCGTCCCGGCGCGACGCTCGGCGACGTCGGCTATGCGATCCAGCAGGTCGCGCATCGTGAGGGATTCAGCGTGGTCCGCGAGTACTGCGGGCACGGGATCGGCGACGTGTACCACGACGAGCCGCAGGTGCTGCACTATGGTCGCCCGGGCACCGGCGTGCCGCTGCGGCCGGGGATGATCTTCACGATCGAGCCGATGCTGAATGCGGGCAAGCGCGATACGCGCGTGCTGGCGGACGGCTGGACGGTCGTCACGAAGGATCATTCGCTGTCCGCGCAGTGGGAGCACATGGTCGTCGTGACGGAGCAGGGCTTCGAGATCCTGTCGGACGACGTGAAGCCGCCGGCGTTCGCGGCGCTTTCCGGCACGCACGCGGCCTGACACGCGGCGCGCCGCGCGCCGCGACGCAACGAAAACGGGCCCCGCGTGAATGAGCGGGGCCCGTTTTCGTTGGCGGCCAAGCGGCGCGATCAGCAGGCTGCGGTCTCCGCAGCCGCCGCCGGCAGCGTCACGCGGCTCGACCGCGCGCCTTCTGCCACGCGTGTTCGACGAACACGCGGCACAGCGCTTCCATTCCGTTGCGGTCCTCGTCGTCGAAACGCGCGGCGACGGGGCTGTCGACGTCCCACACACCGATCAGCGTGCCGTCGGCAGCGACCAGCGGCACGACGATTTCCGATTCCGACGCGGCATCGCAGGCGATATGGCCGGGGAATGCATGCACGTCGCGCACGACCTGCGTCTCGCGGGTCTGCGCAGCCGTGCCGCACACGCCCTTGCCGAGCGCGATCCGCACGCACGCGGGCTTGCCCTGGAACGGCCCGACCACGAGTTCCGAACCGTCGAAGAAATAGAAGCCGGCCCAGTTCAGGCGGTCGAGCGAGTGATAGACGAGCGCGGAGAAGTTCGCGGCGTTCGCGGTCAGGTCGCGTTCCGATTCGACGAGCGCGCGTGCCTGCTCGACGAGCGTCGCATAGAGTTCGGCCTTGGAGGCGTGAGGGTCGGTGGACAGCGTGAACATGGCTGAAAGGCGAAAAGAGGTTGTGAACAGCGGGGTTGTGAAAACGGCGTGAAAAGCGCGATGCGCGTCCCGCAGTCTACGGCACGCGCGGCCGGTCTGCAGCGTCCGGTTCGCGACGCACACGCCGAAACGCCGAACGCGGGGCGACCGCCGTGGCGATGCCGCTCAATCGGGCTCGAGTTCGGCGAACCGCTCTGCCAGGAAATCGAGCAGCGCGCGCACCGCGGGCAGCAGCCCGCGCCGCGACGCGAACACCGCATGCACGATCTCGCGGCGCGGCGCCCAGTCCGGCAGCACGGTCGCCAGTTCGCCGCGCGCGACTTCGTCGCGCACCATCATCGTCGGCAGCTGCACGACGCCGACCCCCGCGACGGCGGCCGCGCGCAGCGCGAGCATGCCGCCCGTGACGAGCCGCGGCTGATGGTGGATTTCCGCGTGCGCGCCGTCGGGGCCGCGCAGCCGCCACACGTGCGTGGCCTGCGGCACGCCGTGATCGAGGCTCGGCAGGCGCGTCAGGTCGGCGGGGACGGCCGGCACGCCGCGCTCGCGCAGCAACGCGGGGCTCGCGACGAGGCACTGGCCGCGTTCGGCCAGCACGCGCAGCGCGAGGTCGCTGTCCTCGAGCGGCGGCGGGCGCACGCGGATCGCGACGTCGATCCCTTCGCCGACCACGTCGACGCGCCGGTTGGTCGCTTCCAGGTGAATCTCGACGCGCGGGCACGCGACCATGAACGCGGCGATCATCGTGCCGACCAGCGAATCGAGCAGCACGACCGGGCAGCTGACCCGCACGATGCCGCGCGGCTCCTCGTGCAGCAGCGCGATCGCCTCGTCGGCGGCGTCCGCCTCGACGAGCATCGCGCGACAATGCGCGTAGTAGGTCTGGCCGACGTCGGTGACGGTGAAACGGCGCGTCGAACGCTGGATCAGCCGCATCCCGAGCCGCGCCTCGAGCAGCGCGATGCGGCGGCTCAGCTTCGACTTCGGCATGTTCAGCGCGCGCCCGGCCGGTGCGAAGCCGCCGTGCTCGACCACCTGCACGAAGTAATAGAGATCGTTCAGATCCCGTTCGTTATCGTTCATGAAATAGAACGCTGAGTGCGATTTTGGCAGTCTACCGGATCGATCGTTCCACCTCTATATTCCTACTCAGGTTGAGAAACACGTGTTTCGCCGCAATTCGGAGAGGGCAAATGAAGAAGATCCAGGGTGTGTACAGTGCGCCGCGCGGTCATTGGGTCGGCGACGGTTTCCCGGTGCGTTCGATGTTCAGCTACCAGTCTCACGGGACGCACCTGAGCCCGTTCCTGCTGCTCGACTACGCGGGTCCCGCGAACTTCGAGCCGGCTTCGGCACCGCGCGGGGTGGGCCAGCACCCGCACCGCGGGTTCGAAACGGTGACGATCGTCTATGACGGCGAAGTCGCGCACCGCGACTCGACCGGTGCGGGCGGCGTGATCGGCCCGGGCGACGTGCAGTGGATGACGGCCGCGAGCGGGATCCTGCACGAGGAATTCCACTCGGAAGCGTTCACGAAGCGGGGCGGCCCGCTCGAGATGGTGCAGCTGTGGGTGAACCTGCCCGCCGCCGACAAGATGGGTGCGCCCGGCTATCAGACGATTCTGGACGCGGACATCCCGGTGGTCGAACTGCCGGAGGGCGCAGGTCGCGCGCGGATCATCGCGGGCGAATTCGACGGCCGGCGCGGCCCGGCCCGCACGCACACGCCGATTGACGTGTGGGACGTGCGGCTCGCAGCCGGCGGCCGTGCGCGGTTCCCGATCGCCGAAGGGCGCACGCTCGCGGTGGTCGTGCTGAGCGGTACGCTGCTGGTGAACGGCGAGACGGTCGCCCGTGAAGCGCAGTTCGTGCAGTTGAGCCGCGACGGCCGCGACGTCGAGATCGAAGCGAACGGCGACGCCAAGCTGCTGATCCTGAGCGGCGAGCCGATCGATGAGCCGGTCGTCGGTTACGGCCCGTTCGTGATGAACTCGCAAGAGGAAATCCGGACCGCGATCGAGGATTTCAACAACGGCCGCTTCGGCCAGATGCCGGCATGACGGACAGGCCCCGCGCAATGCGGGGCCTTTTTTTCGCGCGCGGAAGGGCGGCACGCGTGCCGCGTGCGCTTCGAGGCATAATCGACGGTTGCCGCGCGCCGGCCGGCGCGCCCGAATCAGGACCGACCATGAATGCTTCCGCACCCGCCGCATCCCTGCATGCCGACGATCTCGACTGGCACTGGAAATTCTTCGACGCGCTGACGGCGCGCGAAGTCTATTCGATCCTCGACGCGCGCAGCGCCGTGTTCGTCGTCGAGCAGAACTGCGTCTATCGCGACATCGACGGTGCGGACCAGGCTGCGTGGCACCTGGCCGCATACGATCCCGCGGGCCGTCTCGCCGGTTACCTGCGCGTGCTGCTGCCGGATGCGCAGCACCCTGACGTGCGCATCGGCCGCGTGCTGACGACCGCCGCGTTTCGCGGCGCCGGCCTCGGTAACGCGCTGCTCTCTCGCGCGATCGGGCACATCCGCGCGCAGTGGCCGGATGCGCAGGTGAGCCTGCATGCGCAGGCGCACCTGCAGCGCTTCTACGGGGCATTCGGCTTCACGCCGAGTTCGGACGTGCACGACGAGGACGGCATCCCGCACGTGTGGATGACCAGCGCGCGCGGCTGACGCGCGGCGCGCCGTCAGTGGGCGGCGCGCGTCACCGGCGGGCGTGCCGCGTGCAGGGCGGCAGCCCGCTCTTCGATCAAGCGGCCGCGCGCGGACAACCGCAACCAGTGCCGCAGCGCGATCAGCGCGCCGATCACGCTCATCATCGAACCCGGAATCCACAGCAGCAGGCCGCCGATCTGCTGGTCGCGCAGCGGGCTGAGCCACGTGAACGCGCGTCCGCAGATCGAGTAGATCGGATACAGCTCGTGCGGCGTGAAGAAGATCAGCGCGCCGAGCGCGATCTGCGGCGGAATCGCCGCGACGACGATCAGGATCCGGCGGCCCGGCGACAGCCGCGCGGGCGGCGCGGGACGCGGATCGACGACGAGCCACCAGAACAGCAGCCCGTCGATCACCATGCTCCAGTTCATCACGCGATACAGGCGCCAGTCGAGCATCGCGACGAAGTGGATCGGCGACAGCAGCCAGAAATAGATCAGCCCGACGAACAGCACGACCGCGACGACCGGATGGAACACCACGTCGAGCGTCGCGCGCACGGGTGCCCACGCGAGCGCGGGGCGCACGAAGCGCTGCCGCCAGCGAAACGGAATGCCCGCGCGGATCGCGGCGCCCGGGTAGGCCAGTGCGATGAAGAACGGCCCGAGGTGATGCAGCACCAGGTGCTGTGCGCGGTGCAGGAAGAATTCGTGCTCGAAGAAGTAGTCGAGCCGCGTATGCAGCGCGATGTAGAGCGCCGTCAGCCCGAGCCAGAACGAGAACTGCCGCAGCGGCGACACCTTCGCCTTCTTCACGCCGCGCGCGAACAGCACGGCGGCCGTCAGCACCGCGATGACCACGGTCGGCGACGGTTCCCACGGATCGAGCCAGTACAGGACGTTCATCGCGCGCGCATCACTTCGCCTGGGCCGGCGACTTCACGGCGAACGGCGTGTCGACCGTTTCGCCGTCGGAGAACTTCAGGCGCAGGCGCACGGTGTCGCCGGGCTTGATCGCGTGCTTCGGTTCCTCGAGCATGAAGTGATAGCTGCCCGGCGCGATGTCGACCTTGCCGCGCGCGGGGATCGTCAGCTTGTCGACCATTTCCATCTTCTGCGTCGAGCCGTTCGACACGGTCTGGTGCAGCATCGCCATCCCGTAGTCGGGGCTGTCGACGTCGACCAGGTCGACCGGCTTGTCGCCCGTGTTGACGAGCGTCACGTAGCCGCCCGCGGGCAGCCGGTTCGGCAGCCAGCGCACCCATGCATTCTGCGCGGTGATCGCGCCCGCGGCACAGGCTTGCGCAGCGGTGCACAGCGCGGCGAGGAGGGCGAACGTCTTGAGGGTCGTCTTCATGTCGGAGATGTCGGAGTTCGGAATTCAGGAGGTGGTGGAGGCGGTGTCGATGATCCGGCGTACATCGGCGGCGATCGCGTCGGGCGAATCGCGGTCGGTCGCGAGCAGGCGCGCGCGGCCGGTCGCGTCGAAGATGTACACGGCCGAGCTGTGCGTGACTTCGTAGCCGCCGGACGGGTCGCGTTTTTCCATCTGGTACGCGACCCGATAGCGTTTCGCGAGCGATTCGATCTGGCCGTCGGTGCCGGTCAGGCCGCGCGCGTGCGCGGCATCGAACGCGGCGACGTACGACTGCATCGCCTGCGGCGTGTCGCGCGCGGGATCGACCGAGACGAACAGGATGCGCACGCCGTTCGCCTGCGGGCCGAGCTTCGCGAGCACTTCCATCAGCCGCGCCATCGTTTCGGGGCAGACGTCGGGACAGTGCGTGTAGCCGAAGTAGACGAGCGCGATGCGGCCGCGAAACGCGTTCGCGTCGACCGTGCGGCCGTCGCCGCCGGTGAGCGTGAACGACAGGTCGGGCAGGTGGCCCGTGACGTTGGTCAGGCGCCAGCCCGGCTCGTCGTGTGTGCAGGCCGCGAGCGCGACGGCGGCGGTCAGCGCCGCGGCCGCGCGGACGAGGCGGGTCAGGCTGAGGAAGCGCCAGTGCGGCGCGGGACGGGCAGACGACATCCTGGGGCTCGATCGGACGGAACGGTCGTCGGCCGGCGCGGCGCCATGCGTCGCGCGGCCGGCGGTTGCCGACTGTAGCGCAATTCCCGCGCCCGCGTCCTTTCGAAACCCGTACGGCACGGGCGAGCGGGGCAATATGTCGCAGTTGACGCGTGCGGCGGCGCGAGGCAAGCCCCGCACCGGTTTCGCCCATCTCGGTACGCAGGCGCGGTAAGATGCGCACAATTCCATTCTCGCAGCGGCGGCCCCCGCGTTGGCAGGCCGCTCTCAGACCATCGAATCGATGCAATCCGTTCCGGCTTCCCTGTCCCTGACCGATACCGCGTTCTTTTTCGACTTCGACGGCACGCTCGTCGAGCTGGCGCCGACACCCGACAGCATTCACGTGCCGGCGTCGCTGCTGACGCTGCTCGATGAACTGCGGCGCCGTTCGCACGGTGCAGTCGCCATCGTGTCGGGGCGCGGCATCGACAACCTCGACACGTTCCTGAACATGCCGGACCTGCCGATCGCCGGCCTGCACGGCGCCGAGCGGCGCGACGCGAACGGCGACACGCAGCGCATCGGCTTCAACGACGAACGGCTGCTGCGCATCGAGCGCGAGCTCGCGGCCGTCGTCGACCGTCATCCGGGCATGCTGCTCGAAATCAAGGGGGCGGCCGTCGCGCTGCACTACCGCAACGCGCCCGAGCGTGAGCCGGCCGCGCGCGCGGCGGCCGAGCGCCTCGTCGCCGAATATGCGGATGCGTACGTGCTGCAGCCCGGCAAGATGGTGTTCGAGATCAAGCCGAAGGGTGTCGACAAGGGGCGCGCGCTGGCCGCGTTCCTCGACGAGCCGCCGTTCGCGGGCCGCGTGCCGCTGTTCGCGGGCGACGACCTGACCGACGAGAAGGGCTTCGCGGTGGTCAACGCGCGCGGCGGCCTGTCGATCAAGGTCGGCGCGGGCGAGACGTCGGCCCGCACGCGGCTCGACTCGGTCGACGCGCTGCACGCGCAGATCGCCCGCTGGCTTGGCGCGGAGCTGCAGGGCGCATGAGTCGACTCATCATCGTTTCGAACCGCGTCGCCCCGATTTCGGAAGGCGAGCCGGCGGCGGGCGGTCTCGCGATCGGCGTCTACGATGCGCTGAAGGAGACGGGCGGCATGTGGTTCGGCTGGAGCGGCGAGGTGGTCGCGTCCGGTGCGCCGCAGATCCGCATCGAGGAGCGCGGCCCCGTGACGTTCGCGACCGTCGGGCTGTCGCGCCGCGATTACGACCAGTATTACCGCGGTTTCTCGAACGCGACGCTGTGGCCCGCGTTCCATTACCGCGCGGACCTGATCCAGTACGACCGCCACGAGTTCGACGGCTACGGCCGAGTGAACGTCTGGCTCGCGCAGCAGCTCGTGCCGCTGCTGCGGGACGACGACGTGATCTGGGTGCACGACTATCACCTGATCCCGTTCGCGCGTGCGCTGCGTGCGGCCGGCGTGAAGAACCGCATCGGCTTTTTCCTGCACATTCCGTTTCCGGCCGCGCAGGTGCTCGTCAACGTGCCGCCGCATCGCGAGCTCGTCGAATCGCTGTGCGCGTTCGATCTGCTCGGCTTCCAGACCGAGCCGGACCTGCGCGCGTTCTGCGACTACATCGAGTTCGAGGCCGGCGGCGAAGTGGCGCGCGAAGGGCACACGGTGCGCGTGAGCGCGTTCGGCAACACGCTGCGCGCGGCCGCCTATCCGATCGGCGTGTATCCGGACGAGATCGCGTCGCTCGCGCAGGCGGGCGAGCACGGCAAGGCCGCGCGCATGGCCACGTCGCTGCGCGGGCGCCAACTGATCATGAGCGTCGACCGGCTCGATTATTCGAAGGGGCTCGTCGAGCGGTTCCGCGCGTTCGAGAAGCTGCTGGAGCACCAGACCTCGATCCGCAACCGCGTGTCGTTCCTGCAGATCGCGCCGTCGACGCGCGCCGACCTGCGCGCGTACCAGGACATCCGCCTGCAGCTCGAAGCGGAGTCGGGGCGCATCAACGGCCGCTATGCGGAGCTCGACTGGGCGCCGATCCTCTACATTCACCGCCAGTACGATCGGCAGGTGCTGGCCGCACTGTATCGCCTCGCCCGCGTGGGCTTCGTGACGCCGCTGCGCGACGGGATGAACCTGGTCGCGAAGGAGTACGTGTCCGCGCAGAATCCGGACGATCCGGGCGTGCTGGTGTTGTCGCGCTTCGCGGGCGCCGCGCGCGAGCTGACGGGCGCGTTGATCGTCAATCCGATCGACATCGACGGGATGGCCGATGCGCTGTCGCAGGCGCTGACGATGCCGCTCGCGGAGCGGCGCGCGCGTTATGCGGACATGATCGCGCAGCTGCGCGAGAACAACGTGTCGGTGTGGCGCGACAACTTCCTGCGCGACCTGCAGCGCGTGTGATCCGCGTGCCGCGCGGCGACGGTCGCGCGGCGCCATGAAAAAAACCGCCGTGCTTCGCGCACGGCGGTTTTTTTATCGGCTGCCAGGACGGGATGCTGCCTGGGCGGCGTCAGGCCACGCGTTCGCCGGTCGGCGCGGTGCCGTCGGGGGCGTGATGGCGGCCGTGCTGCTTTGCGAGCAGGTCGCGGTACAGGCCCGGACGATTGCGCAGCACGTCGGGGCTGCCGTCGTCGATCACCTTGCCGTTGCTCATCACGATGATCCGGTCGAAGTTGCGCAGCGTCGACAGCCGGTGCGCGATCGCGATCACCGTGCGGCCGACCATCAGGCGGTCGAGCGCGCTCTGGATCGCTTCCTCGGATGCGCTGTCGAGTGCGGACGTCGCTTCGTCGAGCAGCAGGATCGGCGCGTCCTTCAGGATCGCGCGCGCGATCGCGATGCGCTGGCGCTGGCCGCCCGACAGTTTCACGCCGCGGTCGCCGACGATCGTGTCATAGCCTTCCGGCATCGCCTCGATGAACTCCGAGCAGCGGGCGTCGCGCGCGGCGGCGAGCACTTCCTCGCGGGTCGCCTCGGGGCGGCCGTACGCGATGTTGTCGTAGATGGTCCGGTGCAGCAGCGAGATGTCCTGCGGCACGAGCGCGATCGCATGGCGCAGGCTGTCCTGCGTGATCGCCTTCACGTCCTGGCCGTCGACCATCACGGCGCCGTCCTGCGTGTCGTAGAAGCGCTGCAGCAGCGCGAGCACGGTCGACTTGCCGGCGCCCGACTTGCCGATCAGGCCGACGCGCTGGCCCGGTTCGATATGGAGATCGAAGTGGTCGAGGATTGCGCGGCGATGCGGATACGCGAACGTCACGCGTTCGAAATCGACGCGGCCGCCCTTGGCCGACAGCGGCTGCGCGTCGGAGCGGTCCGGCATCCCGTGCGGCTCGAGCAGCGTCTTCACGGCTTCGGACAGGCGTGCCACGTGCTGCGTGACGTCGACGAGCGCGACGGCGAGGTCGCGGGTGCCGTGCAGGATCGTGAAGCCGAGCGAGCTGACGAGCACGATGTCGCCGGAGGTCGCGCGGCCCTGGTCCCACAGCCACAGCGCCCAGCCGAGCAGGCCGGCGGACAGCATCGCGGTGATCACCGCGTGCAGCAGGCGCAGCTTCTCGAGGTAGAACAGGCTTTGCTGGCGCGCGTCCATCTCGGCCTTCACCGTCGCGCCGAAGCGCTTCTGTTCGCGCAGCGTCATCCCGAATGCGCGCACGAGGCCCATGTTGCCGATCACGTCGACGAGCTCGCCGTCGACCGCGGCGGCCTTCGACGCGAACGCGTGATGGCGCGCGGAGCCGCGCCCGGCGAGCTTGAACAGCACGACGGAGAGCACGGCCGAACAGCCGAGCAGGCCGGCGGCCATCAGCGGGTTCACGACGATGATCATCAGGATCGCGCCCATCACCGCGATGCACGGCGGCAGCACGTTCCACGCCATCGTGTTCTCCGACGTATAGACGGCGTTCGACGTGGCGGTGATGCGGCTCGCGAGCGTGCCCGGCTGCTTTTCCGAGTAGTAGGTCGGCGAATGGCCGATCAGGTACTGGAAGAGGTCGCGCCGCAGGTCGCCGGTGACCGCGACGAACGTGTGCGCGGCAGCCCAGCCGCCGACGCGCCACAGCAGGTTGTCGGCCGCGATCAGGCCGACGAGCAGCGCGAACGCGCTCCACAGCGGGCCCGGATGATGGCGCCCGGTCGCGAGCACGTCGATCAGGTGCTTGATCGCGTATTGCGAGCCGAGCGCGCAGCCGACGGCGGCCAGCACGCTGCAGAGCACGACCAGGTGCGCGACCGGATGCAGGCGGATGTAGCGGAACAGGAACGCGATCGGCCGATGCGCGTAGCTCGACAGCTTCGCGTTGTGGGCGTTGCGCTGGGCAGGGGTGAGAGATTCCAAAATATGCGTGCGGTGATTCGGTGGTTGAGCGGATCGTCAGGATCGCAGCCCACGGCCGCCCGGACTGAATAATCCGGCATTGTAAACAAGGCCGTGCATTGCGCAGCGCGAATCTTGCCTTGGTCAGGGGCGCGCGATCAATTTTGAGATAAAATCCGGCATCCGTCCTGCCGCGTGCACCGGAATCACGATGCCGGCCGTGGCGGATGACTCGGAACGCCAAAAAGAGCCTTCCACTCTAGAACGGACACCCAAGTCCGCGGGTTGCAAAGTGTTGCGCCTTTGTAACAAAGCAAAGAGTTTGAAATGTTGTGCGCCGTATCGGGATTAACCCTAGATAATCGGCTCCGGGTTCGATTCCAGGTTTTTACGAACCCCTGTCAACGGGTCTTCGTTTCAAACGTTCTATGCCTGTCGCGTCGCCGACGCTCCTTGAGCAGCGCGGGTTCGACGCCCCCGGCAGGCTGATTCGTCCGATTTTTCGGATGAAATGCATCCAGCCCGGACCGCCGGCAGGTTGCCGACCCATACCTGGTTTTTAGCCGATTTTTTAGGAGTTACGCATGCGAATCGCCCAAATCGCTCCGTTGCACGAAGCGGTGCCCCCGAAACTGTACGGTGGTACCGAGCGAGTGGTGTCCTACCTCACCGAAGCACTTGTCGAGATGGGGCATGACGTCACGCTCTTCGCGAGCGGCGATTCGCAAACGTCGGCGAAGCTCGAAGCGTGCTGGCCGCAGGCACTGCGCCTCGACCCGACGATCCGCGACGTGATGGCTCCGCACATGCTGCTCCTCGAGCAGGTGCGCCGCCGCGCGGAAGAGTTCGACGTCCTGCACTGCCACATCGACTACTACCCGTTCTCGCTGTTCTCGCGCCAGCCGGTCCCGCATCTGACGACGATGCACGGCCGTCTCGACCTGCCGGAACTGCAGCCGATCTTCAATGCGTTCAGCGACGTGCCGGTCGTGTCGATCTCCGACAACCAACGCATCCCGCTGCCGCAGGCGAACTGGCTGTCGACCGTGTACCACGGCCTGCCGGAAAACCTGCTGACGCCGATCCCGAACGTGAAGCCGAGCTACCTCGCGTTCCTCGGCCGCATCTCGCCGGAAAAGCGCGTCGACACCGCGATCCGCATCGCCGAGCAGGCCGGCCTGCCGATCAAGATCGCCGCGAAGCTCGACAAGGCTGACCGCGCGTACTACGAAGAGAAGATCAAGCCGCTGTTCGCGCTGCCGCACGTCGAGTACATCGGCGAAATCAGCGAGTCGGAAAAGACCGAATTCCTGGGCAACGCGCACGCGCTGCTGTTCCCGATCGACTGGCCGGAGCCCTTCGGCCTGGTGATGATCGAGGCGATGGCGTGCGGCACGCCGGTGATCGCGTTCAAGCGCGGCTCGGTGCCGGAAGTGATCGAGAACGGCGTGTCGGGCTTCGTCGTCGAAGACGAACTGTCGGCCGTCGCGGCGCTCAAGCGCCTCGATACGCTGCCGCGCGAGAAGGTGCGCGCCGCGTTCGAAGCCCGTTTCTCGTCGAAGGTGATGGCGCAGAACTACGTGAAGGGCTACGAGGAACTGCTGCGCCAGAAGCGCCGCACGGTGCTGCGCGAAGTCAACGCAGGCTGATGCCGGGCCGCCGGCCGCACCGCGGCTGAGGCCCCGTCATCGACGCCCCGTCCGGGTCTCCGGCGGGGCGTTGTCACATCTGCGGCGCGGATCTGTTGTATTCTCGCCGCGCCCGGCGCCACGAACGGCCGCGGAAGCGGTCCGGCACGCCATCCGGCCGTCTGTCCAGACGGTAATGTCCCTATAATGGCCGTGCCGTGAAATCCGGCCCCGCACGAACATCGAGAGGAGAGCAGTCTTGGCGAGAACGAAAACCACGCGCGCAGCACCGGCCCCCGGCGCCGGCGTGATCTTCGCGTTGCGCGCGATCGGTCTCGTGCTGCTCGCGCGCTGGCTGTTCTCGATGTCCCAGATGGGTTATCGCGCGTCGCTGTCGGCGATGGTGTCGTCGCCCTGGGCGTTCGTCTATCTCGTCCTGATCTTCCTGCTGCTCGCGCTGCCGGGCGCCGTCGCGCGCGCCGAGCGGCCGTTCCATCCGCTGCCGCAGTGGCTGCGCCAGGCGCTGCGGGTCTTCGCGCTGATCGGTTTCCTGTTCGCCGTGTGGTCGATCGGCGCATTCGCGTGGGCGGCCGGCTGGCGCCGCGCGCTGCACGCGGTGACGGCGACCAACGGCTGGCTCGTCGCCGCGCCGGCGCTGTATGCGGCGATCGTCTGGATGTGCCGCCCGCGGCCGCTGTGGCGCACCAACGTGGCCGCGCGCCGCTTCGCGGTCGGCCGCTACGCGATCTCGCTCGATACGCTCACGCGTACCGCGATCGTCTGGATGGAGAGCCGCAAGGTCGGTCAGTACGACGCGCGCGAACTGTCGGTGCGCTGGCCCGGCCGGGTCGCGCCCGCCGCGGGCGAGCAGGGTGCGCAGCCGGCCGCCGTGCCGCCGCGTCGCGGCAGCCTGTTCCGGCGGCCGAAGGTGGAACTGCTGTGGGATTCGCCGGCGGCCGTCGGCCATAACCGGCAGATCGTGATGCGCGCGCCGCTCGCGACCGAGGGCGACCGCGTCGCGGTGCTCGCGCTCGACGCGGCGCTCAAACAGATCGTCTGACAAGGCCTGCGCGGCGCGCGGGCGACAAGGAGGCGCAATGATCGTCCGCTGGTTGCTGGCAGCCGTTCACCTGATGGCATTCGGCGTCGCGTTCGCCGCGATCGCGGGACGCAACCGTGCGCTGCGCCGGGTCATCGCGTCGGCGCAGGCCGCCGACCTGCCCGGCGTGTTCAAGGCCGACGCGGCCTGGGGATTGTCCGCGCTGGTACTGATCGCGACCGGGCTCACGCGCGCATTCGGCGGCTTCGAGAAGGGCTCGGCGTACTACCTTCATGAGCCGCTCTTTCACCTCAAGATGACCGCGCTCGTGCTGATCCTGCTGCTCGAGATCGTGCCGATGCTCGGGCTGATCCGCTGGCGCATCGCCGCGCGGCAGCAGCAGATGCCCGATCTGGGCCGCGCACGGACCTACGTGCGGATCGGCCACTGGCAGGCCGTGCTCGTGATGGTGATCGTGCTCGCCGCGTCGGGGATGGCGCGGGGGATTGGGCTGGCCGGGTAGGGGCGGCCGGCTAGGTCTGGCCTGGTAGGTGCGGCCGGCTAGGTCTGGCCGACTAGGCCCGGCCGGCCGCGCATGTCGACCGGGCGGACCCGCCGCCCGTTTCGTCCCGCGCTCAGCGCACGAGGCAGGGGCGCTTGTTGTTGAACGTCCACCCCGGAATCAGATACTGCATCGCGGTCGCGTCGTCGCGCGCGCCGAGCCCGTGCTGCTTGTACAGTTCGTGCGCGACCGCGACCGCCTCCATGTCGATGTCGATGCCGAGGCCCGGACGCTTCGGCACTTCCACGAGCCCGTTCTCGATCTTCAGCGGCTCGCGCGTCAGCCGTTCGCCGTCCTGCCAGATCCAGTGCGTGTCGATCGCGGTGACCTGGCCGGGCGCGGCGGCCGCGACGTGCGTGAACATCGCGAGCGATACGTCGAAGTGGTTGTTCGAATGGGAGCCCCACGTGAGGCCCCAGTCGCGGCACATCTGCGCGACGCGCACCGAGCCCTGCATCGTCCAGAAGTGCGGATCGGCGAGCGGGATGTCGACCGCCTGCAACTGCACCGCGTGGCCCATCTGGCGCCAGTCGGTCGCGATCATGTTGGTGGCCGTCGGCAGCCCGGTCGAGCGGCGGAATTCGGCCATCACCTCGCGGCCCGAATAACCGTTCTCCGCGCCGCACGGATCTTCCGCATACGCGAGCACGTGATGCAGGTCGCGGCACAGCCGCACGGCCTCGTCGAGCGACCATGCGCCGTTCGGATCGAGCGTCACGCGCGCTTCGGGGAAGCGCTCGGCAAGCGCCGTCACGGCGTCGACCTCGCGCGCGCCTTCGAACACGCCGCCCTTCAGCTTGAAGTCGTTGAACCCGTAGCGCGCATGCGCGGCTTCGGCGAGGCGCACGACCGCCTCGGGCGTCAGCGCGGCTTCGTCGCGCACGCGGGTCCAGTCGTCGGTCGCGCCGCGGCCGTCGCGATAGGGCAGCGCAGTTTGCGTGCGATCGCCGATGTAGAACAGATAGCCGAGCATCTCGACGCGCTCGCGTTGCTGCCCTTCGCCGAGGAGGGCCGCCACGGGCACGCCGAGATGCTGGCCGAGCAGGTCGAGCAGCGCGGCTTCGAGCGCGGTGACCGCGTGGATCGTGGTGCGCAGGTCGAAGGTCTGCAGGCCGCGGCCGCTCGCATCGCGGTCGGCGAAGGTGCGCCGCACGTCGTTGAGCACCGCATGGTAGTTGCCGACAGGCTGACCGACGACGAGCGCGCGCGCGTCCTCCAGCGTGCGGCGGATGCTTTCGCCGCCCGGCACCTCGCCGACGCCGGTCCGGCCCGCGCTGTCCTTCAGGATCACGAGGTTGCGGGTGAAGAACGGGCCGTGCGCGCCGCTCAGGTTGAGCAGCATGCTGTCGTGGCCGGCGACCGGGATGGCTTGCAGGTCGACGATGCGCGGCGTGTCGTGGGAAGGCGAGGCAGTGACGGCGTTCATGGCGGCGATGGCAAAAGAGTGGGCAATGCCGTGCGGCAAAATCTTTGCTGCGCGCGGCGGGAGGTGCGATCATTCGACAACCGACGTGCGCGGTGCGCAAGCCCCGCATGTCGACAGCAACCCGAAAGGATGGGGGCGACCCGCTCGATGCCGGTGTCGCGACAGGCCGGAGCACGCGCGCAAGCGCGCTTCGATCGGTCCCGAAACCGGGCGCCGGCAGCCGCGCAGAAGCGCGAATGCCGGCCGATCGCGAACCACGGGACCGGGCAGTGCTGGAGCGCCAGCCTCGGTCGACAGGAGATCCGTGTCGCGATCATCAGTCGTCGGATGACTTGTGACGCAGTATAATGAATCATCGGCGTTCGCTCAAACCCCGCGTAAACCCTCGGCTCACATTACGATCATTCAAAAAGGAACCGGCCTCATGTCCGTGCCCACGCTTCCCGCAGCGCCGCGCCGTCGCGCACGCAGCCTCGCACAAGATGTCGTCGACGCGCTGACCGCGCAGATCGAAAACGGCACGCTGCGTCCCGGCGACAAGCTGCCGACCGAAACCGAAGTCATGGCGGCGCAGGGCGTCAGCCGCACGGTCGTGCGCGAAGCGATCTCGCGGATGCAGGCGAGCGGCCTCGTCGAGACGCGCCACGGCATCGGCAGCTTCGTGCTCGAGCCGGCGCGCCGGCAGACGCTCGGCATCGATCCCGCGACCATCACGACGCTGCGCGACGTGCTGGCGGTGCTCGAGCTGCGCATCAGCCTCGAAAGCGAATGCGCGAGCCTCGCCGCGCAGCGCGCGAACGATACCGACCTCGCCGCGTTGCGGCGCGCGCTCGACGCGATTGCGTCGGGGGCGGGCGGCGGCCGTGACACGGCACCACTCGATTTCCAGTTCCACCTGCAGATCGCGCAGTCCACCGGCAACCGCTATTTCGTCGACATCATGACGCAGCTCGGCGCGTCGATCATTCCGCGCACGCGCGTGAATTCGGCGCGCTTCGCCGGCGACGACCTCGAGCGCTATGTCGGCCGGCTCAATCACGAGCATGAAGACATTTACGAGGCGATCGCGCGTCACGACCCGGAAGCCGCGCGCGCCGCGATGCGCACGCACCTGACCAACAGCCGCGAGCGGCTGCGCCGTGCGCACGAAGCGGCCGAGGCGGAACGCGACACGCAGGCCAGCTGACGCGTGACCGCTGACATGGCCTGCGCGGCGCCGCAGGCCTTGACGAATATCGCCGCAACATCAGTCATCGTATGAGATCGATGCGATTGCGCCGATCGTTTTAGCGCCGGCTGCGGATCGTCCGTTCACCTGCATCGTGGGAGGGGCGCCGGGGCGGCGTTCCCGCCGTCGCCCGCGCCCCGGGGCGGCCCCCTACCCGGACCGCCGATCCTGCCCGATCAGCCCCCCTTCGTCACGATGGTCTTCCACGCGCCGCTCTTCACCTGGTACAGCGTCGACATCCCGCTCTTCAGCGAGCCGTCGTTCGCGAACGAGATGCGGCCGGTCACGCCTTCGAAGTCGACCTTCTTCAGCGCCGGGCGATAGACCTTCGGGTCGGTCGAGTTGGCCGCCTGCATCGCCTTGATCGCCGCCCACGCCGCGTCGTAGCCGAACTGCGCGTACGACAGCACGTCGACGCCGAAGCGCTTCTTGAAACGCTGCTCGAAATCCTTGCCCTGCGGCAGCTCGTCGAGCGGCCGCCCGTATTCCCACGCCATCGCGCCTTCCGCGGCCGGGCCGGCGATCTTGATGAACTCGTTGTCCTTCACACCGCCGCCGCCGACGAATTGCGCGTTCAGCCCGAGCTGGCGCATCTGCTTGATGAAGTTCGCGGCGAGCGAGTCGAGACCGCCGAAGAAGATCAGGTCGGGGTTCTTGCCCTTCAGGCTCGTGATCTGCGCGCGGAAGTCGACCGCCTGGTTGCTGGTGAACTCGCGGCCGATGATGTTGCCGCCGGCCGCCTTCACGGCCTTCTCGAACTCGTCGGCCTCACCCTGGCCGAACGCGGTGCGGTCGTCGATGATCGCGATGCGCTTCGCCTTGGTCACGTCGACCGCGTACTTGCCCGCGTTGCCGGCGTTCTGGCCGTCGGTCGCGATCACCATGAACATGTTCGCGAGCCCGCGCGACGTGAGCGTCGGGTTGGTCGCGGCCGGGTCGATCACCGGAATGCCGGCCTTGTCGTAGACCACCGACGCCGGAATCGTCGTGCCCGAGTTGAAGTGGCCGACCACCACCGACACGTTCTGGTCGACGAGCGCCTGCGCGGCCTGCACGCCGATGCGCGGGTCGGCCTGGTCGTCCTGCACGACCAGGTCGAAATGCACGGGCTTGCCGGCGATCTGCACCTTCTGCGCGGCGGCGTCGTCGAGCGCGAGCTGCACGCCGTTCTGGAGATCCTTGCCGTAGCCGGCGTTCACGCCGGTGAGCGGCGCGGCAAAGCCGACCTTCACGTCGGACGCGTCGGCGGCCTGGGCGGCGTGTTGCGAGAGAAGGGCTACCGCGGATACGACCGATACCGACAACAGGGAATGACGGAATGTCATGTTCGTTCCTCTTGTTCTAACACCAGCGGGTGGGTACCGCACGCAGCCGGCGGGCCGGGCGCGTGCGACGGGCGGGCGGTTCGACCGCTTCTCGGAATCGGACGTGGAGGTCGGCTTGCTGATGCTTCCCGGAAAGGACCTCCCGTCAGGCTCTGCGAGGAGCCCCGATCGTCTCGATATATAGGTCGCCGATATGCGCGGGTCTTGGCAATTTGCCGCGCATTCGATGCGGATTTGCGCACAGCTTCCGCGCGAGCGCGGGCGGCTGGTATCGGGAGTTTCCCGTCACGAATGGACGGGAGGCGGGTGCGGGCGGGCGGCGCAACCCCCAGAGGGGGCCGCGCCGCGTTCGCCGTCGTCAGTCGGACAGGGCGTCCGACGCGGCTTCGGCGTCGTCATGCGACGCGTTCGTGCGGATCGCCGGGTCGCTCGTGCTCGGGCGGCCGGTCTCCACGTGGCCCGCGAAACGGCGCAGGAAGCCGAGCGGGCGGCCGTCGCTTACGGTCAGGTCGTACCAGCCGTGGCTGCCGCGCAGATCCCAGTAGTCGTCGACGTGCGTACCCGGCTTGAGGTCGAACTCGCGCGCATGGCCGTGGCCGTAGGCGCTCGTCACCCTGAGCCGCACGGCCTGGTGGCCGCGGTTCATCAGGCGCAGCGTGATGTTGCCGTTCGCGACGTCGTAGCCGTAGATCACCTCGGGATTGATGCTCGCGGGGCCGACCGCCATCGCCGCGGGGCTGCGGAAGTGGCAGTAGAAGCCGTTCGGGCCGTACACGTCGAGGTCGTACAGGCCGAGCGACGGCGCCGGGCTCCACAGGTCGGAGAGCCGCTTGCCGGCGTCGACCGTGTAGGTCCACGGGCCGTCGACACGATTGCGCGCCTGGACCTGGAACGCCGCGCCCGCGGTGCCGGTGTTCGCGAAGGTCAGCCGGAACTGGCCGCTCGCATTGTCGATCCGGCCGTGCACGAACAGTTCGTACGGCAGCGCGCGCGCCGGACGCAGGCCGGCCTCCTGCTTCGGCAGATGCTGGACGACCGGCGGCACCGGGATGTAGTCGGGGTGACGGTTGCGGTCGGGCGGCGCGTAGCCGCTCGTGTCCGGGAGCTGCGGCCAGCTTGCGTCGGGCGTCGCGAAGTCGAACGCGGACGTCAGGTTGCCGCACACCGTGCGGCGCCACGGCGACACGTTCGCCGCGGTGACCGCGTACTGCGCGCCGAAGCGTGCTTCGATGAATTGCAGCAGCGACGTGTGATCGAAGGTCTGCGAGCAGACCCAGCCGCCCTTGGTCCACGGCGACACCACCAGCATCGGCACGCGCGGCCCGAGCCCGTACGGGCCGGCCATGTGCGACGCGTCGCCGGCGAATGCCTCGTTGGTCGTCGCGACCGTCGACAGCCCGTTCTCGCGCGACTGCGGTGCGAACGGCGGCGGCACGTGGTCGAAGAAGCCGTCGTTCTCGTCGTAGGTGATGAAGAGCGCGGTCTTGCTCCACACGTCCGGATTCGATACGAGCACCTTCAGCACCTGCTCGATGTACCACGCGCCGTAGTTCGCCGGCCAGTTCGGGTGCTCCGAGTACGCTTCCGGCGCGCAGATCCACGACACCTGCGGCAGCGTGCCGTTCTTCACGTCCTGCTGCAGCACGTCGAACAGCGTGCCGCCGGCGCTGATGTTGGTGCCGGTGCGCGCCTTGTCGTACAGCGGCGTGCCGGGCAGCGCGCTGCGGTACTGGTTGAAGTAGAGCAGCGCGTTGTCGCCGTAGTTGCCGATGTACGGGTTCTGCGTCCAGCCCCACGAGCCGTTCGCGTCGAGCCCCGTGCCGACGTCCTGGTAGATCTTCCACGACACGCCGGCCTGCTCGAGCACTTCCGGATAGGTCGTCCAGCCGTAGCCCTTTTCCTCGTTGCCGAGCACCGGGCCGCCGCCCGTGCCGTCATTGCCGACGTAGCCGGTCCACATGTAGTAGCGGTTCGGGTCGGTCGAGCTCGGGATCGCGCAGTGGTACGCGTCGCAGATCGTGAACGCGTCGGCGAGCTGGTAGTGGAACGGGATGTCGTCGCGCTTCAGGTACGCCATCGTCGTGGTGCCCTTGTTCGGCACCCACTGGTCGTAGCGGCCCTTGTTCCATGCGGCGTGCATGTCCTGCCAGCCGTGCGGCAGGTCCTGCAGGAACTGCAGGCCGAGCTTGTCGGCGCCCGGGTGGAACGGCAGCAGCTCGGCCGGGCCGACCGGCTGATGGAACACCGACTTGCCGTTCGCGAGGCGCAGCGGGCGCGGGTCGCCGAATCCGCGGACACCACGCATCGTGCCGAAGTAATGGTCGAACGAACGGTTCTCCTGCATCAGGATCACGATGTGTTCGATATCGCGGATCGTGCCGGTACGGCGGTTCGCGGGGATGGCGAGCGCATCGCGGATCACGGGCGGGAACAGGTTCAGCGCGGCTGCGCCGGCGGTGCCGGCGGCGACGCGCAGGAAGTCACGACGGTTCGATCGGGTCATGGTCGTTATCGTGCGTTAAAGGGGGGAGCCGGTTGGCGGGACATGCGGAAAATGGACGCGCCCCGTGGCGCAGGATGCGGCTGCGCCGGGTCGTGCCGCCGCGAGCATAGCGAGAAATCGGTGTCATTCATGTGAAGTCCGGAAACGTTTGCAGGCGCGGCGTTGAACGGACAACGGCCGACGGTCGCGGTGCAACGGGCAGCGGGGACGCGGATAGCGGGAAAGCGGACAGCGGACAGCGGGACAGCGGGACAGCGGGACAGCGGGAAAGCAGGAAAGCAGGAAAGCAGGAAAGCAGGACAGCAGGACAGCACGACAGCACGACAGCACGACAGCACGACAGCACGACAGCACGACAGCACGACAGCACGACAGCACGACAGCAGATGGCGCTTGACGCGCGCCGGCGATGCGGATGCAGCGGCGTCAGGCGTCCGTCACCCACGCGCCGAACCATTCGCTCGGGCGCGCGATTTCGTCCTGCGCGGCGACGAGTTCGAGCTCGTAGCGGCGTGCGTCGTAGGTTGCCTTCACGACCGCGTGCACCGCCGCGAGCGTGTGCTCGAACGCGGCGCGCACCGAGTCGCCGCGCAACCGGCGCGCGACGAAAATGGCGCTGGTGAGGTCGCCGACACCGACCGGATGGCGCGGAAACGCATACAGCGGGCGCTGGCCGATCCACGCTTCGGTCTCGGTGACGGCGAGCATGTTGAAGCGGTCGGCCGGGCTGCTGCGGTCGTGCAGGTGCTTGACGAGGATGATTTTCGGCCCGCGGCGGATCAGCGCGCGGCACGCGTCGACGGCTTCGGCGACGGTCTCGATGCGCCGCCCGGCGAGCTTCTGCAGCTCGGTGTGGTTCGGCGACATGCCGTCCGCGAGCGCCGGCATCTCCGCGACGATGAATTCCTCGACGCCGGGTTCGGGGCGGATGCCGCCCGTCTGGCCCATCGCCGGATCGCAGAAGTACCACGCGTTCGGGTTCATCGCCTTCACCGAGCGCACGATCTCGACCGTCGCGCGCGCCTGCGCCGGCGAGCCGACGAAGCCGGACAGTACCGCGTCGCAGCGCTTGAGCGCGCCGATCGCGGCGACGCCGTCGACCAGCTGCTCCATCTTCGCGGCGTCGATCGCGCTGCCGGCCCAGTGGCCGTACTGCATGTGATTCGACAGCTGGACGGTGTTGAGCGGCCAGACGTTGACGCCGAGGCGCTGCATCGGGAACACGGCCGCGCTGTTGCCGGCGTGTCCGTAGATGACGTGCGACTGAATGCTGAGGACGTTTTTCATGAGCGTTCGCCTGCAGGCGTTTCAGGGTCTCGTCACACGATACCCGAGTTCGTCGCGTGCGCGGAAGTCGCTCGGCCGACGAGTGTTGCGCGCCGTCGTCAGCCCGACCGCGTAGAATCGCGGGGCGTGAAGCCGCCCGGCTGACCGCGTGCATTTCCCATTACCGTGAGCGCCATGCCTTCGAATTGCAAGATGTTCTCCCTCGCGCGCGCGGCCGTGCTCGGCGCGGGCGTCGCCGCCGCATGCGCGACGTCGGTCGCGGTCGCCGTCCCGGCACCGGCCGGCAACGACGGGCCCGCGTACGGCCCTCGCCTGGAAGGCTTCGCCTATCCGGAGCCGGTGCATCGCTACGCGTTCGTGTCGCAGCGCGACACCCTCGAGATGATGTACATGGACGTGCAGCCGGCGCACCCGAACGGCCGCACCGTCGTGCTGCTGCACGGGAAGAACTTTTGCGCGGCGACCTGGGAAGACACGATCGGCGTGCTGAGCCGCGCCGGCTATCGCGTGATCGCGCCGGACCAGATCGGCTTCTGCAAGTCGTCGAAGCCCGAGCGCTACCAGTACAGCTTCCAGCAGCTCGCGCGCAACACGCATGCGCTGCTCGAGTCGGTCGGCGTGAAATCGGCGACGATCGTCGGCCATTCGACGGGCGGGATGCTCGCGATGCGTTACGCGCTGATGTACCCGAAGGCGACCGAGCAGCTCGTGCTGGTGAACCCGATCGGCCTCGAGGACTGGAAGGCGCTCGGCGTGCCGCCGCTGTCGGTCGACTACTGGTACGCACGCGAGCAGAAGACGACGGCGGACGGCATCCGCCGTTACGAGCAGGCGACCTACTACGCGGGCAAGTGGGCGCCGTCATACGAGCGCTGGGTGCAGATGCTCGCCGGCATGTATCGCGGCCCGGGCCGCGACGCGGTCGCGTGGAACTCGGCGCTGATCTACGACATGATCCTCACGCAGCCGGTGGTCTACGAACTCGGCGCGATACGCGTGCCGACGCTGCTGCTGATCGGCGACAAGGACACGACCGCGATCGGCAAGGACGTGGCGCCGCCGGACGTGCACGCGAAGCTCGGCCGTTACCCGGAACTCGCGAAACGCACGCAGGCGGCGATTCCCGGCGCGCAGCTCGTCGAATTCCCGGCGCTCGGGCACGCGCCGCAGATCCAGGATCCGGACGCGTTCCACAAGGCGCTGCTCGACGGGATGGGGGCGGTGCACCCGCAGTGACGCGCAGGCGGGCGCACCCGCCTGGGTGGGCCGCCCGCCGGGTCAGCGGGTTTCGTTCGCGAGTTCGTCGCGGATCTGCGCGGCCAGCTCGAACGAGCGCACGCGCGCGGCGTGATCGTAGATCTGCGCGGTGATGATCACCTCGTTAGCGCCGGTTTGCGCGATCCGGTCGCGCAGCTTGTCGCGCACCGTGTCGCGCGAGCCGACGGCCGCGAACGACAGCGCATGCGCGACGTTCGCGAGTTCGAACTCGCTCGCCTCGAGCGCGTCGACGGGCGGCGGCAGCTTGCCGGGCGTGCCGCGGCGCAGGTTGATGAACTGCTGCTGCAGCGACGTGAAGAGGCGCCGCGCCTCGTCGTCGGTATCGGCCGCGAACACGTTGACGCCGACCATCGCATGCGGCTTCGGCCACGCGGCCGACGGCCGGTACTGCGCGCGATAGACTTCGAGCGCGCGCATCAGGTAGTCCGGCGCGAAGTGCGACGCGAACGCGAACGGCAGCCCGAGCATCGCGGCGAGTTGCGCGCTGAAGAGGCTCGAACCGAGCAGCCACACGGGCACGTCCAGCCCCGCGCCGGGCACCGCGCGCACGCGCTGGCCGGGCACCGGTTCCGCGAAGTAGCGCTGCAGCTCGGCGACGTCGTCCGGAAACGAGTCGGCGCTGCCGATCAGGTCGCGGCGCAGCGCGCGCGACGTGGTCTGGTCGGTGCCGGGCGCGCGGCCGAGCCCGAGGTCGATGCGCCCCGGATACAGCGACGCGAGCGTGCCGAACTGCTCGGCGATCACGAGCGGCGCATGGTTCGGCAGCATGATCCCGCCCGAGCCGACGCGGATCGTCTTCGTCGCTCCCGCCACGTGGCCGATCACGACGGCCGTCGCCGCGCTCGCGATGCCGGGCATGTTGTGATGTTCGGCGAGCCAGTAGCGGCGATAACCGAGGCGCTCCGCGTGCTGCGCGAGATCGACGGTGTTGCGGAACGCCTGCGCGGCGTCGGCGCCGGCGGGAATGGGGGCGAGATCGAGTACGGAAAACGGAATCATCGGGTGGCCTTCGGAAGGGAGGGGCGCGGTGATGCGGATGCGCAACAGATTGCGATGATTTTGCCAAAGGGTTCCGGAACGCGCTGGCGACGCGCGGATACCCATGCGCCTTTCAGGGGTGCAAGGTGGCGCGGGCAACTGTTGCAAAAATCAATCTAATCACCGAATAATTACCGATCTTTACGGCGATTGGCCATGTCTTCGCATCGACATACAAATTTCCACGAAACGTTTGATTTTCAAGACTGCAATCCGCCTGCAAAGTGCTTACGCTAACGTGAACGAGGTGGCACCGGAATGGTTCCCCGGCCGCACAGCTTTGCCGAAATCGCAGTAGTCCGTTTCGCGTGGTGCCAAGCGCGGGGTGGCGCGGGCTGCTAAAATCCGGCGCCTGTCCATGTTGTGCCGACGGTAGCCATTAGAATCTTCCCGCATCCCGTCCGGGCATCGCGCGAGGATGTGCCACGCGATGCCGGGCATGGCCGCTTTCGGGGAAATGGGCCGTGCCTCCCCATTACACAGACGCTGCTGGAACAAGGAGTCGGGTCGTGCCCGCGTTCGTTGCTGTCGGAATACCCAATCACGTTCAACCCGGTTCGATCGGTCGGCAGGGCGCCCGCGTCGCCGGAGGGCGTCGCGCATGACGCCGACCGTCACGCTGCTCGACTGGCTCCTGACCGTGTTCACGCTGGCTGCGGCCGGCTATGCGTTCGTCGCGGCGTTCGCGCCGCGCCCGCGCACGCCGCGCACCGCCGCGCGCGACGGTTTCGAGCCCGTCAGCGTGCTCAAGCCGCTGTGCGGCGCCGAGCCGCACCTGTACGAGAACCTCGCGACGTTCTGCGAACAGCGCCACCCGCGCCATGAAGTGCTGTTCGGGGTCGCGTCGGCATCCGATCCGGCGGTCGCCGTGGTCGAGCGGCTGCGCGCCGATTATCCGGAATGCGACATCACGCTCGTGATCGACGCGCGCGTGCACGGCAAGAACCTGAAGGTCAGCAACCTGATCAATCTCGCCGAACGCGCGAAGTACGGCCGTATCGTGATCGCGGACAGCGACATCGCGGTGAAGCCGGACTATCTGGAGCGCGTGACGGCGCCGCTCGCCGACGCGTCGGTCGGGGTCGTCACGTGCCTGTATCATGCGCGCAGCGTCGGCGGGTTCTGGACGCGGATCGGCGCGCAGTTCGTCGATGCGTGGTTCGCGCCGTCGGTACGGATCACGCACCTCGGCCGCTCGAGCCGCTTCGGCTTCGGCGCGACGCTGGCGCTCACGCGCGACACGCTCGAGCGGATCGGCGGTTTTCTCGCGTTGAAGGACGAGCTGGCCGACGACTTCTGGCTGGCCGAGCTGCCGCGCCGCCTCGGGCGGCGCACCGTGCTGTCCGAGGTCGAGGTCGCGACCGACGTGATCGAGCCGTCGTTCGGGCCGCTCTGGCACCGCGAGACGCGCTGGCTGCGCACGATCCGTTCGCTGAACCCGGCCGGTTTCGCGTTCCTGTTCATCACGTTTACCGTGCCGTGGCTCGCGATCGGCGCGGCGCTCGCGCTGCGTCTCGACGGCACCGTCGCCGGCACGCTGGCGGGTGGCGCGGCCGTGGTGGGCGCGTTCGGGCGGCTGGTGCTGCACGCGCGCGGCGAGGACGGCTGGCGCGCGTTCTGGCGCGACCTGCCGCTCGTCGCGGTGCGCGACACGCTGCTCGCGCTCGAATGGCTCGCGGCCGTGTTCGGCACGCACGTCGTGTGGCGCGGCGCGCGGATGACGGTCGTCGGCGGCGAACGCGCGACGGTGATCGTGGAGGGCGGGGACGGCCGCTGACGTACGTTCCCCGAAGGGAACCGGCGATGCGCCCGGTCCCGATCGAATCCGGCCCGAAGGCCGAGACGCGTTGCGCGGCCACGTCGCGCGACGCGACATGACAGAGAGGCGGGCGCCGGCAGGGCGGCCCGCGGTTGATTGACTGAATCGTTGAAACGAATCGAACTATGCAGGCTACCGGAGCATTCATGAAAACGCTGTTCTTGCAGGCCCCTTCGTATGACGGCTTCGACGGCGGAGCCGGCTCGCGCTATCAGGCGAAGCGCGAAATCCGTTCCTTCTGGTACCCGACGTGGCTCGCGCAGCCGGCCGCGCTCGTGCCGGGCAGCCGCGTCGTCGACGCGCCGGCCGACGGCCTGTCGGTCGAGGAAACGCTGAAGATCGCCAACGACTACGATCTCGTGATCATCCACACGAGCACGCCGTCGTTCCCGACCGACGCGATGTTCGCGCAGGATCTGAAGAAGATGAAGCCGTCGATGCTGGTCGGCATGGTGGGCGCGAAGGTGATGGTCGATCCGCACAACTCGCTCACGGCGAGCGACGCGATCGACTTCGTGTGCCGCGAGGAATTCGACTACACCTGCAAGGAAATCGCCGAAGGCAAGCCGTTCCCCGAGATCAAGGGCTTGAGCTGGCGCGCGAAGGACGGCTCGATCGAGCACAACGAAGCGCGTCCGATCCTCGAGAACATGGACGAACTGCCGTTCGTCGCGCCCGTCTACAAGCGCGACCTGAAGATCGACAACTACTTCATCGGCTACCTGAACTACCCGTACGTGTCGATCTACACGGGCCGCGGCTGCAAGTCGCGCTGCACGTTCTGCCTGTGGCCGCAGACGGTCAGCGGCCACCGCTACCGCACGCGCTCGGTCGAGAACGTGCTCGCGGAAGCGAAGTGGATCCGCGACAACATGCCGGAAGTGAAGGAGCTGATGTTCGACGACGACACCTTCACCGACGACCTGCCGCGCGCCGAAGCGATCGCCATCGGCCTGGGCAAGCTCGGCATGACGTGGTCGTGCAACGCGAAGGCGAACGTGCCGTACAAGTCGCTGAAGATCATGAAGGAAAACGGCCTGCGCCTGCTGCTGGTCGGCTTCGAATCCGGCGACGACCAGATCCTCGTGAACATCAAGAAGGGCGTGCGCACCGATTTCGCGCGCCGCTTCAGCGCGGACTGCAAGAAGCTCGGGATCAAGATCCACGGCACCTTCATCCTCGGCCTGCCGGGCGAGACGCAGGACACCATCAAGAAGACGATCGAGTACGCGAAGGAAATCAATCCGCACACGATCCAGGTGTCGCTCGCCGCGCCGTATCCGGGCACGACGCTTTACAAGCAGGCCGTCGAGAACGGCTGGATGGAAGAGAACAAGACCATCAACCTGGTCAGCAAGGAAGGCGTGCAGCTCGCGGCGATCGGCTATCCGCACCTGTCGCGCGACGAGATCTATCACCATCTCGAGCAGTTCTATCGCCAGTTCTACTTCCGCCCGTCGAAGATCTGGGAGATCGTCCGCGAGATGCTGACGAGCTGGGACATGATGAAGCGTCGCTTGCGCGAAGGCGTCGAGTTCTTCCGCTTCCTGCGCGCGCACGAGGCCTGATTCGTGGCGACGCAGCGGGCGGCGCGGGCGCTGATCTTCACCGCGGACGACTTCGGGCTGCATCCGCGCGTTAACGCGGCGGTCGAGCGCGCGCATCGCGACGGCGTGCTGAACGCCGCGAGCCTGATGGTCGGTGCGCCCGCGGCGCAGGACGCGATCGAACGCGCGCGGCGCCTGCCGTCGCTCGCGGTCGGCCTGCATCTCGTCCTCGCGGACGGGCCGGCCACGCTGCCCGCGCATGACATACCCGCGCTCGTCGGCCGCGACGGGCGCTTCGGCGATGCGATGGCGAAGGACGGCTGTCGCTTCTTCTTCCTGCCGCACGTGCGTGCGCAGCTGCGCCGCGAGATCCGCGCGCAGTTCGACGCGTTCGCGGCGAGCGGCCTGCCGCTCGACCACGTGAACGCGCACAAGCATTTCCACCTGCATCCGACCGTGCTGTCGATGATCATCGAGATCGGCCGCGACTACGGGCTGCGTGCGGTGCGGCTGCCGTACGAAACGCGCGCGCCCGCGCTGCTCAAGCCGTGGATCGCGCTGGTGCGCGCGCGGCTCGACCGTGCGGGGCTCGCGCACAACGACTACGTGGTCGGCATCGAGCATACGGGCGCGATGGACGAGCGCGTGCTGCTCGACGCGCTCGCGGCGCTGCCGCCCGGGGTCGGCGAGATCTACTGTCATCCGGCGGAAGCCGGCGACGGCCCGATCACGCCGACGATGGCCGCTTACCGGCCGGTCGACGAACTGGATGCGCTGCTGTCGCCGCGCGTCGCGGCCGCGCTGAAGGCCGCGGGCGTCGCGACCGGCGGTTTTGCCGACGTGTTCGGCCAGCCGGCGGCGCGGCGCGGCACGCACGCGTCGCGCGAAGCGGGGGCGCAGCCGTCATGACCAAGTGGATCAAATGGCTCGGCTGGCCGATCGGCATCGGGATCCTGCTCGCGCTCGGGCTGCACGAAGGCATCGGCGACGTGACGCGGATGCTCGAGCGCGCCGGCTTCGCGCTGCTGTGGCTCGTGCCGTTCCATGCGCTGCCGCTGCTGCTCGACGCGTATGCGTGGCACCAGCTGCTCGACCGGCGCGCGTCGCTGTCGTTCCTGTGGTGGGTCGCGACCGTGCGTGAAGCGGTGAACCGGCTGCTGCCGGTCGTCGGGATCGGCGGCGAGCTGGTCGGGATCCGGATGGCGCGCTGGCAGGTGCCCGACGCGAGCCGCGTGACCGCGTCGGTGATCGTCGAGGTGCTGGTGACGATCGTCGTTCAGTATGCGTTCGCGGCGCTCGGCCTCGTGCTGCTGCTCGCGACGACGCACGACATGGGCGGCGGCACGATCGGCCTCGCGCTGCTGCTGACCCTGCCGCTGCCGGTGCTCGGCGTCGTGCTGATGCGGCGCGGCGGGATCTTCCATGCGATCGAGCGGTTCGCGGGGCGCCTGCTCGGCGATTCGCACCGGTTGCTGCAGGGCGTCGACGGCCGCCGCCTCGATGGCGACATCGACGCGCTGATGTCGCGCACGCCGCTGCTGTTCAGTGCGTTCTTCTGGCAGCTGTCCGGCTACGTGCTCGGCGCGCTCGAAATCTACTGGGCGCTCGCGCTGCTCGGTCATCCGGTCTCGATCGGCGGCGCGATCGCGATCGAGGCGATGACGCAGGCCGTGCGGCATGCGGCGTTCATGGTGCCGGGCGGTCTCGGCGTGCAGGAGGCGACCGTCGTGCTGCTCGCGCAGATGTTCGGCGTCGATCGCGAGACGGCGCTGTCGCTCGCGCTGGTCAAGCGCGGCCGCGAGGTGCTGTTCGGCTGTCTCGCGCTCGGGTCGTGGCAACTGGCCGAGCTGGTGCGCACGCGCCGCCGGATCAAGGCGGTGCCGGCCGGGCCGCGCGCCCCGCAAGCGGGCCGCGAGGCCCAGGTGCAAACCGAAACGACGCATTGATCACGAGACGGGCCGCGCGGTCCGTCTCGCGCTTTTGGCGTTGCGCGGGTATCCTTGCCGCGTGTTTTCTCGACGCGCATTTCTTCCGATGATCTTCCGTTTCCGGCTGCTTCCCGTCACGATGCTGGCCGCCGCGCTGGCGCTGACCGGCTGCGACGACAAGCAAGGCAATCTCGACGTGCAACGTATCAGGGACTTCTTCAACGCGATCAAGCCGGCGCCGCTGCTGCTCAAGGGGCTGAAGGCCGGCGTCTCGACCGAAGCCGACGTGCGCGCCACGATGGGCAAGCCCGAGACCGAGCGCGCGTTCACCGACGGCTCGAAGCGCCTCGAATACCCGCGTGGCCCGATGGGCAACCAGACCTGGTTCGTCGACCTCGACCCGGACGGGTATTACACGGGCGCGACGCAGGTGCTGACCGCCGAGAACTTCGCGAAGGTGCGCCCGGGGATGACCGAGGACGAGGTGCGCCGCCTGCTCGGCAAGCCGGGCGACGTCGCGCAGTATCCGCTGAAGCCCGAGACCGTATGGAGCTGGCGCTGGCTCGAGGACGGCGTCAACACCGACGCGTTCTTCAACGTCCATTTCGGCCCGGACGGGCTTGTCTATACGACTTCGCGCTCCGACATCCTGAAAGGGCGGTGAGACCGCCTGCGGCGCTATATCGAAAAAGCGACCGGAAAATTGCAAAAAGTCCGCTTCCCTGCGTGTCATCCGACTGTCAGGAAGCGGCTTTTTTCCTTTTGAAACAGCGCGGTAGGCCGTGCCTGCAAATGGTGGGATGAATTGCTGCGACGCAGCAATCGCGCGCACGGTGATTTGAGGCAAACAATTTCGCTTGCGACTATCCGCGTCAGCCCGGCGCCGGACAGTGAGCGCGCCGGTGTTCACATCAACACTGGAGACGCGCGTGTTCCTTTACGGCTTTGGTCCTGTCCTCTGGGCCGGCACCGTGCAGACCATCGAGCTGTCGGTGCTGTCGCTCGCCGCTGCGGTGGCGCTGGGGCTGATCGGCGCGGTGGCGAAGCTGTCGCACAACCGGGTGCTGCGAGCGGTCGCGACCGGTTATACGACGCTGATCCGCTCGGTGCCCGATCTCGTCCTGATGCTGCTGTTGTTCTACAGCATCCAGATCTGGCTGAACCAGTTCACCGACCTCGTCGGCTGGGACCAGATCGACATCGACCCGTTCGTCGCCGGCGTGCTGACGCTCGGCTTCATCTACGGCGCGTACTTCACCGAGACGTTCCGCGGTGCGTTCCTGTCGGTGCCGCGCGGCCAGCTCGAGGCCGGCTCGGCGTACGGGATGAGCGGGCTGCGCGTGTTCGTGCGGATCATGTTTCCGCAGATGATGCGCTTCGCGCTGCCCGGCATCGGCAACAACTGGCAGGTGCTCGTGAAGGCGACCGCGCTGGTGTCGATCATCGGTCTCGCGGACGTCGTGAAGGCGGCGCAGGACGCCGGCAAGAGCACGTTCAACATGTTCTTCTTCATCCTCGTTGCGGCGCTGATCTACCTCGCGATCACGACCGTTTCCAACCTCGTGCTGATCCAGCTCGAGAAACGTTATTCCACGGGCGTGCGCCACGCAGAACTATGATCGAGATCCTCCAGGAATTCGGCCAGGCGTTCCTTTACTGGGACGGCCAGCGCCTCTCCGGCCTTGCGGTGACGCTGTGGCTGCTCGTCGCGTCGATTTCGCTCGGCTTCGTGTGCGCGGTGCCGCTCGCGGTCGCACGCGTGTCGAAGAAGAAGTGGCTGTCGATGCCGGTGCGGTTCTACACGTACGTGTTCCGCGGCACGCCGCTCTACGTGCAGCTGCTGTTGCTGTACACGGGCATGTACAGCCTCGAGTTCGTGCGCTCGCACTCGCTGCTCGACGCGTTCTTCCGCAGCGGCTTCAACTGCGCGATCCTCGCGTTCGCGCTGAACACCTGCGCGTACACGACCGAGATCTTCGCGGGTGCGATTCGTGCGATTCCGCACGGCGAGGTCGAGGCGGCGCGTGCGTACGGGATGTCGCCGTTCACGATGTACCGCCGGGTGATCCTGCCGTCGGCGCTGCGCCGTGCGCTGCCGCTGTACAGCAACGAGGTGATCCTGATGCTGCACGCGACCACCGTTGCGTTCACGGCGACCGTGCCCGACATCCTGAAGGTCGCGCGTGACGCCAATTCCGCGACGTACATGGCGTTCCAGTCGTTCGGGATCGCCGCACTGATCTATCTTGCGGTATCGTTCGCACTCGTCGCGGCATTTCGCCGGGCGGAGCGCCACTGGCTCGCGTATCTCGCGGCCGGCCGTCATTGATTTCATTCGAGGAGAGCCAGATGGCCGAGATCACTCAAACGAGCGCGTCCGCTTCCACCAAGCTTGCCGCGGTCGACATTCACAAGCGCTATGGCGACAACGAGGTGCTCAAGGGCGTGTCGCTGAACGCGAAGGCCGGCGACGTCATCAGCATCATCGGCGCCAGCGGTTCGGGCAAGAGCACGTTCCTGCGCTGCATCAATTTTCTCGAGCGGCCGAATGCGGGGCAGATCGTCGTCGACGGCGAGGCCGTGCGCACCAGGACCGACCGCGCCGGTGCGCTCGAGGTGGCCGATCACAAGCAGCTGCAGCGCATCCGCACCAAGCTCGCGATGGTGTTCCAGCACTTCAATCTGTGGGCGCACATGAACGTGCTCGAGAACGTGATGGAAGCGCCGGTGCACGTGCTCGGCATTGCGAAGAAGGAAGCCGAGGAGCGAGCGCGCGAGTACCTGGAGAAGGTCGGTTTGCCGCCGCGCGTCGAGAAGCAGTATCCGTCGCATTTGTCGGGTGGCCAGCAGCAGCGTGTCGCGATCGCGCGGGCGCTGGCGATGCATCCGGACGTGATGCTGTTCGACGAGCCGACGTCGGCGCTCGATCCGGAGCTCGTCGGTGAGGTGCTGAAGGTGATGCAGAAGCTGGCCGAGGAGGGCCGCACGATGATCGTCGTCACGCACGAGATGGGTTTCGCGCGCAACGTGTCGAATCACGTGATGTTCCTGCATCAGGGGCGGACCGAGGAAGAGGGTGATCCGAAGGAGGTGCTGGTGCGTCCGCAGAGCGAGCGTCTGAAGCAGTTCCTGTCGGGTAGCCTCAAGTAACGCGAAGGGCGTTTCATACGTGGTACCGGTGTCTCGTCCCGCAGGCGCCACCCGCACGACGCAGGTGGCGATCGTTGCATTGCCGCCCGTGTCGATGTCGGGTGTGGGTCCGATCGTCGATGCGTTGCATCTCGCGAACGAGATCGACGGGCGCTTGCTGTATCGCTGGCAGGTGTGTTCGTGGGACGGGCGGCCGGTGCCGCTCGCCGGCGGCGCGCAGTGGCATGCCGATGCGGCGTTCAACGATGCGATCGCGTGCGACTGGCTCATCGTCGTGTCGGAGCGGTTTCAGCAGTTTGCCGACTATCGGTTGTTTCTCGCGAGTCTCGCGCGGGTCGGGCAGCGCACGCCGGTCGTCACGGGGATTCACCACGGCGTGTGGTGGCTCGCGATGGCCGGGCAGCTTTCCGGATATCGCGTGAGCGTGAACTGGGAGACGTATCAGCAGTTCGCCGAACAGTTCGAGCGCTCGATCGTCACGCAGCAGATCTTCGAGATCGATCGCGATCGGGCGACCTGTGCGGGCGGGCAGGCGACCGTCGATTTCATGCTGGCCATGATCGGCCGGGAACACGGGGCGGATCTGGGTGAGCGCATTGCCGATGCGCTCGGGGCCGGCACGCTGCGCAGCGGCGAGGAGCGGCAGCGGATTCCTTTTGTCACCGCGCCCGGTGAGCGGCATCCTCGGCTGAACGATGCGTTGCTTTTGATGGAAGCCAATGTCGAGGATCCTTTGACGACCGATGAGATCGCCGGGCTCGTCGGCGTGTCGCGGCGGCAGCTGGAGCGGCTCTTTCGGCAGTATCTCGGGGCGATGCCCTCCAAGTATTACCTCAATCTTCGGTTGCTCAAGGCTCGCACGCAGTTGCAGCGGACCAGCAAGTCGGTCGTTCAGGTGAGCCTCGCCTGTGGGTTTTCTTCTGCTGCGCACTTTTCTAATGCGTACCGCGAAAGGTTTGGGGTCACGCCTCGGGAGGATCGGAGAGCCTGGCTCGAGAAGCAGACCGGCGGTGGTAGTGAACCTCGCGGGGGCGCGCTTGTTGAGCGGGGTGCTAAGGATTGATTCTGTTTTTTTGATGGTGCGCTTGCGTTTGACGTGAATCACCTGCGATCGTGTCGGTCTATTAGCGTCGCCCCTGCGCGGGGCGGCGGTTACTTTTCTTTGTCTTGCCAAAGAAAAGTAACCAAAAGAAAGGCGCCCGGATAACGCATGACTTCCCGGTGCCGTAGTCAACCAAGTGGCCCTCGCCTAAGTGTCCGCGCCAGTCCGGAACCCGGAGTGGTTCGAGCAATGGTTCTGACACCACTCTCTACGCAACGGAGCGGTATACCGCCCGCTAGCTCCATCCTCGCTATGCTCGGCTGCAAGGTTCTTCGGCCGCAATTCATCCGCCCGCGCCACACATGGGCACCCACTGATCAGTTCCCCAAATCAGTGAGGTGCCGCTGCACCGCAACGACGATTTCAATTTATTGAATTCATGCGCCACCCGCCGCAATTGTGGAAGCCAATCAACCGACAGCTTTCAAAGCGGGGCGTGTGGACCTGTCGACCGAGCGAAGCGAGGGCGGAGCTAGCGGGCGGTATACCGCTCCGTTGCGTAGTGAGTGGTGTCAGAACCATTGCTCGAACCACTCCGGGTTCCCGACTGGCGCGGACACTTAGGCGAGGGCCACTCCGGTGGCCATGGCACCGGGAAGTCATGCGTTATCCGGGCGCCTTTCTTTTGGTTACTTTTCTTTGGCAAGACAAAGAAAAGTAACCGCCGCCCCGCGCAGGGGCGATGCTAATAGACCGACACGATCACAGGTGCTTCACGCCAAACGGCGAGCGCACCGCCAAAAAACCGCGAAACAGCAACCAAGCACAAAACGCCACGCCCCCCGCCGGGGAGAGGCAAAATAAAGCGCCCTATCCGCTTCCGATAGAACCCGTCGCAATTCCGCAAGACGCTTGCGTCACCCTTACCTAAACTTGATCCTGTTGAACCCTCTTACGAAACCGAAAGGAACGACCATGACGACCTCGACCGTGACCCGCCAGACATTCGACGAAGTGATGGTGCCGGTATTCTCCCCCGCGCCGTTCGTGCCGGACCGTGCAGAGGGCTCGCGCGTGTGGGACACGGCCGGCCGCGAATACGTGGATTTCGCCTGCGGCATCGCCGTCACGTCGCTCGGCCACGGCCACCCGGAACTGCTGAAGGTCCTGGACGAACAAGGCCGCAAGCTCTGGCACATCGGCAACGGCTACACGAACGAGCCGGTGCTGCGCCTCGCGAAGCGCCTCGAAGCGCTGACCTTCGCCGACCGCGCGTTCTTCGCGAACTCGGGCGCGGAAGCGAACGAAGCCGCGCTGAAACTCGCACGCCGCGTCGCATTCGACCGCCACGGCGCCGACAAGTACGAAATCGTGTCGTTCGTCCAGTCGTTCCACGGCCGCACGTTCTTCACGGTCAGCGTCGGCGGCCAGCCGAAATACTCGGAAGGCTTCGGCCCGGTGCCGGAAGGCATCAAGCACCTGCCGTTCAACGACATCGAAGCGGCCAAGGCCGCGATCGGCCCGCAAACCTGCGCGGTGATCGTCGAGCCGGTGCAGGGCGAAGGCGGCGTGATCCCGGCCGATCCGGCCTTCCTGAAGGCACTGCGCGAAGCGTGCGACGCCAACGACGCAGTGCTGATCTTCGACGAAGTGCAGACGGGCGTTGGCCGCACGGGCCAGTTCTACGCATACATGGACACGGGCGTCACGCCGGACATCCTCACGACCGCGAAGGCACTCGGCAACGGTTTCCCGATCGGCGCGATGCTGACGACGAACGAACTGGCCGCCCACTTCAAGGTCGGCGTGCACGGCACGACGTACGGCGGCAACCCGCTCGCGTCGGCGATCGCGGACAAGGTCGTCGAGCTGATCGGCGACCCGGCGCTGCTCGAAGGCGTGCGCGAACGCAGCGTGCGCCTGAAGGGCGCGCTGGAACGCATCAACGCACGCTTCGGCATCTTCAAGGACGTCCGCGGCAAGGGCCTCCTGGTCGGCGCGGAACTCACCGCCGCATTCGACGGCCGCGCGAAGGACTTCGTCACCGCCGCCGCCGAGAACGGCCTGATCATGCTGATCGCGGGCCCGAACGTGCTGCGCTTCGTGCCGTCGCTCGTGATCCCGTTCGACCTGCTCGACGAAGGCGTGAAGCGCTTCGAGAAGGCAGTCGAGCAGGTGCTCGCGGCCCAGGAAGCCACCGCGCGCTGAGCGGCGCGCCCATCGCAGACAGGAACGACGATGCTATTTGTTCGCCCCGGCAAACTCACGGATCTCGATGCGCTCGCGCACATGGCGCGCACCGCGCAGCCGGTCCTGCACTCGCTGCCGCACGATCGCGCGGCGCTCGAAGCGCGCGTGGCGCTCTCCGAGGATTCGTTTCGCGCGGACGTCGACTTCGCCGGCGAGGAGTTCTATCTCTTCGTGCTCGAGGATTCGTCGACGGGCAAGCTGCTCGGCACGGCGAGCATCGTGGCCGCGGCCGGCTACTCGGAACCGTTCTACGCATTCCGCAACGATGCACTGATCCACGCGTCGCGCGAGCTGCACGTGAACCGCAAGATCCACGCGCTCACGATGTCGCACGAGCTGACCGGCAAGAGCCGGCTGGCGGGCTTCTACGTCGATCCGTCGCTGCGCGGCGACGCGGCCGCGCACCTGATCTCGCGTGCGCGGATGATGTACATCGCCGCGAACCGCCGCCGCTTCACGCCGGAAGTGTTCACGCTGCTGCTCGGCGTGAGCGACAGCACGGGCGCATCGCCGTTCTGGGAAGCGGTGGGCCGCAAGTTCTTCGGCCGCAACTTCACCGACGTCGACATCGCGTCGGGCGGCCGCAGCCGCACGTTCATCGCGGAAGTGATGCCGGCGTATCCGCTCTACGTGCCGCTGCTGCCGGAAGCCGCGCAGCGCGTGCTCGGCGAGCCGAACGAAACGGCGCTGCTCGCGTACGACATCCATCTCGAGGAAGGCTTCGAGCCGGACCGCTTCGTCGACATCTTCGACGCGGGCCCCGTGCTGACCGCGCAGGTCGACCGCACCGCATGCGTGAAGCACGGCGCGGAGCGCACGGTGCGCGAAGCCGCGCATCAGCAGGGCGACGTCGCGTACATGGTGTCGACCGGCAGCGGCGAATCGTTCCGCTGCGTGCTGGCCGACCTGCCGGGCGATACGGCCGACGCGCCGCTCGCCGGCGACGTGCGCGCGGCGCTCGATGTGAAGGATGGTGATGTCGTGCGCTGCGTGCCGCTGCACCGCCGCGACGATGAAGACATGAAGGGAGACGCAGCATGATCGTCGTTCGGGTCGTACAAACGGGCGACGTCGACGCGCTCGTGTCGCTCGCTAAGGAAACCGGGCCGGGCCTGACCACGTTCAAGCCCGATCGCGACGCGCTCGCCGCGCGCATCGAACGCACGCGCCGCACGCTCGACGGCGAGGCCGCGCCGGGCGAGGCCGGCTACTTCTTCGTGATGGAAGAATCGAAGACGGGCGACATCGCGGGCGTGTGCGGGATCGAGACGCAGGTCGGCCTCGAACAGCCGTTCTACAACTATCGCGTGAGCACGGTCGTGCACGCGAGCCAGGAACTCGGCGTGTGGACGCGGATGTCCGCGCTGAACATCTCGCACGACCTGACGGGCTACGCGGAAGTGTGCTCGCTGTTCCTGAGCCCGCGTTACCGCACGGGCGGCGTCGGCGGCCTGCTGTCGCGCTCGCGCTTCATGTTCATCGCGCAGTTCCGCGAACGCTTCCCGGAACGCATCTGCGCGGAACTGCGCGGCCACTTCGACGAGGACGGAACGTCGCCGTTCTGGCGCGCGGTCGGTTCGCACTTCTACCAGATCGATTTCAACGCGGCCGACTACCTCAGCTCGCACGGCCGCAAGTCGTTCCTCGCGGAACTGATGCCGCGCTATCCGGTGTACGTCGACCTGCTGCCGCAGGACGCGCAGGACGCGGTCGGCCTCACGCACCGCGACACGCTGCCGGCCCGCAAGATGCTCGAGGCCGAAGGGCTGCGCTACCAGAACCACGTCGACATCTTCGACGCGGGCCCGGTGCTCGAATGCCACATCAACGACCTGCGCACGGTGCGCGAGAGCGTCGTCGTGCCGGTCGCGATCGGCGTGCCCGACGTGCGGGAAGATATGCCGAAGTCGCTCGTATCGAACACGTCGCTCGGCGATTTCCGCGTCGGCGTCGCGCCGGGCGTGGTCGTGAACGGGTCGTTCGTGCTGTCGGCCGACGATGCCGCCGCGCTCGACGTGAAGGCCGGCGATCCGGTCCGCGTGCTGCCGCTCAAAGTCAAACAGGGATAAACGAATCATGACGGAACTCTTCATCGACGGCGCCTGGGTCGCAGGCTCGGGCCCCGTCTTCGCTTCGCGCAACCCGGGCACGGACGCGATCGCATGGCAGGGCGAAAGCGCGTCGGCGGCCGACGTCGACCGCGCGGTCGCGAGCGCGCGCCGCGCGTTCGCCGGCTGGTCGGCGCTCGACTTCGAAGCGCGCTGCGAAATCGTCAAGCGCTTCGCCGCGCTGCTCACCGAACGCAAGGAAGCGATCGCGACCGCGATCGGTCGCGAGACCGGCAAGCCGCTGTGGGAAGCCCGCACCGAAGTCGCGGCGATGGCCGCGAAGGTCGGCATCTCGATCCAGGCCTACCAGGAACGCACCGGCGAGAAGCGCCAGGACATGGCCGACGGCGTCGCGGTGCTGCGCCATCGCCCGCACGGCGTCGTCGCGGTGTTCGGTCCGTACAACTTTCCCGGCCATTTGCCGAACGGTCATATCGTGCCGGCGCTGATCGCGGGCAACGCGGTCGTGTTCAAGCCGTCGGAGCTCGCCCCGGGCGTCGCGCGCGCGACGGTCGAGGTGTGGCAGGAAGCCGGTCTGCCGGCCGGCGTGCTGAACCTCGTGCAGGGCGAGAAGGACACGGGCATCGCGCTCGCGAATCACCGGCAGATCGACGGGCTGTTCTTCACCGGCAGCTCGGATACCGGCACGCTGCTGCACAAGCAGTTCGGCGGCCGTCCGGAAATCGTGCTCGCGCTCGAGATGGGCGGCAACAACCCGCTCGTGATCGGCGAAGTCGAGGACCTCGACGCGGCCGTGCATCACACGATCCAGTCGGCGTTCCTGTCTGCCGGCCAGCGCTGCACGTGCGCACGCCGCATCTTCGTGCCGCACGGCGCGTTCGGCGACCGCTTCCTCGCACGCTTCGCCGACGTCACGTCGAAGATCACGGCCGACGCGTTCGACGCCGATCCGCAGCCGTTCATGGGCGCGGTGATCTCGGCACGCGCGGCCGCCAAGCTCGTCGACGCGCAGTCGCGCCTGATCAAGCAGGGCGCGCAGCCGATCATCGCGATGACGCAGCGCGATCCGCGCCTGGGCTTCGTGAACGCGTCGATCATCGACGTGACCGGCGTGGCGAACCTGCCCGACGAAGAGCACTTCGGCCCGCTCGCGCAGATCGTCCGCTACGCGACGTTCGACGAAGCGATCGAGCGCGCGAACGACACGGCGTTCGGCCTGTCGGCCGGCCTGCTCGCCGACGACGCCAACGCATGGGACCACTTCCGCCGCACGATTCGTGCGGGGATCGTCAACTGGAACCGCCCGACCAACGGCGCATCGTCCGCCGCGCCGTTCGGCGGCACGGGCCGCTCGGGCAACCATCGGCCGAGCGCGTACTACGCGGCCGACTATTGCGCTTATCCGATGGCGTCGGTGGAAAGCACCCAACTGACCTTGCCCGCGAGCCTGTCGCCGGGCCTGCATTTCTGATCGAGGGAACGACGATGAACGCACAAGAAGCCAATTTCGACGGACTCGTCGGCCCGACCCACAACTACGCCGGGCTGTCGTTCGGCAACGTGGCGTCGCTCAACAACGAGAAGTCGGCCGCGAATCCGAAGGCCGCCGCGAAGCAGGGGCTGCGCAAGATGAAGCAGCTCGCGGACCTCGGCTTCGCGCAAGGCGTGCTGCCGCCGCAGGAGCGTCCGTCGCTGCGCCTGCTGCGCGAGCTCGGCTTCTCCGGCAAGGACGCGGACGTGATCGCGAAGGCCGCGAAGCAGGCGCCGGAGCTGCTCGCCGCGGCGAGCTCGGCGTCGGCGATGTGGACCGCGAATGCGGCGACCGTCAGCCCGTCGGCCGACACGAGCGACGGCCGCGTGCACTTCACGCCGGCCAACCTGTGCAGCAAGCTGCATCGCGCGATCGAGCACGAAGCGACGCGCCGCACGCTGTCGACGCTGTTCGCCGATCCCGCGCACTTCGCGGTGCACGAGGCGCTGACGGGCACGCCGGCACTCGGCGACGAGGGCGCGGCCAACCACACGCGCTTTTGCGCCGAATACGGCCTGCCCGGCGTCGAGTTCTTCGTGTACGGCCGCGCGGAATACCGCCGCGGCGTGGAGCCGAAGCGCTTCCCGGCGCGCCAGACCTTCGAGGCGAGCCGCGCGGTTGCGCATCGCCACGGTCTCGCCGAAACGGCGACGGTCTATGCGCAGCAGGATCCGGACGTGATCGATGCAGGCGTGTTCCACAACGACGTGATCTCGGTCGGCAACCGCGACACGCTGTTCACGCACGAGCGCGCGTTCGTCAACAAGCAGGCGATCTACGACACGCTGACGGCCACGCTCGACGCGCGCGGCGCGCGGCTGAACGTGATCGAGGTGCCCGATGCGGCCGTGAGCGTGAACGATGCGGTCACGTCGTACCTGTTCAACAGCCAGCTGCTGTCGCGCGCGGACGGCTCGCAGGTGCTCGTCGTGCCGCAGGAATGCCGCGAGAACGCGAACGTTGCCGCCTATCTCGACCAGCTCGCGGCCGGCAACGGCCCGATCCGCGACGTGCTCGTGTTCGACCTGCGCGAAAGCATGAAGAACGGCGGCGGCCCGGCTTGCCTGCGCCTGCGCGTCGTGCTGAACGACGCCGAGCGTGCGGCCGTCACGTCGAACGTGTGGATCAACGACACGCTGTTCGCGTCGCTCGACGCGTGGATCGAAAAGCACTACCGCGACCGTCTCGCACCGGAAGACCTCGCCGATCCGACGCTGCTCGACGAATCGCGCACGGCGCTCGACGAGCTCACGCAGATCCTGCGCGTCGGGTCGCTGTATGACTTCCAGCGCTGAGTCCCGCGTGCCGGCCGCCGTGCTGCTCGACGATTTCCTCGCGTTCACGCTCGCGGGCGACGCGCCGGCCGTGAAGGTCGGCACGTGCGCGAACGGCGCGGTGCGCTGGCATTGGCTCGGCGACGGGCTGCTCGCGCTCGAGCCGGCAGCGGATGAAGCGGGCGATGCGGCGCGTGCGAGCGTGCTCGTGTCGGCCGGCGTGCATGGCGACGAGACCGCGCCGATCGAGCTGCTGTCGATGCTCGTGCGCGATCTCGCGGCGGGCACGCTGCCGCTCGCGTGCCGCCTGCTCGTCGTGCTCGGCAACGTGCCGGCGATGCGCGCGGGCGCACGCTATCTCGACGACGACCTGAACCGCCTGTTCAGCGGCCGTCACGCACAAGTGCCCGCGAGCCGCGAAGCGCCGCGCGCGGTGCAGCTCGAAGCGGCGGCCGCCGCGTTCTTCGCGGCCGCGCCGGCCGGCAGCGCGCGCTGGCACGTCGACATGCACACGGCGATCCGCGCATCGGTGTTCGAACAGTTCGCGCTGCTGCCCCACACGGGCACGCCGCCGGCCCGCAAGATGGTCGAATGGCTCGGCGATGCGCGCATCGCGGCCGTGCTGCTGCATACCGCGAAGGGCAACACGTATTCGCATTACACGGCCGAGAACTGCGGCGCGCTCGCGTGCACGCTCGAACTCGGCAAGGTGCGGCCGTTCGGCCAGAACGACCTGTCGCGCTTCGCGCCGGCGGACCGTGCGGTGCGCAAGCTCGTGTCCGGTGCGCCGCGCGACGTCGACGCCGCGTTGCCGCGCGTGTTCACCGTGATCGACCAGATCACGAAGCAGAGCGATGCACTCGAGCTGTTCGTCGCGGCCGACGTCGCGAATTTCACCGCGTTCGCGCGCGGTACCGTGCTCGCGCAGGACGGCGACTACCGCTACACGGTGCAGCACGACGAGGAGCGCATCGTGTTTCCGAATCCGGCCGTGAAGCCGGGCCTGCGCGCGGGCCTGCTCGTGGTCGATACGACGCGCGAGACGCTGGCCGCACTCGTCTGATCCAAGGCCGGTGGCGCGTGGCTGCGGGGGCCGCGGCACGCGCATCGTCCGGCCGCATTTCCCTTTTTTGCGATCGACGCCCGCATGCCGCGCAGACGGCCCGTGCGGCGCGCTTGCGTATTTGCGACATCGTCTTGCAAGTTCGACGGCGCATCCTGCCGTCATCGTGCACGCAGCGCAGCATCGCGGGCCGGCGGCCGCTTTGCCGTGCCGGGCCGCGCGGATTGGTACAATCGCGGCCTTGCGGCTGTTGCGCCGCATCAAGGCGCGGCATCGGCATTGGCGTCGTCATCCGACCCTGCGATGATGCATGCGCCCGTAGTTCCGGAACATTCGAGTATCGAGGAGAACACCTGATGAAGTTGGATTGGCGTAAAGTGGCCGCGCACGCGGTAGTGGCGGCATCGGCCGTGGCGGCAGGCAGCGCGATGGCAGCGGATCTGAAGGAGATCCGGTTCGGCGTCGAGGCCTCGTACGCGCCGTTCGAATACAAGACGCCCGACGGCAAGCTGACCGGCTTCGACATCGACATCGGCAACGCGGTGTGCGCGAAGCTGAAGACGAAGTGCGTGTGGGTCGAGAACGACTTCGACGGCCTGATCCCCGCGCTGCAGGCGCGCAAGTTCGACGCGATCAACTCGGACATGACGATCACCGACCAGCGCAAGCACGCGATCGCGTTCACCGATCCGATCTACACGATCCCGAACCAGCTGATCGCGAAGCAGGGCAGCGGCCTGCAGCCGACCCCGCAAGCACTGAAGGGCAAGCGCGTCGGCGTGCTGCAGGGCACGATCCAGGAAGCGTACGCGAAGAAGAAGTGGGCGCCGGCCGGCGTCGAAGTCGTGCCGTACCAGACGCAGGACCTGGCCTACGCCGACCTGAAGTCGGGCCGTCTCGACGCGGCGTTCCAGGATTCGGAGGCGGGCTCGAAGGGCTTCCTGTCGAAGCCGCAAGGCCAGGGCTTCGGCTTCGCCGGCGGCACGGTCAGCGATGCCGAGATCCTCGGTTCGGGCGTCGGCTTCGGTCTGCGCAAGAACGACGCGGCGCTGAAGACCGCGCTCGATCAGGCGCTGAAGGAACTGAAGGCCGACGGCACGATCGACAACCTCGCGAAGAAGTACTTCAGCGTGCCGGTCACGCTCAAGTAAGCATTTCGATCCGTCGTACCTGCAGCCGGCCGCTTTTGCGGCCGGTTTGCTTTCGGGGCGCCGCCCGCATCACGCCGATTACGCGGGAAAGAACCGCCCCAGTTCGCGCGCGAGTTCGTTGAGCACGCTCATCTCCTGCTGCGTGATCTTGCGCGCCGGCTGCGCGCCGGCCCAGTCGCCGTACAGCAGGCCGACCGTTTTCGCGCCGACGCGCACCGGCAGAAGCACGAACGCGCGCGTGTCCGGAAGCGCGTCGAGATACCACGCGGGCAGGCGCTTCACCATCTTCGGGTCCTGCGCCTGCTCGATGAAGATGCCGACCGAGTTCGTGATCGCGAGATGGAATACGTCCGGCTCGAAGCGCTCGTCGAAGCACAGCCGGTCGAGCGCCGCATCGACGCCCGGGCCGAAGCCGAGACGCGCGGCGAACGCGCCGTCTTCCCGGCGCACGAACATCACGGTGCGCGTGAACGCGAGGCCCGCGAGCAGGCTTTCCGACGCGAGCGCGAGCACCGGCGTCAGCACGTGCTCGGACGGCAGCGCGCGCAGGTCCGCGAGACCGGCCTCGAGGCATGCCTCGGGATCGGGCTGCGCCCGCGCGATCGCGTCGGCGTTCGCGCGCAACTCGACGATCTCGCGCATCACGGTGTCGCTCGCTTCCTCGGATGCGAGCCGGTCGGCGATCGCCACCAGCGCGTCGGCGTCGATGTCCAGCTCCTGGCTGTAGTGCTGCGCGAGCACCGCGATGTGCGCGTCGCGCTGCGGCCCCGCGGGCATCGCGAGCGCACCGGCGACATCGGTCGAGCAGCGGCTCACCGCGCGCAGCCAGCGTACGCGGCCGGGGCTGTCGTCGGCGCACGCGTCGCGGGAGCGCTGGCGATCGGCGTCGTCATCGTCCTCGTCGAGGCTCGCGGCATGCGCGGTACTGCCGTCGCCGTCGGCCATCCCGGCGCGGATCACGTCGGGCAGCCGCCAGTTCGCGGCGGCCTCGATACCGATCTCGTCGAAGCCGACGCCGAGCACGTCGATGCACGCGGCCGCATCGTCGCCGTCCAGCTCGGCGGCGCGACGGCGGATCCGGTCCCATTCGCTGTCGAGATAGCAGACCACCAGCAGCTTGCCGACCTGGCGCATCAGCGTGCAGACGACGGCTTCCTCGCCGCCGCGCAGCTCCGCATGCTCGGTGAGCTTGCGGGCGACGCAGCCGGACAGCAGCGCGCGGTTCAGCTCGAGCTTCGCGTCGATGCGGCGCGGCGTGCTGTGGTGGAAGTGGTCGACGAGCTTCAGCCCGACGACCAGATGGCCGACCGTGTCCATGCCGAGCACCATCAGCGCCCGCGTGACGGTCGTGATGTTGCCGCCGAACGCCATGTACATCGCGGAATTGGCGAGCCGCAGGACTTTCTGCGTGAGCGCGAAATCCGACAGCACGACGCGCACGAGCGCGGTGAAGTCGAGGTCGTCGTTCTTCATCGCGGCCATCGTCGCGCGCAGCGACTCCGACAGCAGCGGGAAGTCGCCCCGTTCGTTCATCCGGGCCCACAGCTTGTCGAGCAGCGCCGTGCGGGGCAGGTGTGCGGTGATTGACATACGGATCTATCCGGTTCGCCGCGCGCGTCAGGCGGCGTGCAGGCGCAGCTGCTGCGCCTCGAAGCGCCGTGCGAGTTCCTCGGACGGCAGCGCCTGGCACACGAGCCAGCCCTGGATGTGGTTGCAGCCCATCTCGGTCAGCAGTTCGCGCTGTGCCTCGGTCTCGACGCCTTCCGCGACGAGTTCGAGATCGAGCGTCTGCGCGAGGCCGACCACCGCCGACACGATCGCGCGGTCGTTGCGCGACGTCAGCAGGTTCTCGACGAAGCTGCGGTCGATCTTCAGCTTCGCGAGCGGGAAGCGCTGCAGGTAGGCGAGGCTCGAATAGCCGGTGCCGAAATCGTCGATCGCGAAGCGGATGCCGAGCTCGGTCAGCTCCTCGAGCAGCCCCTTTGCCTGCACGGGGTCGTGCATCAGCAGGCTTTCGGTGATTTCCAGCACGATGCGGCGCGGATCGATGCCCGTCAGCGCGATCGCCTCGCGCACGCTCTGCGTGAAGCGCGGGTCGCGGAACTGCTGCGGCGACACGTTGACCGCCACGTACTGCAGCGCGAGCCCCTGGCGATCCCAGGCGACGAGCTGCATGCACGCGGCCTTGAGCACCCAGTTGCCGAGATAGTTGATCAGGCCGATCGATTCGGCGAGCGGAATGAAGGTTGCCGGCGGCACGAGGCCGTGCACCGGATGACGCCAGCGGATCAGCGCCTCGACGCCGTCCACCGCCCCCGACTGGCTGCGCGTGATCGGCTGGAAGTGGAGCGAGAACTCGCCGTTGCGCACGCCGTCGTACAGGTCGGCTTCGAGCTTGAGCCGCTCGGCGTCGGCCGGATCGTCGACCGGCGCGTGAAACGCGAGCGCGTTGCCGCCCGATGCCTTCGCCTGCGCGAGTGCGTGGTCGGCGCGGCGCAGCAGCGGGCTGTGATGCTGCGCGCGATGGGGCGCAGCCCGTTCGTCCGGGTACACGGCGATGCCGATGCTCGCGGACAGGTGGACGGTCTGCCCCTGGTACGCGTAAGGTTCGCGCACCGCGGCCTGCAGCCGGCGCGCGAGCGCGTCCGCGGCATTGCTCGCGTGTGCGCGGTCCGGTGCGGTGAGCACGACCGCGAACTTGTCGCTCGCGACACGCGCGAGTTGCTCGCCGGGCGCGACGAGCCCCTGCAGCCGCTGGGCGGTGTCGCGCAACAGCGTGTCGCCGGCGTCGTAGCCGAGCGCGCGGTTGATGCGCTGGTAGTCGTCGAGGTCGAGCAGCAGCAGGGCGGCGCAGGTGCCGCTTTCGTCGGCGGCCTGCTGGGCGCGCATCAGCGCCGGCACGAGTGCGGACAGGTTGCCGAGCCCCGTCATCGGGTCGTGGTGCATCTCGTACGTCAGGCGGGCCTCGAGCGCACGCCAGGCCGACACGTCGAACGCCGCGATCGCGAAGCCGTCGACGCCGTGGTGGCGGCTCTTGAACGCGCGGACCTCGACGTCGAGCGGATACGTGAGCGACTTGACGATGCACATCGTCGCCTTCTCGACCTGGCCGGAGCGCGCGGCGCGTGCAAGCAGGCCTTCGAGCGTCGCGGTATCCTGTTCCGCGATCAGGTCGCGCAGCGTCAGCGTGTGCAGGTAGTCGCGGTGATAGCCGATGAAGCGCAGGCTCGCATCGGACACGTACAGGAAACGCAGCTCGCGGTCGACATGGGCGAGGAAGTCCACCGTGCCGACCGTCTGTTCCAGCCAGTTGCGCACGGTGTCGTCGCGGCGCGGCGCGCCGGCGCGCGCAGGCATCAGCGCGCCGCCCGACCAGGCGAAGCGGCGCAGCGTATGCAAGGCATTGCGCCAGGAGCCCTTGCGTGGCGTCTGTTTCCTGTTGGCTTCCATGTGTCTCGCTGACGTGAAGGGCTGGAACTGGTTGTCCGGAAGAAATAACGGCAGGCTGCGCGAAATCTTTAACCGGCCGGCCGCGGCTGGCACGGCCGCTGGACCGGGTCGCGCACATCGGCGTTCGACAGGCGAACGCCGATACGGCCTACATCGAGGCTGACTTTATAAGAAATGAGGACGCAGATGAAGCGAAAACTATGGATGGGCGCCGCGGCGGCGCTGCTGGTGGCCGGCCATGCGCGGGTCGCGCAGGCGGAACTGAAGCCGGGCGCCACGGCGCCCGCCTTCACGACGCAGGCGTCGCTGGGCGGCAAGACTTACACGTACTCGCTGGCCGATGCGCTGAAGCACGGGCCGGTCGTGCTGTACTTCTATCCGGCCGCGTTCACGAAGGGCTGCACCATCGAGGCGCATGCGTTCGCGGATGCGGTCGATCGTTACAAGGCTTACGGCGCGACGGTGATCGGCGTATCCGCGGACAACATCGACACGCTGACGAAGTTCTCGGTGAGCGAGTGCCGCAGCAAGTTCCCGGTCGCGGCCGATCCGGACGCGAAGATCATCCGCGAATACGACGCGAAGCTGCCCGCGCTCGATCGCGCGAACCGCGTGTCCTACGTGATTTCGCCGGAAGGGAAGGTGTTGTACGAATATACGAGCCTGTCGCCCGACAAGCATGTCGAGAACACGCTCGGCGCGGTGAAGGCGTGGGCCGACGCGCATCCGAAGCCGTAAGCAGCCATCCGCAGGCGGCCAGCCCGCCGTAAAGCGGCCCGCTTCGCGGGCCGCTGGCGCGATGACACGCGGCCGCCCCGTGGCGGCGCGGGCAGGCCGGGCAAGCGTCAGGCGCGCAATGCCTGTTCGATCGGCACGCTGCCGCCGACGAAGCCGATGACCTTGCGCGAAATGCCCAGCTTGATCGCCTCGATCGCGGCCCACGCGACATCCTGGCGCGACACCGGCGGCGCTGCGTCGAGCGGCTCCTCGGTCAGCGCGATCTTGCCGACGCCCGGGCCGTCCGCGAGCGGGCCGGGGCGCAGGATCACGTAATCGATGCCCGACGCGATCACGCGGTCGTCACCTTCGCGCTTCATCTGCGAGTAGTGGCGCAGCGCGTCGCCGCTGCGCTCCGGCCAGTACGCGGTCAGCGAACTGATCACGACCAGCTTCTGCACGTTGTAGGCGAGCGCATGCTCGGCCGCGCGCGCGACCGCGTCGCGGTCGATCTGCTCCTCTTCGGCGGCGCCTTCCGATTCCGCCGAGCCGGCCGCGTAGATCACGTGCGTGATGCCCTGGAACGCGTGCGAGAAATCGCCCGTCAGATCGGCCTCGACGACCTTCGCGCCCGGCAGCGCATAGCCGTGCCGGCGCACCAGCGCAGTCACCTCGAATTCCGGCTGCTCCAGCAGCAGATCCGCGCAGGCCCGGCCGGTGCGGCCGGTCGCGCCAATCAGCAATACCTTCGTCGTCATGAAACCGCTCCTTGCTCGATGCGTCGTCCTTCCAGATAGGGACGGACGACCGATACTCAAGTGTATGTCGATCGGGGCGGCGGCGCTCGGGTAATTGGGGCTGTACCGCACCGAAACGGCTGGCGCGGCGCCCCATCTCCGCGCGCTCGCGCGCACGGATCGCGGAATCGCCCCGCCGACCGGCTATCATGTGCGCGATGCATTTTTCGCCGCCAGGCAATACAACGCGGCGACCAACCGGTTGGAGTACACATGGCATTACCCCTGGACAACGTCAGCATGGCCGTATTCTGCGACTTCGAGAACGTCGCGCTAGGCGTGCGCGACGCGAAGTACGAGAAATTCGACATCAAGCCCGTGCTGGAGCGGCTGCTGCTGAAGGGCAGCATCGTCGTGAAGAAGGCGTATTGCGACTGGGAGCGCTACAAGGGCTTCAAGGCCTCGATGCACGAGGCGAGCTTCGAGCTGATCGAGATTCCGCACGTGCGCCAGTCGGGCAAGAATTCGGCCGACATCCGGCTCGTCGTGGACGCGCTCGATCTCTGCTACACGAAGTCGCACGTCGATACGTTCGTGATCATCAGCGGCGACTCGGATTTCTCGCCGCTCGTGTCGAAGCTGCGCGAGAACGCGAAGAAGGTGATCGGGGTCGGCGTGAAGAAGTCGACGTCGGACCTGCTGGTCGCGAACTGCGACGAATTCATCTTCTACGACGACCTGGTGCGCGAGCAGCAGCGCGCGCTGGCGAAGCGCGAACAGCAGCGCACCGGCAACGGCGGCGCGAAGCGCGCCGACGAGCCGTCGCGCAAGCCGGAACTGGAAGTGCGCCGCAGCGAGGCGATCGCGCTCGCGGTCGAGACGTTCGATGCGCTGGCGTCGGAGCGCGACGACGTCGGCAAGATCTGGGCGTCGGTGCTCAAGAGCGCGATCAAGCGCCGCAAGCCGGACTTCAACGAGTCGTATTACGGTTTCCGCGCATTCGGCAACCTGCTCGACGAAGCGCAGGCGCGCGGCCTGCTCGAGGTGGGTCGCGACGACAAGTCGGGCGCGTTCGTGTCGCGGCCGCGCCAGTCCGCGGCGGCGGCCGAGCCGGTGGCGGCGGCGCGCGATACGGGCGGCGCGCAGCACGGTCACGGCGGGCGCCACGGGGAAGCCGCAACGGCCGAGCGCGAGCCGCGGCGCCGCGGGCAGCGGGCGGAAGCGGCTGTCGGCGAAAGCGTGCGGGCCGATGTCGACGAGGCGGACGTCGTCGACTTCGTGAACGAAGCGGCGCTCGTGCCGGCCGCGACGGCCGACGCGAATGAGGCGGCCGAGACGCACGGTGACGCGAAGGATGGCCGCAAGCGCGCGCGCAAGACCGCAGCGAAGAAGGCAGGGGCGAAGAAGGCCGGCGTGAAGCAGGCGGGCGATGCGAAGGGGGCCGGCCGTCACACGGCGGCGAATCCGGACGAGGCCGCGCACGGCGGTGCGAAGCACGGTGGCGACAAGCATGCGGAAGGCAAGCACACCGAAGGCAAGCAGGCAGTAGCGACGCATCGCGACGCGGACCACGGTGAGGACCGGCACGTCGCGGCGCAGCACGTGGCGCCGACGGCCGGCGAGTACGGTGCCTCGGCGGCTGCCGCGCAGCCGTCGCACGAAGCCGCACCGGCCGCCGAATCGACCGTTGAAGCGGCCGCCGACGCAGCAGCCGGCGCCAAGCCGAAGAAGCCGGCCCGCAAGACGGCGACCCGCGCGCGCCGTCCGCGCAAGACGGCTGCCGTAGCCGAGTAACGGAGTCAGCGGGCGTCAGAGGGCGTCCGGGCGGGGCGGCGTCCGACCGAGGGCGCTGCCCGTGCCGCCGCGTCGGCCGGTGCAACACCGGCCGACGCGCTTCGTTATCCGTTCAGCACGTACGGCCGCGTCATCACCTCGAGGAAGTGACCGTCCGGATCGTCGAAATACACACCACGCCCGCCGTCATGGCGGTAGATCTCACCGGGCTGCCGCTTCGCCGGATCGGCCCAGTGCGGCAGGCCGCGCGCGCGAATGCGCGCGAACACGCGGTCGAAGCCGGCCTCGTCGGTCAGGAACGCGTAGTGCTGAGCGGTGATCTCCCCCTCTTTTTCGCAAAAATCGAGCGACACGCCGTTGTCGAGCTGGACGACCAGCATCGCGCCGAACGGCGTCGGCGCCGGCAATTCCAGAAGTTCGGTGAGGAAGCGGCTCGATGCGTGCTTGTCGCGGCACCAGACGATCGTATGGTTCAGCTGGACGTTCATGGCGGGTCCCCGGGACGGGGCGCGAGGGTGGGCATGGACACACGATAGCCGATCGCCGCCGGCGTGCAAGCCTGTCAGGCGGCCGCGTGGCGCGGCCGCCTGCCCGTGGTCCGCTTACTCCCCGGCCACCGCCGGTCCGCCCGAATTGCCGCGGCGGTTGCGGCGCTTTTCGCCCCACACGCGGAACCGGTCCATGTACAGATAGACGACCGGCGTCGTATAGAGCGTCAGCACCTGCGACATGATCAGGCCGCCGGCGATCGCGATCCCGAGCGGCGCGCGCAGCTCGGCGCCGTCGCCGTGGCCGAATGCGAGCGGCAGCGCGCCGAGGAGTGCCGCCATCGTGGTCATCATGATCGGCCGGAAGCGCAGCAGGCACGCCTCGTGGATCGCATCGAACGACGATTTGTTGCCGTTGCGCGTCTGGTCGATCGCGAAGTCGACCATCATGATCGCGTTTTTCTTCACGATACCGATCAGCAGGATCACGCCGATCAGCGCGATGATGCTGAACTCGGTCTTGAACAGCAGCAGCGCGAGGAGGGCGCCGACGCCGGCCGACGGCAGCGTCGACAGGATCGTGATCGGGTGGATGTAGCTCTCGTACAGGATCCCGAGCACGATGTAGACGGCCAGCAGCGCCGCGAGAATCAGGATCGGCTGGTTGTTCAGCGACTGCTGGAACGCCTGCGCGGTGCCCTGGAAGCTGCCGACGATCGTCGGCGGCACGCCGATCTGCGCCATCGTCTGGTAGATCACCTGGGTCGCCTGCGACAGCGACACGCCCGGCGGCAGGTTGAACGAGATCGTCGTCGCGACGAACAGCCCCTGGTGGTTGACCGACAGCGGCGTCGTGCTCGGGCCGAAGGTCGCGATCGCGGACAGCGGAATCATCGTCGACTTCGACGTCGACACCGCCGCGCCCGACGACGCGCTCGACTTGCCGCTCGACGCGATCGAGTTCAGCGCCTGGTTGCGCGCGGAATCGGACGCGATCGCCGCGGCGCTGGTGGCGGCCGTGCCGGCGCTCGACGTGCCGGCCGAGGTCGCGACGAAGGTGCCGGCCGCGGCGTTGGTGGTCTGCGAGCCGTTCGCGCTGCCGCCCGACGTACTGATCCACACCTGGTTCAGCATCTCCGGGCTCTGCCAGTATTTCGGCGCGACCTCCATCACGACGTGGTACTGGTTCAGCGGGTTGTAGATCGTCGAGACCTGGCGCTGGCCGAACGCGTCGTACAGCGTGTTGTCGATCTGCGCGGGCTTGATGCCGAGCCGCGCGGCGCTCGCGCGGTCGATCGTCACCATCGCCTCGAGGCCGCCTTGCTGCTGGTCGGAGTTCACGTCGGTCAGCTCGGCGCGCTTTTGCAGCGCCTCGGTCAGGAGCGGCGCCCACTTGTACAGCTCGGCGCTCGAATCGCCGAGCAGCGTGAACTGGTACTGCGCGCTGCTTTGCCGGCCGCCGACGCGGATGTCCTGCGCGGCCTGCAGGAACGTGCGCGCGCCCGCGACGTCCGACAGCGGTCTGCGCAACTGCTGGATCACCTGGTCGGCCGACAGCTTGCGCTCGGTGCGGTCCTTCAGCGTCACGAACATGAAGCCCGAGTTGGTCTGCGTGCCGCCGGTGAAGCCCGCGACGCTCTTCACGTTCGGGTTCGCCTGCACGATCCGCATCATCTCGGCGAACTTCAGCTTCATCGCCTGGAACGAGGTCGACTGGTCGGCCTGGATGCCGCCGATCATCAGCCCGGTGTCCTGCTGCGGGAAGAAGCCCTTCGGCACGATGATGTACAGGTAGACGTTCAGCCCGATCGTCGCGAACAGGATCAGCAGCACCAGCAGCGGGCGGCGCAGCGCCCACGACAGCGAGCGTTCGTAGCCGCGCTGCATCCGCGTGAAGAAGCGCTCGAGGAAGCGGCCGAGGCGGCCTTCCTCCTGCACCTCGTGCGCTTCGCGCAGCAGCCGCGCGCACATCATCGGCGTGACGGTGAGCGACACCGCGAGCGACACGCCGATCGCGAGCGACAGCGTCAGCGCGAACTCGCGGAACAGCCGCCCGACGATGCCGCCCATCAGCAGGATCGGCAGGAACACCGCGACGAGCGAGATGCTCATCGACAGCACCGTGAAGCCGACCTCGCGCGCGCCGTCGAACGCGGCCTGCAACCTCGGCTTGCCGTTCTCGATGTGGCGCGTGATGTTCTCGAGCACGACGATCGCATCGTCGACGACGAAGCCGGTCGCGACGATCAGCGCCATCAGCGACAGGTTGTCGATCGAGAAGCCGAGCAGGTACATCGCGCCGAACGTGCCGACGATCGAGATCGGCACCGCGACGCTCGGGATCAGCGTCGCGCGCCAGTTGCGCAGGAACAGGAACACGACCATCACGACCAGGCTGACTGCGATCAGCAGCGTGTGCTCGGTGTCCTTCAGCGACGCACGGATCGTCGTCGAACGGTCGAGCACCGGCGTGACCGTGATGTCGGCCGGCAGCGACGCGGTGAGCTGCGGCAACGCCGCGCGCACGCGGTCGATCGTCTCGATGATGTTCGCGCCGGGCGAGCGGTAGAGGATCACGAGCACCGCGCGCTTGCCGTTCGACAAACCGAGGTTGCGCAGGTCCTCGACGCCGTCCACGACCTCGGACAGGTCGGACAGCCGCACGGCCGCGCCTTTGCGGTAAGCGACGACGAGGTCGCTGTACTGCGACGCCTGCGACGCCTGGTCGTTCGTATAGAGCTGGTAGTGCTTCGGGCCGAATTCGATCGCGCCCTTCGGACTGTTGGCGTTCGCGGACGCGAGCGCGGCCCGCACGTCCTCGAGGCCGATCCCGTAGTGGAACAGCGCGTGCGGCTCGAGCTCGACGCGCACGGCCGGGTTCGCGGAGCCGCTCACCGACACCTGGCCGATCCCGTCGATCTGCGACAGCGACTGCTGCAGCACCGTCGATGCGGCGTCGTACAGTTTCGCGGGCGACGACGTTTCCGACGTGAGCGACACGATCATGATCGGCGAGTCGGCCGGGTTGACCTTGCGATACGTCGGGTTGCTCCTGAGCGACGCGGGCAGGTCGGCGCGCGCCGCGTTGATCGCGGCCTGCACGTCGCGCGCGGCGCCGTCGATGTCGCGGTTCAGCCCGAACTGCAGGGTGATCCGCGCGTTGCCGACGGTACTGGTCGACGTCATTTCGCTGACGTCGGCGATCGAGCCGAGGTGCCGCTCGAGCGGGCTCGTCACGCTGGTCGCGACCGTCTCGGGGCTCGCGCCGGGCAGCGACGCCTGCACCGAGATGGTCGGGAAGTCGACCTGCGGCAGCGGCGACACCGGCAGCCTGATGAACGCGAACAGGCCCGCGAGCGCGACGCCGAGCGCGAGCAGCGTCGTCGCGACGGGGCGGGTGATGAAGGGGCGCGACAGGTTCATTGCTTACACGTCCGTGCGCGCGCCGGCGCCGGGGCCGTGCCGCTCGAACCAGCCGCGCACGCGGCGCGCGAGGCTGTCGAAGCCGAGGTAGATCACCGGCGTCGTGAACAGCGTCAGCACCTGCGACACGATCAGGCCGCCCGCGATCGCGATCCCGAGCGGCTGGCGCAGCTCGGAGCCCGCACCCGCGCCGACGATCAGCGGCACCGCGCCGAGCAGCGCGGCGAGCGTCGTCATCAGGATCGGCCGGAAGCGCAGCAGGCACGCCTGGTAGATCGCCTCGCGCGGCGGCTTGCCTTCGACCCGCTCGGCTTCGAGCGCGAAGTCGATCATCATGATCGCGTTCTTCTTCACGATGCCGATCAGCAGCACGATCCCGATGATCCCGATGATGTCGAGGTCGTGCCCGGTGATCATCAGCGCAAGCAGCGCGCCGACGCCGGCCGACGGCAGCGTCGACAGGATCGTGATCGGGTGGATGTAGCTCTCGTACAGCACGCCGAGCACGATGTACATCGTGACGACCGCCGCGAGGATCAGGAACAGCTGGTTCGACAGCGACGCCTGGAACGCGAGCGCGGCGCCCTGGAAGCGCGTCTGGAACGAGCCGGGCAGGCCGATGTCCTGCTCGGCGGCGCCGATCGCCTTCACGGCCTCGCCAAGCGACGCGCCCGGCGCGAGGTTGAACGAGATCGTCGTCGACGGGAACTGCGACAGGTGCGCGACGAGCAGCGGCGACGGCCGCTCGTGGAACGACGCGATCGACGACAGCGGCACCTGGCCGCCGCCCGCGGATGGCAGGTAGATGTCGCTCAGCGATTCGGCGTAATGCTGCTCCTTCGGCTCCGACTCGAGAATCACGCGGTACTGGTTCGACTGAGTGAAGATGGTCGACACGATGCGCTGGCCGAACGCGTCGTACAGCGCGTTGTCGACGGTCGCCGGCGTGATGCCGAAGCGCGCGGCGCTCGCGCGGTCGATCTCGATGTAGACCGACTGGCCGTTGCTCTGCAGGTCGGTCGCGACGTCGGCGAGCGACGGCTCCTTCTGCAGCCGCGTGACGAGCTTCGGCACCCAGGTCGCGAACTCGTCCGGGTTCGGGCTCGTCAGCATGAACTGGTACTGCGTCGGGCTCACGGTCGAGTCGATCGTCAGGTCCTGCACCGACTGCATGAACAGCGAGATGCCGGTCACGTTCGCGACGCGCTGCTGCAGGTCGCGGATGATCTGTGCGGACGATTCGGAGCGGGCGTCGCGCGCCTTCAGGTTGATCAGCATCCGGCCGCTGTTCAGCGTGATGTTGCTGCCGTCGACGCCGATGAACGACGTGAGGCTCGCGACGTTCGGATCCTTCAGGATCTCGGCCGCGAGCGCCTGCTGGCGTTCGGCCATCGCGCCGTACGAGATCGACTGCGGCGCCTGCGTGATCGCCTGGATCACGCCGGTATCCTGCGCGGGGAAGAAGCCCTTCGGTATGAACACGTAGAGCAGGCCGGTCAGCACGAGCGTCAGCACCGCGACGACGAGCGTCGAGCGCTGGCGGTTCAGCACCCATTCGAGCGCGACCCCGTAGCGTGCGATCACCCAGTCGATCGCGCGGTGCACGCGCGCCTCGAAGCGGTGGCTCTCCGGCGGCGGCGAATGGCGCAGCAGCTTCGCGCACATCATCGGCACGAGCGTGAGCGACACGATCGCCGAGATCACGATCGTCACCGCGAGCGTGATCGCGAACTCGTGGAACAGGCGGCCGACCACGTCGCCCATGAACAGCAGCGGGATCAGCACCGCGATCAGCGACACCGTCAGCGAGATGATCGTGAAGCCGATCTGTCTCGAGCCCTTCAGCGCGGCCTCGAGGCCCGTGTCGCCTTCCTCGACGTAGCGCGCGATGTTCTCGATCATCACGATCGCGTCGTCGACGACGAAGCCGGTCGCGATGGTGAGCGCCATCAGCGACAGGTTGTTCAGCGAGAAGCCGGCCATGTACATCACCGCGAGCGTGCCGATCAGCGACAGCGGCACCGACAGGCTCGGGATGATGGTCGCGTAGACGTTCGCGAGGAACAGGTACATCACCAGCACGACCAGCGCGACCGCGAGCAGCAGCTCGAACTGCACGTCGCGCACGGCGGCGCGGATCATCGTCGTGCGGTCGGTGACGATCTGCACGTCGAGCGCGGCCGGCAGCGTCTCCTGCAGCTTCGGCAGCTGCGCCTTGATCGCGTCGACGGTCGCGATCACGTTCGCGCCCGGCTGGCGCTGCACGTTCAGGATGATCGCGGGCTCCGCATTGACCCACGCGCCGAGCTTGGTGTTCTCGGAGCCGGCGACGATCTTCGCGACGTCGGTCAGCATCACCGGGCGGCCGCTCTTGTAGGCGACGACCGCGTCGTTGTATTGATCGGCGCTGGTGAGCTGGTCGTTCGCGTTGATCGTGTACGCGCGCGTCGGGCCGTCGAAGTTGCCCTTCGGCGTGTTCACGTTCAGGTTCGAGATCGTCGTGCGCAGGTCGTCGAGGTTCATCCCGTACTGCGCGAGCGCGGTCGGGTTCGCCTGGATCCGCACGGCCGGCCGGTTGCCGCCCGACAGGCTGACGAGGCCGACGCCCGCGATCTGCGAGATCTTCATCGCGAGACGCGTGTCGGTCAGGTCCTGCACCTGGGTGAGCGGCAGGGTCTTCGACGTGATCGCGAGGGTCAGCACCGGCGCGTCGGCCGGGTTGACCTTCGCGTAGATCGGCGGGGCAGGGAGGTCGGACGGCAGCAGGTTGCCGGCCGCGTTGATCGCGGCCTGCACTTCCTGTTCGGCGATGTCGAGCGGCAGGTCGAGCGAGAACTGCAGCGTGATCACCGACGCGCCGGCCGAGCTTTGCGACGACATCTGGTTCAGCGACGGCATCTGGCCGAACTGCCGCTCCAGCGGCGCGGTGACCGCCGACGTCATCACCTCCGGGCTCGCGCCCGGATAGAAGGTCTGGACCTGGATCGTCGGGTAGTCGACCTCGGGCAGGGCGGCGAGCGGCAGGAAGCGCAGCGCGACGAGACCGGCCAGCATGATCGCCGCCATCAGGAGGGCGGTGCCGACCGGCCGGAGAATGAAGAGGCGGGATGGATTCATCGAGCGGCCCGCGCGTTACTGGGCCGCGGGGGCCGCTGCCTGCGACGCGCCGTGCTTGTGTCCGCCGCGGCGGGCGGCCGCGCCCGATGCGCCGGACGCCGCGCCGGCGCCGTGCGCGCCCGACGCGCCTTTCGGCTTGTCGGCCGGGATCGTGATCTTCGCGCCTTCGCGCAGCCGGTCGGAGCCGTCGGTGACCACGCGCTCGCCGAGCGCGACGCCGCTGACGATGCTCGTGCGCTCGCCGTCGACCGGGCCGATCGTGACCTTGCGCACCGTCACCGTGTTGTCGGGCTTCACGATGTACACGAACTGGCCGATCGAGCCCGTCAGCACGGCGGCCGTCGGCACGATCGTCGCATCGCGCATCACGTCGACCAGCAGCCGCGCGTTCACGAACTGATTCGGGAACAGCAGCCCTTCCTTGTTATCGAAGGTCGCGCGCAGCTTGACCGTGCCGGTGCTGGTGTCGATCTGGTTGTCGAGCGTGGCGAGCGAACCCGTCTCGAGCGGTACCGTGTTGTTGCGGTTGTACGCGGTGACCGACAGTTTCCGGCCCGCGTTCACCTGCTTGACGATCTGCGGCAGGTTGTCTTCCGAAGTCGTGAAGATCACGCTCATCGGCTGCAGCTGCGTGATCACGACGATCCCGTTCGTGTCGCCCGGCGTCACGTAGTTGCCGGGGTCGACCTGGCGCAGGCCGACGCGGCCCGACACCGGCGCCGTGATGCGCGCGTACGCGAGGTTCAGCTTCGCGGAATCGATCGCCGCCTGGTCGGTCTTCACCGTTCCTTCATATTGCTTGACGAGCGATGCCTGGGTGTCGACCGTCTGCGACGCGATCGAATCCTGCGACAGCAGCGTCTGGTAGCGCTTCAGGTCGAGGCGGGCCGTCGCGAGCAGTGCCGAGTCGCGCGCGTGCGTGCCTTCGGCGTTCTCGAGCGCGACCTGGTACGGGCGCGGGTCGATCTGCGCGAGCAGGTCGCCCTTCCTGACGATCTGGCCTTCCTGGAACGCGACCGACTGCAGGTAGCCCGACAGCTGCGTCTTGACCGTCACGCTCGCGAGCGGCGTCACGGTGCCGAGCGCGGACAGCACGATCGGCATCTCGCCCTGCGTCGCGGTCGCGACCGATACGGGTTGCGGAACGTTCGCCATCGCGGCGGGGCCGCCGCGGCCGCGATGGCCGCCGCCTGCGCTCGCGCCGGAGGCCGCGCTGGCCGCCGCCTGCGCGTCGGCCTGCGTGCGGTTCCACGGGTGCCACCACAGCAGGCCGCCGATGACGACGACCGCGAGCGTCCCGATCACCAGCGTGCGGCGCGGGCGGCGCGCGGCGGGGGAGGCGGGATCCTTCGAAGGGGGCGTGGGCTTTTGTTGATTGTCCATCGGATTCTGTCAGGAAGACGGCTCGGCAGGCCGGGAAACGGGCCCGAAACCGGGCTGGAAAACGGGCCTGGGCGGCGCAGGGGCATGCGGTGCCGGAAGGCCGGCTCGGTCCGGGCCCTTCCGGTCTGCGCGGAAAAAGAAAAGAGCGGTGCGCGCCGCGAATGCGGCGCGACGATGGGCATGATCCTACGTCCCGTCCCCGTTACAGTCCAGTCGTCTATCTTTCAACGGGTTACGGTCGTTACAGAACGCGACGGGGCGATGACGGATCGATTACACGGCGCTGCGCCGGGCCGGCGCGCCGCCGATCTCGCGGGTGATTTTCGCGATGCACTCGTGCAGCGCGGGCACCACGTGTTCCTGCAGCCATTCGGGCGGGCACTGACTCGATGCGCCGCCGCAGTTCACCGAATAGCGCTGGCCCGACGGGCCGACGAACCCGGCCGCGACCGCATTCAGCCCTTCGCGCCATTCGCCGATCGCGATCGCGTGGCCGGCGCGCATCGCGTCCTCGAGGCCGGGGGTCAGCCGTGCCGATACGTGCGGCCAGTCGTCGCCCGCCGTCGCGCGCAGCGCGTCGAGCAGCGTGCGGCGCTCGTCGTCCTCCAGCGCCGCAAGATACGCGCGGCCGACCGCGGTGCGCGCGATGTCCATCCGCGAGCCGATCTCGAGGCGCGTGACGAGCACGGCCGAGCGCGGCCGGATCACGTCGATCGCGACCATGTCGAGCCGGTCGCGCACCGCGAGGTGCACCGACAGCGACGTGCGCTCGGCGAGTTCGATCATGAACGGCCGCGAGCGCGCGCGGATGTCGAAGTTGCGCAGGAAGCCGTGGCTCAGCTCCAGCACCGACGCGGTCAGCACGAAGCGCTCGCTGTCGGGCAGCTGGAACAGGAAGCCGGCGCTGACGAGCGTCGCCGTGATGCGCGACACGGTCGGTTTCGGGATGCCCGTCAATTCGGTCAGCTCGCGGTTGCTGACCGGGGCGTCGGCGGCCGCGATGCGGCGCAGCACAGCGAGGCCGCGCGCGAGCGCGGTGATCTCGTCCGGCGACGATTCGCGGTCTCGGGGCGCGGGAGGCGTTACAGATGTCGACACGAGGGATTCTCTCTATTTCCGAAACTCGATTTCATTTTGTTGGTATTGTAGGATGATTGTCAAAAGATGCATGTTCCATGGGTGAATCGTTCATTCGATGCGATTTTACGGGTTCACCCTTGGTTTATTAGGAAAGTGCTCAAATGAGCATTGCCGGAAAGTGAACAAACCGGTGCAAATACCGCTTGACTTGTCGGGCGGAAACGGAAAGAATGTCTCACGTTTTCGAAACATCGTTTCAGGAGTTTAACCGGCAACGGTGTTTCGCGCAGTCTCTCAGGTTCTAGCACGGCCCTCGGAATGGCTAGAACTTTTTTAGCGCCACGGTCTCCGTGGCGCTTTTTTTTGGTTCATCGAGGATTACCGGGGAACGCGGCGCGGATCTTGAGGAAGAAGTATTCGTCGTCGCGGTACCCGTAAGCCC
>NZ_QTQM01000015.1:0-147295 GCF_003854225.1 Burkholderia sp. Bp8986 | reverse complement strand
ATGCCGAGCTGGAAGTTCTCGGTCGGCTCGCCGTCCTTGCCTACGCCCATGTTGCCGGTGGCGACGCCTTTCACGGAGCCGTCGTCGTTGTACAGAATCTCGGCAGCCGGAAAGCCCGGGAAGATCTCGACGCCCAGGGCTTCCGCCTGCTGGCCGAGCCAGCGCGTGACGCTGCCCAGCGAGATCACGTAGTTGCCGTGGTTCTTGAAGTTGGCGGGCAGCGCCCAGTTGGGCGTCGTGACCGCGCTCTTTTCCGACAGGAACAGGAAGCGGTCTTCCGTCACCTCGACGTTCACGGGCGCACCCTGTTCCTTCCAGTCGGGAAACAGCTCGGTGATCGCGCGCGGGTCCATCACCGCGCCCGACAGGATGTGCGCGCCGATCTCGGAACCCTTCTCGAGCACGCACACGCCGATCTCGGTGCCTTTCTCGGCGGCCAGCTGCTTGAGCCGGATCGCGGCCGACAGCCCGGCCGGGCCGCCGCCGACGATCACGACGTCGTATTCCATCGATTCGCGCGGGCCGTATGGTGCGACAAACGAAGCGTGTGACATGAGCAGATAAGCGGGCAGGGATTAGCGTTCGACCGACTCGATCGCGATCGAGATCAGGCGGGAGTCAAGTGCGTCGGACTGCAGGTCGATTTCTTCGCTGCGGCCGTCGAGCCACAGGCCATGCATCGGCAGCAGGGTCTGGGTACTGAGCGACGCGCTGCTGAAGCGCCATTGGCCGGCCGCGCAAATCAGCAGATGCGTCGGCGCCGGCGTCACGCGGCGTGAATGCGTCGCCACGCTCACGGTGGCCCGGCAGGCCGCGCGGCGCGTCATCACGTTGAGGACGTGCGTAGGCCGTACGATGTCAGTCGTCCACACCGGCAAATCGCCGGGAAAGTACGCCGGCACGATCGGGTGCGCGACGAGATGCCCGTCCTGCGCGCGCAGTTCGACGCTCGCGTTGTCGACCGGCACGAGTATCCGGTCGACGCCCGGAAACTGCGAGAAGCGGGCCGATCCGTCGAGCGTTGCGAGACTGATACGCCAGTCCACGTTGCCGTCGGCGTCGATGCGGCTGGCGATCGTTCGCGTGACGCCCGCGCCGTTCGCCCAGGCTTCAGACTCGACTTGCGCGCAATCGATAAACCGGACGGACGGGTAGTGCGACGCCGACGGTGCAGTCCCGCTGGAGGAACGTGGTGCAGGCACGCGCGGGACGCCGCCCTGCCCGGAATCCGGGTTCGTCATGCACCACCTCCGGCCTCGACGTGACGTTCGAGTGCAGCCATCACGTCGAACAGGTCCCCCACGAAGCCCACGTCCGCAAACGAGAAGATGGGCGCATCCGGATCCTTGTTGACGGCGACGATCAACTTCGAATCCTTCATGCCGGCCAGGTGCTGAACGGCGCCCGAGATCCCGAACGCGAGATAGGCGTCGGGGGCGACGGTCTTGCCGGTTTGCCCGACCTGGATCGCGTTCGGTGCGTAGCCGGCATCGACCGCGGCACGTGATGCGCCGAGGGCTGCGCCGACACGCGACGCGAGCGTGCCGAGCCGCGCCATGTTCTCGCTGGACGCGAGCCCACGCCCGCCGGACACGACGATCGGCGCATTCGCGAGATCGATGCCGGCTGTCTGGCAGCCGTTGCGTTCGACGAGCGTGGTCGCGGCGAATGAGGGCGGCGCATCCACGGAATCGATCGGTGCCGGTTCCGCTCGCGCGCCCGCCGCCGCGAACGACGATGCCCGCACGGTCGCAAAGGTCGTCTCGCGTGCGCTTTCGACGGTCGCGACGATGCTTCCCGCATACCAGCCACGCACGAAGCGCCCGTCGTCCGCAATGCCGGTGACGTCCGCGACGAACGCCGCACCGGTGAGCGCCGCGGCCCGCGGCAACGCATTCCGGCCCAGCGTGCGATGGGCGGCCGCGATCAGTGTGTAGCGCGACGCCAGCCCGGCCAGCAGCGCGGCGAGACTTTCTGGCGTGAGGGCGCCGGAAGCGTCTGGCAGATCGGGCCGGAGCACTTGGTCTATGCCGTCGATCAGCGCGGCTTCCGCAGCGGTCGCGGGATCGAGCACCAGCACGTCGACGGGATGCCGGCGTGCCGTTGCTGCGGTCACGACGCGCCGGACCGCGTCCGGCAGCGTATGGTCGGCCGCGGCTTCGGCAACAACGAGCGTTCTCATGCGCAGACTCCTGTATGGGCAAAGACGCTGTGTGCCGCGAGCGCGGCGATCAGTGCGTCGATGTCGGCAACGCGGTGACCCGAGCGCTGTACGGTGGGCTCGTCGAGTTGCACTGCGCGCGACGACGGTGCGAGGTCGACTGCGAATCGCGTGGCGGGAACGATTGCGAGCGGCTTCTGCTTGGCCTTGACGATACTCGGCAGCGTCACGCGTCGCGGTTCGGCCAGGCGCAGGTCGGCGCTCACGACGGCGCGTCCGGTCAGCCGCCAGGTTGCGGTGCCGCTGTCGTCGCCGCACGTGACGCGCCAGCCGTCGCCCTCGGGTGCGAGAGCCGTCGCGTCGAGACCTTGCGGCCAGCCGAGCAGGCCGGCGAGCATGGGCGCGACGCCGCCGGTGTCGTCGTCGATCGCCTGCTTGCCGCAAAGCACGAGGTCGCAAGGCGACGTGCCGAGGTACGCGTGGAGCAACCGTGCGACGCCCAGCGAGTCGAGCGACGCGGCGACGTCGCCGGTGTCGATCAGGATCGCGTCGTCGGCGCCCATGGCCAGGCCGGTGCGCAGCACGTCCTGGCAAGCGGCCGCGCCGCACGTGACGACGCTCACCTGGGCGGCATGGCCGGCCTCGCGCAGGCGCAGCGCCATCTCGAGCGCGCATTCGTCGAACGGGTTGATGGACATCTTGAGGCCGGTCGTCTCGATCGAGCCGGTTGAACCGACCCGCACGCGCACGTTCGGATCGACGACGCGCTTGACGGGCACCAGTATCTTCAGGGGCATGGGAATGTCTCGTCGAAAGGATGAAGATCAGGACACGGCGCCGAGGCCATACTTGCCGGTGAGCAAGGCGCCGGTCGCAAAGCGTTCGAGCGAGTAAGGGGCGAGCGACACGTCGGTCGGCTGTCCGAGCGCATGCTGTGCGAGCAGTTTGCCGATGCCGGGCGACAGCTTGAAGCCGTGGCCCGAGAAACCGAAGCCAACCACGAGTCCGTCGATGTCGCCGATGTTGCCAAGCACCGGGTTCCAGTCGGGGGTCACGTCGTAGACGCCGGTCCACGACGACGCGAGCCCGGCTGTCTCGTAGGCGGGAAAGCGTTCGGCGACCTGCGCACCGACTTCGGCGACGTAATCCAGCGAAATGTCGCCCTGTTCGGTTTCCGGCGCATTCAGCGTCTCGCCGACGACGCCCTCGGAGACCAGCATCTGGCTGCCGCCATAGCTGCGGTAATAGAGCATGCCGGGCGAGCCCAGGTCCTTGAACGCCGGCATCTGGAACGAATATCGTGCGTCGCACTCGAGCGCCAGCACGGTGTGCCGTTCCGGTTTCACGGGTAGCGGGACATCGATCCAGCCGGACAGTTCCGGGGTCCAGATGTTCTGCGTACTGATCAGCGTGCCGCACATGAAGCGGCCGGCACTCGTGTCGACGCCGACGATGCGGCGGCCGTCACGCACGACCCCCGTGACGGTCGTGCCTTCGAGAATCTTCACGCCGCGCCGGCGTGCCGATTTCGCGAAGCTAGTCGCGACGAGATAGGCGTCGGCGAAGCCCGCTTCCGGCTCGAAGCCGATCAGCGCCGCGTCGTCGAACCGTGCGATCGGCAGGCGGGCACGTGCGTCGTCCCGATCGAGCAACTGCACCTCGATGTCCATCGCGCGTTGCGCGTCGAGCGACGCGCGCAGCGGCTCGAGCTTCGCCCCCTCCGGCGCACAGATCATGTAGCCGCACTTGACGAGCCCGCACGACGCCTCGTCGTCGCCGACGTATTCGGCGAAGTTGTTGAAGGCCGACCACGACGAGCGCGCCAGCTCGACGTTCTGGCGGACCGAATAATGCGTGCGCAGCAGGCCGGACGATTGCGACGTGGTGCCGGCGCCGATCATGCCGCGTTCGATGACGAGCACGTTGCGCGCGCCGAGCGACGCAAGATGATGCGCGACCGACGTGCCGATCACGCCGGCACCGATCACGATGAAGTCGAAGTGGCTCATGGCTTCCCTCTGGATGGACGACGTGCCGATTCTAGGGAGCCGCGGTGCCGCCGAATTTTGTATTAGGCAAACTTATGCAACGTGCCCGGAAGTGCTCATCCTGCGTCCGGGCAGGCCGAATCGGCGCACCATGCGTTCCGTATTGCCGGAATGGACGCCGCCGCCACTGGAGCCTCTATGCGACGCACCCTATCGCCCATCGACCTGCGTGCCCTGCAGGCCTTCGTCGCCGTGTGCGAGACCGGTTCGATGACCGCCGCGGCCAGGCGGATCGGGGTCAGCCAGAGCGCGATCAGCCAGGCGATTTCCGCCCTCGAGCGCGAACAGGGGACGGTGCTGTTCGATCGGGACAGCCGCCCGCCGCGCCCCAATCTCGCCGGCCGGGCATTGCTGGAACTGGCCGGCCCGCTGCTCGAGCATGCGCAGATGGTCAGCACGCGCGTCGGCGATGCGTCGGACGCGGGGCGGGTGCCCGTGCGGCTCGGCTGCGTCGACTCGTTCGCGGCGACGGTCGGCCCGGAACTGATTCGCGCGGTGTCGGGCACGTCGCGACAGATTTCGATGTGGTCCGGGATCACGCCGGGTTTGAGCAAGCAATTGCATGACCGGGAGATCGACGTCGCCGTATGTACGCAGACCACGCTCAGCGACGCGCGTATCGTCGAAGTCCCGTTGTTCTCCGAAGCATTCGTCGCGGTCGTCGCGCGCGCGCATCTGGCCGGGCGCCAGCAGGCCGACTGGCGAACGCTGGCCGCCGAACTGCCGTTGATCCGTTACACCGCACGTTCCGTGATCGGCCAGCAGGTCGAGCGGTTCGCGCGCCATCTCGGCATTGATAGCCCGAGGCGCTTCGAATTCGACGCGACGGATCCGCTGCTGAGCCTGGTTGCCGCCCGGCTCGGCTTCGCGATCTCGACGCCGCTGTGCCTGTGGCAGGCGCGCCATTACCTCGGCGACGTCGTGGTCGTGCCGCTGCCGGGCGGCCGGCTCGGCCGGCGCGATTTCTTTCTCCTGCACCGACAGGGCGAGTGGGAGGACTTCGTCACGGAGATCATCGAGCTGACGCGCGGCGTGCTCGACCATTCGATCCGGCCGGCGCTTGCGCGCGCCGTGCCGCAGTTACCCGAAGATGCATTGCTTTGATTCGTACGGAGTGCTCGATGAGTGACCTATACACGCTGCAATGCGGCGATGCGCCGCTGCTGATTTCGATTCCGCACCTGGGAACGGCGATACCCGCGCCGTTGCGCGACGCGTACACCGACCGCGCGCTGACACTCGCCGATACCGACTGGCACCTCGACCGACTGTACGCGTTCGCGACCACGCTCGGTGCGACGATGCTCGGTGCGACGGTTTCACGTTACGTGATCGACCTCAATCGTCCGTCGGACGACGAGAGCCTGTACCCGGGCCAGACGACGACGGGCTTGTGTCCGACCGAAACGTTTCGGGGCGAGCCCGTCTATCGCGAAGGATCCGAACCGGATGCGGCGGAGAAAGGTCGCCGGGTCGACGCATACTGGCAGCCGTACCACATGGCGCTGGCGGCCGAGCTGGCGCGGCTGCGCGAGCGTCACGGGCACGTGCTGCTTTGGGAAGCGCACTCGATCGCGAGCCTGCTGCCGCGGCTGTTCGACGGCAAGCTGCCCGACCTGAACATCGGCACGCAGGACGGCAGGACCGTCGCGCCGTCCGTGCAGGCCGCGGTCGAGCGCGAGGCTGCCGCAAGCCCGTTCACGTGGGTCGCCAACGGTCGCTTCAAGGGCGGCTTCATCACCCGCTCGTCCGGCCGGCCGTCACACGGCGTGCATGCGATCCAGCTGGAGATGTGCCAGTCGACCTACATGGACGAAGCTTTCCCGTTCGCCTACGACACCGAACGCGCGGCCCGCGTGCAGCCGACCGTGCGCCGGATGATCCGGGCGGCGCTGGATGCGCTGGCGGCACTGCCGCGGCTCGCAGCATAAGGAACGCTGATACATCTTCGTAATCGGGGTTCCCGTATCAGTGCGACGTTGCACCGAAGTTGGCGTGGCGCTGCACCCGCAGCACGCAGGGAGCGGGGTCTCACCCGCTGACGCACGGGTGCCATCTCGCCCGAAGTGTTTATTCACGGGAATCTTTGATTCCTGTAGATAAACCTGGCACGAGGCTTGCATTATCTCTCGCGACGGGAGGGTCATTCGTCGGCAGGGGGGCCGTAGACGAAGATCGACAGGAACTGGATCGGGGTCTTGATCAGGCGTTCCGGGCCGTGCGGTACGTCGGCGCGGAACGTCAGGGTGTCGCCCGGATGCAGGATGTAGGTCTGCTGACCGTGCCGGTATTCGATCACGCCCTTGAGCATGTGGATGAACTCGGTGCCGGGATGCTCGAAGACGGGAAAGCGTTCCGCCTGGTCCTCCATCGTGATCAGGAACGGCTCGAAGGTTTTGCGCGGACCCTGGTCGTAGGCGAGCAGATGGTAGGTGTGGCCGCTTTTCGTGCCTTTCCGGACGACTTCCATGCCAGCGCCCTTCTTCACGAGCTGGGCGCCGCCCTGCGGGACGTCGAAGTTGCGGAACAGCACGGCCATGGAGACGCCGAGCGCCTGGGCAATGCGGTGGAGTACGTCGAGACCGGTCGAGGTCTGTGCGTTTTCGATCTTCGACAGCATGCCGCGGCTGATGCCGGCCTGTTCGGCGACCTGGGCGATGGTCAGGCCGTGGCTCTGGCGAAGCTCGCGGATGGTCGACCCGAGATAGCGTTCGAGCGGGGTCTTGCTGTCGTCAGCGGTATGCATCGTCGACCTCGGCAAAAGGGGCAAGGGTAGCAGATTGTGGTACGCGCGCCGGCACGGTCGGGACCGCCGGCGTGCGCACCGCAAGTTTCATATCGGGAATTATTGTTTCACAACAATAAATCCCTTCGCATGCAGAAGGCGTGATCGCAGCGTACCGGACGCGGTGCTTGCCTCATGTCGCGCAATTGGGCCGCTCGCCAGCCGGGCGGATTCCACAAACCAGTGAACGCAGCAGTTGCAAGGAGAGACGATGAACCTGAACGATGCGAGCCCGTTGCCAGTCAACGCACTCGGAAGCGTACCGCGCTTCGATTCGGTGGACGAAGCGCAGACATACCTTGCGCAACACGGTGTGAAGTATGTGCTCGCGCAATTCGTCGACATTCACGGCGTGGCCAAGGCGAAATCGGTGCCGGTCGCGCATCTGGGCAGCGTGCTGACCGCGGGCGCGGGTTTCGCGGGCTTTGCGATCTGGGGTGTCGGCATCGAGCCGAACGGGCCGGACTACATGGCGGTCGGCGATCTCGCGACGCTGACGCCGGTGCCGTGGCAGTCCGGGCTTGCGCGCATCGCGTGCGACGGTCACGTCGACGGCGTACCGTGGGCGTTCGATTCACGCGTGACGCTGAAGAAGCAGGTTGCCCGCCTGACCGAGCGCGGATGGACGCTCTTTACCGGCCTCGAGCCCGAATTTTCGCTGCTGAAGCGCTCCGCGTCGGGCACGCTCGAGCCTTGCGATCCGAGCGATACGCTGGCGAAGCCCTGCTACGACTACAAGGGGCTGTCCCGCACGCGCGTGTTCCTGGAAAAGCTCACCGAATCGCTGCGCGCGGTCGGCATCGACGTCTATCAGATCGACCACGAGGACGCGAACGGGCAGTTCGAGATCAACTACACGTATACCGACTGCCTGACGTCGTGCGATCACTACGTGTTCTTCAAGATGGCCGCGTCGGAAATCGCGAACGAGCTCGGAATGATCTGTTCGTTCATGCCGAAACCGTTCGCGAACCGCCCGGGCAACGGCATGCACATGCACATGTCGATCGGCGACGGCAAGCGCAACCTGTTCGCCGACGCCGACGATACGCTCGGCATGGGCCTGTCGGCACTCGGCTACCGGTTCACGGCGGGCCTGCTCGCGCATGCGTCCGCGCTGGCGGCGCTCTGCAACCCGACGGTGAATTCGTACAAGCGCCTCGTCGTCGGGCGCTCGCTGACCGGCGCGACCTGGGCGCCGGCCTACATCAGCTACGGCGACAACAATCGCTCGACCATGGTGCGGATGCCAGGCGGCCGGATCGAACTGCGTCTGCCGGACGGCGCATGCAACCCGTATCTCGCGACGGCGGCCGTGATCGCCGCCGGGCTCGACGGCATCGACCGCGACCTGTCGCCGGGTGCGCCGGCGAACGAGAACCTGTACGAGTGGCCTGCGCAGAAACTTCGCGACCACGGCATCGGCGTGCTGCCGCAAAACCTTGGCGAGGCGCTCGACGCGCTCGAGGCCGACCGGACGATCTGCGATGCGCTCGGGCCGGTGGTCGACGAGTTCATCAAGCTCAAGCGAATGGAGTGGCTGGAATACATGCGCCACGTATCGGATTGGGAAATCAAGCAGTACGTCGAATTTTTCTGAGGAGCAGGCAACATGTGTGGAATCGTAGGATTGCTGGTCAAGACGCCGGCGTTGCGCGACCGGCTCGGCGAGCTGATGGTGCCGATGCTGATCGGCATGACCGAACGTGGCCCGGATTCGGCCGGTCTCGCGGTGTTCGGCGACGCGGTCGAGCCGAACCAGCGCAAGCTGAGCCTGTACTCGGGCTTTACGGATGAAGGCGAGCATTTTCCGTGGGACGTGCTGCTCGATCGGCTGAAGGCGTCCGTCGACGCCGCGGCGCGTGTCGATGCGAAGGGAAACCACGCGGTGCTGACCGTCCACGCGCAGGCCGACACGGTCAGGCACTGGCTGAACGAGCATTACCCGCGCGTGTACCTGCTGTCGGCCGGGCGCTCGATCGACCTGTACAAGGACATCGGCCTGCCCGCGGAGATCGCCGCGCGTTACGCGTTCGGCGGCCTCAAGGGCTCTCACCTGGTCGGCCATACGCGGATGGCGACCGAGTCCGCGGTGACGCCGGATCGCGCACATCCGTTTACGGCCGGCGAGGACTTCTGCCTGGTCCACAACGGCTCGCTGTCGAACCCTTACGGCGTGCGCCGGAAGCTGGAGCCGAAGGGCATTCATTTCGATACCGACAACGACACGGAGGCGGCGTGCCGCTTCCTCGAATGGCGACTGCGCGAGGGCGACACGCTGCCGGTCGCACTGCAGAAGGGCTTCGAGGAGCTCGATGGCTTCTACACGTTCCTGATGGGGACGCCCACCGAGCTGGCGCTGATTCGCGACCCGTTCGCATGCAAGCCGGCCGTCGTCGCCGAGAACGACGACTATGTCGCGATCGCGTCGGAATTTCGCTCGCTCGCGCATCTGCCGGACATCAGGAACGCCAAGGTATTCGAACCCGCACCCGAGGAGATGTACGTATGGAACGCATGACATTCGACCTTGAGCACGCAACCGTCAGGGACGTCAACCAGTACCTGCACGGCAGCGCGGACGTGCTCGACGGGCAGGCGATCGTCGTGGCCTCGCCGAACGGTGCGCACAACATCGCGGTCGGCGTGGACGCCGACGTGACCGTGACGATCGATGGCCACGCCGGCTATTACGCCGGCGGCATGAACCAGCGCGCGACGATCGTCATCGAGGGCAGCGCCGGGACCGGCGTCGCGGAAAACATGATGAGCGGCAAGGTGCACGTGAAGGGTTTCGCGTCGAACGGCGCGGGTGCCTCCGCGCACGGCGGGCTGCTCGTGATCGATGGCGATGCCGGGTTGCGTTGTGGCATCTCGCTGAAAGGCGGCGACATCGTCGTCGGCGGGTCGGTCGGCAGTTTCTCCGCATTCATGGCCCAGGCGGGCCGGATGGTGATTTGCGGCGACGCGGGCGACGCACTGGGCGATTCGCTCTACGAAGCGGTGCTCTACGTGAAGGGTGAAGTGAAGTCGCTCGGCGCGGACGCGCAGTTCGAGCCGATGGCCGACGCGGACTTCAGTGCCGTCGCGGCGCTGCTCGATGCGGCCGGGCTCGACCACGATCCGCGCGCGTTCAGGCGCATCGCTTCGGCCCGCACGCTCTACCACTGGAACGCCGACGCGAACCAGGAATATTGAATCCACGCTCCATCGAGGCAACGCCATGGAAGTCAAACCCATTCATTTCGCCCGCTTGCAGCAGGAAGAGTCGTACGGCTACGACCGCAAGACGATCGACTACATCCACACGGCCGCCCAACGCGGCCTGTACGAGATTCGCGGCCTCGGGGCGAAGCGTCACGTACCGCACTTCGACGATCTGCTGTTCCTCGGTGCTTCGCTGTCGCGTTACCCGCTCGAAGGTTATCGCGAGAAATGCACGACGCAGACCGTGCTCGGCACGCGCTTCGCGAAGAAGCCCGTCGTGCTCGACATCCCGATCACCGTGGCCGGGATGAGCTTCGGCGCGCTGTCGGCGAACGTCAAGGAAGCGCTCGGCCGCGCGGCGACGGCGGCCGGCACGTCGACGACGACCGGCGACGGCGGGATGACGCAGGAGGAGCGCCGTTCGTCGAAGACGCTCGTCTACCAGTGCCTGCCGTCGCGCTACGGCTTCAATCCCGACGACGTGCGCCGCGCCGATGCGATCGAGGTCGTGATCGGGCAGGGTGCGAAGCCGGGCGGCGGCGGCATGCTGCTCGGACAGAAGGTCAATCCGCGCGTGGCGTCGATGCGCACGCTCCCGGCGGGCGTCGACCAGCGCTCGGCGAGCCGCCATCCGGACTGGACCGGCCCGGACGATCTCGCGATCAAGATCCAGGAACTGCGCGAGATCACCGACTGGGAAAAGCCGATCTACGTGAAGGTCGGGGCGACGCGCACGTTCAACGACGTGAAGCTCGCGGTGCATGCGGGCGCGGATGTCGTCGTGGTCGACGGGATGCAGGGCGGCACGGCGGCAACCCAGACCTGCTTCATCGAGAACGTGGGCATTCCGACGCTGGCGGCGGTCCGTCAGGCCGTCGCCGCGCTCGAGGACCTGAACATGAAGGGGCAGGTTCAACTGATCGTGTCGGGCGGCATTCGCACCGGTGCGGACGTCGCCAAGGCGCTCGCGCTCGGCGCGGATGCCGTCGCGATCGGCCAGGGGGTGCTGATGGCGCTCGGCTGCAACAGCGAATCGTACTTCCAGGACGGCATGCTGCATTCGGCTGCGGCAGATTACGCGGCGCTGCATACGTCGCCGGGTTTCTGTCACCACTGTCATACCGGCAAGTGTCCGGTGGGCGTGACGACGCAGGACGCGGTGCTCGAAAAGCGTCTCGAGCCGGAAGAGGGCGCGCGTCGTGTGCGCAATTACCTGAAGACGCTGAACATGGAGCTGACCACCATCGCGCGCGCCTGCGGCAAGCAGAACGTTCATCACCTGGAGCCGGAAGATCTCGTCGCGCTGACGGTCGAGGCGGCCGCGATGGCGCGCGTGCCGCTGGCCGGCACGTCGTGGATTCCGGGCGAGCGGTCATGACCGCGGTGTGACGGTGCGCGCGACATGGCGCCGCGCAGTAGCGGGCGGCGTCATGTCGTCGGTCGCTTCAGACGCCGCGACCCGCTCGGTGCCTCCGTGCGGTGTCGCGGTCATTCCCGATTTTGCTGGTTCGTCATCGGTTATCGCGTGCATCGCGGGGCGGTGCATGCCTTGCTTCGAGGAAACGACATGAAAAAGACGATTGGCTGGATTCTGTGCGCGTGGCTCGCATTGCTGGCGCTACCCGTGTTCGCGGACGACAAGGTGGCGGCGGTGCCGGTGCCGAACAAGGGCGACACCGCGTGGATGATCGTCGCGACGCTGCTCGTCGTGATGATGGCGGCACCCGGGCTCGGCCTTTTCTACGGCGGAATGGTGCGGGCGAAGAACATGCTGTCGATCCTGATGCAGACGCTCGTGGTGTTCTGCCTGCTCGGCGTTCTGTGGGCGGTATACGGTTACAGCATCGCGTTCACCGAAGGCAACGCGTTCTTCGGCGGGCTCTCGAAGGCGTTCCTGGTCGGCATCACGCCGGATTCGACCGCCGCGACCTTCAGCAAGGGCGTCGTCATTCCGGAGTTCATCTACGTGTCGTTCCAGCTGACGTTCGCCGCGATCACGCCCGCGCTGATCGTGGGGGGCATCGCCGAACGCGCGAAATTCTCCGCGGTGCTGGCGTTCATGGTGCTGTGGTTCACCTTCTCGTACCTGCCGATTGCGCACATGGTCTGGTACTGGGCGGGCCCGGACGCTTACACGAGCGCTGCGGCGGCCGACAAGGCCGGCGCGACGGCCGGCTTCTTGTTCCAGAAGGGCGCGATCGATTTCGCAGGCGGCACCGTGGTGCATATCAATGCAGGCATCGCGGCGCTGGTCGGCGCGATCATGATCGGCAAGCGGGCGGGGTTCGGCAGGGAGACGATGGCGCCGCACAATCTGACGATGACGATGATCGGCGGGTCGCTGCTGTGGGTCGGCTGGTTCGGATTCAATGTGGGCTCCGCGCTCGAGGCAAGCGGCGCGGCGACGCTCGCATTCGTCACGACGCTTTTGGCGACCTGTGCGGCGACGGTGTCGTGGACGTTCGTCGAATGGTCGCTGAAGAAGAAACCGTCCATGCTCGGCGCGGTGTCCGGCGCGATCGCGGGGCTGGTCGTGATCACCCCGGCATGTGGGTTCGTCGGGCCGATGGGCGCGATCGCGATGGGGTTGATCGCGGGCATCGTCTGCTATTGGGGCGTCAACGGGCTCAAGCGCCTTCTCGGTGTCGACGATTCGCTCGACGTATTCGGCGTCCACTGCATCGGCGGCATCGCGGGTGCGCTGCTCACCGGGGTATTCGCGTCGCCGTCGCTGGGCGGAACCGGGATCTACGACTACGTGGGGAACAAGGTCGCCGACTACCACATCGGCGAGCAACTGATTGCGCAGTGCTGGGGCGTCGGGACCTCGCTCGTGTGGTCGGCGGTCGTGTCGGTTGCCGCATTCAAGCTGGTCGACATGACGATCGGTCTGCGTGTCGACGGTGAGCGCGAACGTGAGGGTCTCGACGTCAGTTCGCACGGGGAGACGGCTTACCATTCGTGACGATCGCGTAGCCGCAAGCGCGCATTGTGCGCCGGTTCGCCGTCCCTATCCGGGGCGGTTGAACTGCATCGGTTGTCAAACGGGGCGGCGGGATCGATTAAGGCAGAGCATCGACGGATGACTGAATTCGGCGGCAATTCGTCGTTCATCTCTCTGCCCGACGAACGCTTCGATTGCCAGCGCTCCAGTGCGGAAGTTACTTGCCGTGCTCCTCCCATACCTTCGACCATGAACGAATCGCCTCGAGATTCGTACGGATATCACACAGTACGCCGTCGGCACCCTGGGGATGAAATTGATGTCTGCGAACGCTGTAGAAGTCCTGGGCGAGGATCCTGATGTTACCTACCCTGTCGGCGCAGTAGCCGCAGCGAGCGCGAATGCGACCATGCAGAAGCTCGAGTTGTTCCAGGGCCGAAGGGTTTGGAGCAGCGAGATCGTTTTCGCGAAAAATTGCTTCTATCTCGGCTGCGACGTCGCGAATGATTTCAGATGTCTTCATGGAAAACTTTATCCATAACACCGTGGGCGTTAGCTAGGTAAGATTGGTGAAAATGGGATTTAACAAAGTATAACGTTTCGATCGCGCCATTTTCTTTTTTTCAAAAAATAAGTCGCTGGTAGCCCGGATTTTCGTGGGTATCCCTATTGGCGTCTAATGCGAGTTATTTGGCGCATTTCGATAATGATTAAATGCAATGCAAATCACATAATGAAGTAACGGGAATTTATGAAAGCCGCGCCATGGGGAATTTGGTCGGCAAGCGAGTCGTCATTGCCGGTGGTCCCGGTGGCTTCAGCGTCGGCGCGGCCAGGTGTCGTAATGAACCTGACGATGGGAGAGAAGGGTGATGGACCCGATAACCGCATTGCGCTTTTCGCGACGCAGCACCGCGGAGCAGGTCACCGAGGGCCTGGATCTCTCCGGCCGGACGATCCTGATCACGGGCTGTAATTCTGGTATCGGTCTTGAAACGACGCGGGTTTTGGCAATGCGCGGCGCCCGCATCATTGCCGTCGCGAGGGATGAAGACAAGGCGCGCGCCGCCCTGGCGATCGCCGACGCCGCAGATGGCATGGCCGTTGGAGCCGAACTGACCGATCTCGCTTCCGTTGCCCGGGCCGCCGACCGCATTCTCGCGTGCGGCATCACCCTCGATGCCGTCGTCACCAATGCCGCGATAATGGCGCTGCCAAAGCTGGAGACGGTGAACGGCGTGGAAAAGCAGTTCTTCGTCAACCATGTCGCCCATCATCTGCTGGTGACGCGGTTGCTGCCTTCAATCAACCGCTCGCGCCCGGGCCGGATCGTCATTGTGGGCAGTCATTCCCATCGCTTTGCTCCAGGCGGGAAAGGCATTGATTTCGACAATCTCGACGGTAGCAACGGCTATCGCGGTTTTCCGTTCTATGGCCAGGCGAAGCTCGCCAACATCCTGTTCGCGAACGAGCTTTCACGCAGAGTGGGTCATGTCGGAATCACTGCAAACGCACTCCATCCGGGACTGATTGGCGCCACGGGCCTGCATCGGCATATGCGCGGGCCGTTCAACTGGATCGTCTCGGCTGCGATGCTGTTCGGCAAAACGGTGCCGCAGGGCGCCGCGACAACGTGCCTGCTGGCCGCGCATCCTGCGCTGAACGGCGTCACCGGCCGTTATTTCGCGGATTGCCGCGCTGCCGAATCCTCGGCCTTCGCCCGGGACGCCGATCTCGCCCGGCGCCTCTGGGACCGCACCGAGGAAATCATCGCATCCCACGGGATGACCTGATCCCGAACGCTTCGGTTGCCTGCAGGTGTGTGCAAGGGGCAATCGCATCCGCTAGCCGCGTACGCGCGCCTTCTCCGGATCGTAAAAGATCGGGGCGGTCACCCGCGCGTCGATGCGCTTCTGCTGGCCGTCGAGCTTGCCGACGTGGAGCACGTTGCCCGGCTCCGTGTGGTGAACGTCGATTCGCGCGAGCGCGATGCTCCTGCCGAGGATCGGCGAGCGCATGCCGCTCGTGACGACGCCGACCTGTGCCCGCCCGTTGTGCACGCAATCGCCGTGACGGGCCGGTTCGTTGCCGGCGAGTTCGAGCCCGACGAGCCGGCGGTGCGGATGCGCGCTGCGGCGAAGCAGCGCGTCGCGCCCGACGAAGTCATCGGTCTTCGTCGCGAGCGGAACGCTGAAGCCGATGCCGGCCTCGAACGGATCGGTTTCGTCGGTGAATTCGTAGCCGGCAAACACGAGCCCGGCTTCGATCCGCAACAGGTCGAGCGCGTCGAGACCGAGCGGCACGAGTCCGTGCGGCTGGCCCGCCGCCCAGATCGCGTCCCATACGGCTTGCGCGTCGCGCGGATGGCACCAGACCTCATAGCCGAGCTCGCCGGTGTAGCCGGTCCGGCTGACGATGACGGGGCAGCCGTCGTCGCCGCCGAGGCGGCCGATCAGGAAGCGGAACCAGCCGAGGCTGTCGAGCGACGGCTGGGTCGCGGGCGTGCGGATCAGCGCGCGCAGGATCTCGCGGCTGCGCGGCCCTTGCAGCGCGACATTGTGGATCTGGTCGGACGACGACTTGACCCAGGCCTTCATGCCGAGCCTGTTCGCCTGCTCCCGCAGCCAGACACCCGCGAAATCGTCGCCGCAGATCCAGCGGAACGTGTCGGGGCCGAGCCGCATCAGGGTGCCGTCGTCGAGCATTCCGCCGTGCGGATGGCACATCGCCGAGTAGACGACCTGTCCGACCGCGAGCCTGCGCACGTCGCGCGTCAGGCAGTATTGCAACAGGGCCTCGGCGTCGGGGCCGGTGACGTCGAACTTGCGCAACGCGGACAGATCGACGATCGCCGCGCGCTCGCGGCAGCCGTAGTATTCGTCGATCGCGCCGTAGCCGTCGAACCGCGCCGGCAGGTGCCAGCCGCGGTAGTCGGCAAAGTGGCGCGTGAGCGCCGACGTGCGGGCGTGGAAGCCCGACTGGCGCGTCAGCACGGGCGGGGCGTCGGGGGTGGGTCTGATGGCGGTGGACATGGTGAAGCGCGCCTCGCTCGAATAGGTTCGGATCCGGATGTCGGTCGGTTGCCACGCGTTCGCGGGGTCGATGTCGTCGGGGCACGACGTGCTGACGCACAGCAGCGGCTTCAGCGCGCGCAGCAGCACGTAGTCGCCCGGGCGCGACCACGGCTCGTCGATCGTCATCTGGCCGTGCGCGTCGATCGAGGTGTTGAAGAAGAAATTGATCGCCGGCCAGCCGGGACGCGCGGCGATGCCGTATTCGGCGAGCACCGCACTGATGTTGTCGCTGCAGTTCGCATGGCCCGGGTAACCCTGCGTGTCGTAATAGCGCGCGGTGCACGCGAGCGCGAACGTGTCGTGCCGGCCGACGGTATCGTGCACGACTTCGAGCATCGGCTGCATGAGCTGATCGAAGAACCGCGAGTACAGACCGGGCATGGGATACGCATGACCGTTCAGCGTGCGGGTGACGGTCGGATCGAGACCGACTTCCCGGTGCCCACCGAGCGCGTCGAGATCGAATGCGACGAAATCGGAGCATTGCCTGCCGTCGACGTCGACGATCTGCAGGTACTCGCCGGCCGCGACCGTGTACGCGACGGCCGTTCCCGGACGGATGACGAAATCCGCGAGCGGATCGGCGAGCGGCACGCTCGTCTGCGTGGCAGCGGACGCGCCCGCGCGCACGACGGACAGCTGAAGCTCCGTCGCCGGCTGGCCGGCCCGGTCCACGGGCACGGGGCCGCCGGGCGCCGCGACGATCGCGACGATCGGCTCCGTCGCGACGAACGTGCGCATGGTGCCGGCGCGGGTGTCGCCGGACCAGAGGACGGCGCCGTCGGGCAACGGCTTGCCCGTCAGCCCGTGCCGTTCGAGCAGGATGGCGAGATCCGCTTGTGCTGCGGAAGCGCCGTTCAGGCATTCGGCGATGAAGCGTGCGCTGTCGTCGGGCGTCAGGGCGAGCGCGGCCAGCGCGCTGCCGCCGTCGCGCACGCGCAATGCGAGCAGCTCCGCGCGCTGCCGGCCTTCGACGTCGATCACCTGCAGCGTATCGCCGGCATCGAGCTTGACGGCGGCGAGCCCCGCACCGGCGACACGATGGCGTTCGCGGCCGGCCGCATGCGCGGACAACGCAGGTTCGTGCGGCCGCGACACGGTCGGTGGTCGAATGAGCATGGACGTTCCTTGAATGAGTGGACGGGCGCGGCCCGCGATGCGCGCGGCCGCGAACGGCACGTCGGGCGTCGCGGCACCCGGGGCCCGGTCGGGTGACGCGACAGCGCAGTGCCGCGACAGTCAGCCGGCGCGAACGCGCGGCTCGGGCGCACGCTCGCCGAGGTACGCGTCCATCGAATCGTCGAGCGCGTCGAGCCACGGCGTGTGATGCGGCGGCGACTGGGTGCCGGTCATCAGCGAGCGATACGATTTGTCGCGATAGCCCATGATGTTCTCGTGCTTGTCGTGTTTCCACGCGAGGAACGTGCGATTGACGCCGGCGATGTCGAAGCTCGGATAGTCGGTCGCATCGATCAGGTCCTGGATATAGCTGCCCTGATACTCGAACATCTGCTGGTTGGTGACCAGCGTTTCCTCGCGCGCGCGCCACGCGAGACTGTCGGCGTGCATCGCGTCGAAACCGGGCAGCGCGATGCGGCCGAGGATGACGTCGCGTGCGTACCAGGCTTGCGCGTCGAACATGTTGAACGAGTACCAGAGGTCCTGCATGCCGAGATAGATCAGTTTCGGGTTGCGTTCCCAGAAGATGCCTTTGTACAGGTCGAGCGGCCAAAGCCGGTTGTTCGTCTTCAGGCGCAGGCTGTCTGGCAGGAACGGGAAATGGTGCTGGTATCCGGTGCAGAGGATGATCGCGTCGATCTTCTTGCTGCTGCCGTCGGCGAAAAACGCGACGTTGCCGCGCACGCGCTCGAGCAACGGCTTTTCCTCCCAGTTCGCCGGCCAGTGATAACCCATCGGCGCCGTGCGATAGCAGCTCGTGATGCTGCGCGCGCCATACTTGTAGCATTGCGACCCGATGTCCTCGGCCGAATAGCTGCTGCCGACGAGCAGGATGTCCTTGTCCTTGAATTCGAGCGCGTCGCGAAAGTCGTGCGCATGCAGGATGCGTCCGCCGAAGCTGTCGAAGCCGGGAAAGCTCGGCATGTTCGGGGTCGAGAAATGGCCGCACGCGTTCACGACGTAGTCGAAGTCTTCCGCGTACACGACGTCCTTGTCGAGATCGTGCGCGGTCACCGTGAAGCGGCCGCTCGCGTCGTCGAACGCAACCTGGCGCACGACGGTGCTGAAGCGGATGTCCTTGCGCACGCCGGCCTTCTCGACGCGTCCCTTGATGTAGTCCCACAGCACTTCGCGCGGCGGATACGACGCGATCGGCTTGCCGAAGTGTTCCTCGAACGTGTAGTCGGCGAACTCCAGGCATTCCTTCGGGCCGTTCGACCACAGATAGCGGTACATGCTGCCGTGGACCGGCTCGCCATGTTCGTCGGTGCCGGTGCGCCACGTGTAGTTCCACATGCCGCCCCAGTCGCGCTGCTTCTCGAAGCAGACGAGCTGGGGGATGTCCGCGCCCTTCGCCTGGGCCGACTGGAAGGCGCGAAGCTGGGCCATGCCGGACGGGCCCGCACCGATGATTGCAACACGTTGTGTCATCGCGTTCTACCTCGTTGGAAGTGGTTAGCCGTGGTTCGGCGAACGGCGCGTGCCGTTCGTGCGCGGACGCGGGTCACGTCGCGCGCTGCCGCCGCGCCGCGAGCGCGGTGTTCTTCATCAGGAAGGCGATCGTCAGCGGACCGACGCCGCCCGGAACCGGCGTCAACGCGGCGGCGACGCGCGCCACGCTGTCGTGGTCGACATCGCCGACGAGCCGCGTCGCGCCGCCGGATTCGATGCGGTTGATGCCGACATCCACGACGACCGCGCCCGGCTTGATCCAGTCCGCATCGACGAGCCCCGGCTTGCCGGCTGCCGCGACGACGATGTCCGCCTGGCGGCACAGTTCGGCGGCGTTCGCGCTGCGCGAGTGGACGGTCGTCACCGAGCAGTCGGACTGGAGCAGCAGCGCGGCCATCGGCTTGCCGACGATGTTCGAGCGCCCGACGACGACTGCATGCTTGCCGCGCAAGTCGCCGACGATCTCCCGCAGCAGATGCATGCAGCCCGACGGCGTGCACGGCACGAGCGCGTCCTGGCCGAGCGCGAGCCCGCCGACGTTGTCGCGATGGAAGCCGTCGACGTCCTTGCGCGGATCGATTGCGTCGATCACGGCCGCGGCGTCGAGCGGCGCGGGCAGCGGCATCTGCACGAGAATCCCGTGGACGTCGGGGTCGGCGTTCAGGTCGGCGACGAGCGCGAGCAAGTCGGACGCGACGGTGTCGGCGGGCAGCCGATGCTCGATCGAACGGATGCCGACTTGCTGCGCGCGCAGCATCTTGTTGCGCACATAGACGTGGCTCGCCGGGTCGTCGCCGACGAGTACGACCGCGAGGCCGGGCAGCACGCCGTCGCCGCGCAGCCGCGCGACGTCGTGCCGGACGGATTCCAGCAGCGCGTCGGCGATCGCCTTGCCGTCGATGATCGTCGCGCCGCTCATCGGAAGATCACCGTGCGGTTCTGGTTCAGAAACACGCGGTGCTCGGTGTGATACTTGACCGCACGCGACAGTGCGACCGTCTCGGTGTCGCGTCCGATCGCGACGAGATCGGACGGCTGCAGCACGTGGTCGACGCGCTGCACCTCCTGCTCGATGATCGGCCCTTCGTCGAGGTCGGACGTCACGTAGTGGGCGGTCGCGCCGATCAGTTTCACGCCGCGCTCGAACGCCTGGTGGTACGGCTTCGCGCCCTTGAACCCCGGCAGGAACGAGTGGTGGATATTGATCGCGCGGCCGGCGAGCCGCTCGCACAGGTCGTTCGACAGGATCTGCATGTAGCGGGCCAGCACGACGAGTTCGGTGCCGGTTTCGTCGACGATGCGCATCAGCTCCGCCTCCTGCCGCGTTCGGGTGTCCGGCGTGATCGGCAGGTAGATGAAGCGGATGCCCTCGCGCTCGGCCATCGGCCGCAGATCCAGATGGTTCGACACGACCGCGGTGATCTGCATGCGCAGCTCGCCCTTGCGGAAGCGGTACAGCAGGTCGGACAGGCAGTGGTCGAACTTGCTGACCATCAGCAGCACCTTCATCGGTTCGCCGGCGCTTTTCAGTTGCCACTGCATCGAGAAATCCCGGGCGACGCCCGCGAAATCGCGCTGCAGCTGCTCGACGTTGCCGTTCGCACCGGTGTTGAAGCGGAACACGGCGCGCATGAAGAACGTGCCGCTGACCTCGTCGTCGTATTGCGCCAGCTCGCCGATGTAGCAGTTCGACGCGGCGAGATGGGCGGTGACGGCAGCCACGATGCCGGACGTGGCCGGGCAGCTGATCGTCAGGATGTAGTTCGGATTCACGTCGTGTGTCCTCGAAACGGATCGGAATGCGGGAAAGGCCGGCCGTCGCCGGTCATGCATGGTCGTCAACGCGTCAGCCGACGGCGGTGCGCTTTTTCTTGTCGGGATCGTCGAACGGCAACAGCGCGGTGGTCGCGCGCGTCTCGACGCTGCCCTTCACCACGAGCGGCACGCCCGCACGGGCATGCCGGACGTCGAGGCGGGCGAGCGCGAGCGAGCGCCCCGTCAGCCGCGAATACATCGCGCACGTGATCACGCCGGCCGCCTTGCCGTCGTGCCAGAGCGTGTCGCCGGCCTGCGCGGCCTTCGCGGCCTCGAGCTCGACGCCGAAGATCCGGAACCGCTCCTTGCCGGCGAGCCGGAAGTGCTCGGCCGCGCCGCAGAATTCGGTCTTGCCGGGCGACACCGTGAAATCGAGGCCGAGTTCCCACAGCGTGTCGCCGGCGCGCTCGTCGGCAAACGGGTACATCTCGGAGTTGTCGTACGGATAGAACAGCAGGTAGCTCTCGACGCGCAGCCAGTCGAGCGCGGTGAATGCGCAGGGGACGATGCCCATCGCCCGGCCCTTGTCGAGGATCGTGTCCCAGATGAACGGCGCGTCGGCGGCCTTGCAGAAGATCTCGTAGCCGCGCTCGCCGGTGTAGCCGGTGCGCGAGATCATCGCCGGCCGGCCGAACAGGCGCGTCTGCACATGGTGGAAGTACGGCAGGTTGCGGATGTCCGGCACGTATTCGGCAAGGAAGTCGACCGCGACCGGCCCCTGCAGCGACAGGTCGTGTAGGTCGTCGTCGAACAGCACGGCGACCTGCCGGCCATACGCGGAGCGCACGAGGCGCTCGTACCCCGCGCCCGCGCCATGGACGACCATGAACGCATTGGGGCCGGTGCGGTAGACGATGCAGTCGTCGATGAACTTGCCGCTCTCGTCGAGCAGCGTCGCGTACACCGACTTGCCGGGATACAGCTTGCCGATGTCGCGCGTCGTCGCCCAGTTCAGCAGGCTTTCGGCGTGCGGGCCGACATAGTGCACCTTCTTCAGCCCCGATACGTCCATCAGGCCGGCGCGGGTGCGAATGGCCTCGTGGTGGTCGGCGAGATCGGTCGCATAGGTCCATGCAGTGCCCATGCCGTTCCAGTCCTCGAGATTCGAGCCGAGTGCGCGATGCCGGTCCGCGAGGGCGGAGATGCGCCAGGAGTTCGCCATCTTGAATGCTCCAAACGAAAGTGAAGGTCGATTACGGAAAACGCCGGGTCAGGCGTGGACGTCGAACCGGCTGAGCCATTCGACGAGCGTGTGCCGGTAGCGGGTCATGCCCTTGTATTCGGCGATCGGGTCGGGCAGGTCGCGCAGCACGCGGTGCAGCCGGCGCGCCCACACCGGGTTGCCGACGAGGTCGGCCATGCTGCACAGGTAGGTGCGGATACCGAACATCAGCGCATTGCTGCGCGCAAGCCGCGCCATCAATTGCAGCTCGACGCGCAGGTGCACGGCTTCGCCGACGTTGTCGGGCGTCACGCGCCCGCGGTCCGCGCCCCACTGGTGATAGGTCTCGGGCGACGTGTCGAGGCGCGGATGAATGGTCAGCGTCCAGTTCAGGCGGCGCACGGGGTGGCCTGCCTGCACGCCGAGCAGGTATTTCAGCGCGCGGTCGAATACGCCCGCCTGGTGCGCGAGCGGCACCGGCGCGTGCCATTGTTTGAAGCTCATGCCCGCATCGAACGCGAGCGACCAGTCGGCCGGGCCGGTGACGACGCCGGCGTCCATGTACAGGTCGCCGGCGCGCTGGTCGAGCAGCGCGATGTCGCCTTGCGTCTGCCGCATGACGTATTCGAGCGGGCCGTACGGCAGCGTGCGCGCGTCGCCGAACACGAAGGCCTGGTCGAGGTCGAGCGCGTGGTTCCGCCAGTGCCAGCGATCACCGTCGCGCTCGAGCGCGAACCACGCCGGATAGTCGTGCGCGAGATGCGTCATGATCATCTCCAGCGTGTCCCAGCACGCGGTCTCCATGTGCGGCATCACGATCGCGCGGCGCGGATCGGCGTCGAGCACGCGTGCGCGTTCGGCGATCTCGGAACGGTAGTGCTCGTCGATGTCGAAGTGGTGCGCGAAGACCGAGCCGGGATCGCGCGGCGTCGCGGGCTCGAGGTTGACCGAATACATGTACCGGTCCTCGGGGAACGGAAACGGAAAGCGCGCGATCGCCGCCGGGCTGTTGCGGAACGAGAAGTCGTCGCGATAGGTTTGCGCGGGCTTGATGAATACGCTCATGGCTCGGATCTCACAGGTCGAGGGTCAATGCGGCGCCGCACGCGCGCGATACGCAGGGCATCAGATGGGTGGCGCGCGCGTTGGCGTCCAGGAACGCATCGCGATGCTCGACCGTGCCGTCGAGATAGCGCGTCGCGCACTGGCCGCATGCGCCGCCGCGGCACAGGTTCGGCACGTCGATGCCCGCCGATTCGAGCGCCTCGAGCAGGCTCTGCTCGGCGCCGACCGCGATGCGGCGGCCGCTGCGGCGCAGGTCGACCGCGAACGGCTGGCCCGGCGCCGGCGCCACGAAGGCTTCCCAGTGCACGCGGCCGGCCGGCCAGCCGAGCGCGGCGGCCGCGGCGCGCACCGCGTCCAGCAGGCTTGCGGGGCCGCACACGTAGACGTGCGTGCCGAGCGGCTGCCTTTGCAGCATCGCGATCGCGTCGAAGCGTGCGTGCACGCCGTCATAGCCGTGAAAGCGCGCGCCGAGCCGCACATCGAGCGATGCGCGATAGGCATCCGTCAGGCCCGCGCGGTACGCATAGTGCAACTCGTGGCTCGCTTGCCGGCGCTCGAGTTCCGCGAGATGCGCGATGAACGGCGTGATGCCGATGCCGCCCGCGACGAGAACGTGATGGCGCGCGGTGGCGTTCAACGCGAACAGGTTCGCCGGTGCGGTGATGCGCAGGCGCGCGCCGGGTTCCAGACGGTCGTGCACGAACGCGGAGCCGCCGCGTGACGACACGTGACGGCGCACGGCGATCCGGTAGAGGTTCCGTTCGGCCGGATCGCCCGCCAGCGAATAGGCATTGCGATAGGTGCGGCCGCCGTCGTTCAGCACGACTTGCACATGGCTGCCGGACGAGAACGCCGGAAGGGGGCCGTCGAGCGCTGTCAGCACCAGTTCGCGCACGACGGGTGTGAGCATGCGGGCTTCGGCCACGCGAACGTCGAGCAGGCTCATGCGCGGTCTCCCGCGCAGGGCTGGTCGGCATCCGCGCAGACGCCGAGATAGGCGCCGAGCCGCGCGGAGAAATGCTGGCGGACACTCAGGCGGACGTCGCATGACGGGCAGGTGACCTCATCGGGCTCGTCATGCCCGTCGTGCGCATGCGCGGTCCCGCAATGCACGCAGTACACGGTGCGCCGCGTGCCGGACACGGCCGCGGCCACCTCCTCCGGCAGCAGGCCGGCCGCCTGCGCGATACGCCGAATGTGCCAGACGAACGTCTCGTCGCCGCACACGTAAAGACGCACGCCGACCGTGCTTTCATCCAGCCGGTGCCGCACCTCGTCTTCCAGCGTGTCGAGCGACGCGTGAAACACGGCCGGCAGGCCGATTGCCTGCAGCTTGCCGAGCGTGACGAGCAGCGCGCTGCCCGGCAGCCCGGCGAGCGCGTTGATGAACGCCGGCAGCGCGTGGAGCGCGTCGCCTTGCGCGACCACGAGATGCGAGCGGGCCTCGGCGCAGGGCTGCAGCGGCGCATAGTGCGGCAAACTCGGCGGCACGAATGGCGTGTGCGCCGGCTGCGGTTGCCGGCTGCGGGCTGCGAACGGTTCAATTGAGTGCATCGATCGGCTCCCAAAATGGGGCGTTTGCATCATGAATGGGCGTACGCTCGGCGACGGTCGTGGCGTCACGTTTGCGTTCCTGTTGTTCAACATAGTTTCTTGCCAGTAATTGCCGTTCAATCCTGAAGAGGAGGTACGCCCTAAGAGGTAGCGCGCCGGAACGGCGCCAAAAGGCATGGAACTTGCGTCGTGATTCGATCCTGGTTTGTCCGTGCCGAACGACCGTGACTCCTGACGACAGCCTGACCGACCGATGCATGCGGCCCGCCGGCGGCGCGTCGTTGCCGACGCGCATGCGTGACGCGCTGCTCGCGTTTCTGGCCGGATATGTCAATGGCGCGCCGCGCCACGTGGCGTTTCACGCGTTCTTCACGGGACTCGCGCGCGAATTGCCGGACGCGCGGATCGTGCTCGCGCTCGATGGCGGCGCGGGCTACGAATCCGCGCCGGACACGCTGGTGCGATGCACGCAGGGGCATCGCTGCAAGTTGCGGCATGGGGCAAGCGACGGCGCATGCGAACTGTGTCCGGACTGCGTCGGGCAGGGGCACGGGCGCGCGGTGCGCGCGCTCGGCGACGCGGTGCTGGTGCTGGACGTCGCGCTGCCGGCGGCGCCGACGCTGCTGATGGACCTCGAGATCGTCGCGGCCACGATCCGCGCGGCGCTGATGCGTCGGGCGCCCGCCGACGCGCACGGGCGCGACGCGACGAACCCGTCGGAGGCGCTGACACGCGAGTTGCACGACTCGGTCGCGCAGCAACTGGGCTTCATGTCGTTCCTGGTCGCTCGCCTGCAGCAACAGGACACGACCGGCAACCCGCTGTTGGCCGAACTGCGCACGATGACGACGCGCCTGCAGCGCCAGGTGCGCGAGCTCATCACCAGCGCGCGGCTGACGCTCGACGGGCGCTCGCTGCAGCAGGCGCTGGCCGAGTCGGTCGCGGAATTCTCGCGCCGCTGCGATGTGGTGTTCGAACTCGACAATCGCGTGCCCGACCTGCGGATCGATCCGCGCATCGCGCTGCATATCCTGCAGATCGTCCGTGAAGCGCTGTCGAACGTCGTGCGTCATGCGCAGGCCGGGCATGCGTGGATCACGCTGCGGACCGACGGCGATGGTTTGCAGGTATCCGTCGTCGACGACGGAATCGGGCTCAGCGAGGGATCGGCCGACCTGAACCACTACGGCCTCGACATCTTGCGCGAACGCGCGGCGGCGATCGGCGGACGCATCGCGATCGATGGCGGCGCCTGCCGCGGGACGCGCGTGATACTTGTCGTGCCGGACGGCGCGACATTCGGAGAGACATCCTGATGGAACCGACGACGCTGCTGTTGATCGACGATCACCCGCTGTTTCGCCGCGGCGTGGCCGAATTTTTTGGTGCGACCGGAGAATTTCGCGTGGTCGGCGAATCGTCGAACGGCGCGCAGGGGATTTCGCTCGCGGGCATGCTGCGCCCGGAGCTGGTGCTGATCGATCTGCACATGCCGGGGCTCGGCGGGCTGCAGGTGCTCGACGGGCTCAGGCGCAAGGAGGTCGATTGCGTGAAGGTGCTGCTGACGGCGTCGATGGAGCGCGACGAGCTGCGCGCGGCCGTGCGGCTCGGCGCCGACGGCTACGTGCTGAAGGAGTCGGAGCCGCAAGCGCTGCTCGCCTACGTGCGTAGTTGCATGCGGGGGCTCGTGGTGCTCGACGACGAACTCGCCGACGAAGACGGCGTCGCCGGCGCGCATGCCGACGCGCGGCCGGCCGACCTGACCGCGCGCGAAACGCAGACGCTGACGCTGATCGCCGACGGCATGAGCAACAAGCAGATCGCGCGCGTGCTCGGCATCAGCGAGGGCACGGTGAAGGTCTACGTGAAGAACCTGCTGCGGAAACTGGACGCGCGAACGCGGCTCGAGCTGGCGGCATCGGTGCACCGGCGCGCGATCGGCGCATCGACGCGGGAACGGGGGGCGTGATGAAGGACGGCGCGCGCGTGACTCAGCCTGTTCAGCCGACGCAGCCGTCGAGCGGCGCGTTCGACGTGGACGATTGCCCGCTTGCGCTGCTGAAGCTGGACGGCGCGGGACGGATCACCGGCTTCAACGTCGCGTGGACCGACGCGATGGAACGGCCCGCGGCCGGTCGGCGCTTCGTCGATTACGTGCATCCGGAGGACCGGCGCATCTGGAGCGGCATGCTGCAGCGTGCGCGGGCGATCTCGCGCGGCGGGGTCCGCGAGCGTCTGCGCTGCGTGCGTCCGGACGGCGAACTGCGCTGGTTCGAGGTGTCGTTGAAGAGAAATGCCGGCGGCTCGTCCGTTGCGCTGTCCGACGTGACGCTCGACCGCCGTCGCGAGACTTCGACGCAGGCACACCTGAGAAGCGTCGCGGGGCTGCTAGACAGCATTCCGGGCCTCGTCTACCGCGGCCGCAACAACCGGCTGTGGACGATGGAGTACGTGAGCGCCGGATGCGAGGGCTTGACCGGCTATCCGCGGCAGTGGTTTCTCGACGGGCATGCGCATGCATTCGGGCAACTGATCGTGCCCGAGGATGCCGATTACGTGTGGACGGGTGTACAGCAGGCGCTGGCGGTGCGCGGCGTCTTCGATCTGCGGTATCGGATCAGGTGCGCCGACGGACGAATCAAGCCGGTGTGGGAGAACGGCGTCGGGATTTATTCGGCAAGCGGCGAGGTGTTGGGCGTCGAGGGCGCGATCTTCGAAGTGCGGCCGGGCGACCGGTCGGGCGCCTGAGCGGCCGACGCATGCGCGTGGCGGGCTGCGCCCGCGCCGGATTGCCGGCGCGAAAGCGCGGCGCCCGGTCGTGAACCGGGCGTCGTTTCGATTCGAGCGCAACCGCGACGGCGCGCTTATGGCGCGAACCAGTGCGTCGCAGCGACGACCGCCACGCCGAGCAGCAGCGTCAGGTACGGCAGATAGCCGGCCTTGCGCGGCTGCATGCTGCCGGACAACGCCATGTCCTCCCGCATCTGGTCCGGGAAGCGGCCCTTGTCGGTCACGTAATGCCGCCAGGCGAACACCGGCAGGATCAGCGCGGCGAACATGAGGCCCGAGACCAGCGTGCCCTTGCCCCACACGTCGGCGCCGAACCCCATCAGCGCGAGGTTGACGAACGACAGCAGCGTGCCGAGCGCGAGCAGCCAGCGCGGCGCCCTGAACGGGCGCGGCCAGTTCGCGCGGTCGAGGCGGTGGATCCATGCCGCGTTCAGGTTGAGGAAGTTGAAGATGATGTACCCGACGTTCGACATCGCGAGCACGACGGTGTAGTCGGACATCAGCAGCAGAAACAGGTTGAAGCCGAGATCGGTCCACATCGCGCGGGTCGGCGCGCCGTTCTCGTTCACGTGCGACAGGTACTTCGGCAGCCAGCCGTCGACCGATGCCTGATACAGCGTGCGCGACGATCCGGCCATCGACGTCATGATCGCGAGCACCAGCGCGAATACCAGCATCGGTTTCAGGATGTACTCGCCCCGGTTGCCGACGTGCACGATCTGCGCCATGGCTTCGGCGACGCCCATGCCGCTGAAGATGCCCGGCGACAGCACGCCGTCGTAGACGGCCGCCTGCGTGACGTTGCCCGCCGCATCCTTCACTTCGGGCGTGACGAGCTGGCCGAGGCCCAGCGCGCCCTGGAACGCGAGCGGGACCATCGTGAAGAACACGATGCACAGCAGGCCGGAATAGACGATGGCCTTGACCGTGTCGCGGCGCGGATCGCGAAACTCGCGCGTGTAGCAGACCGCCGTCTCGAAGCCGTAGGTCGACCACGCGGCGATGAACAGGCCGCCCGCCATCAGCTGCAGGCCCGCCAGATTCCACGTGCCGTCGATGACGCGGCCTGCCGCATCCTTCGCGAGCGGGTAGAGCGGCAGCAGGTGCGACTTGGGCAGGTCGCCGCTCAGGATCGGATAGACGCCGACGAGCAGCAGCGGCAGCAGCGCGGCGATCGCGAGAATCATCTGGAGTTTTGCGGCCTGCAGGATGCCGCGATGCTGGACCGCGAAGGTCGTGAGCAGGATGATCGCGCCGATCACGAAGGTCGCGTTGATGCGCAGCGACAGGCCGCTCGCGAGCCAGCCGAGATCGAGCAGCGTGATCTGCCAGGTGTTGATCGCGGCCGTGGCCGGGAACAGCATGTTCAGCACATAGCCCGCGCCCATGCCCGAGCCGATCGCCAGCACCGGCGACCACGCGAACCAGTTGCACCACACGGACAGCGGCGCGAGCAGCTTGCTGTAGCGCACCCACGCGATCGCACCGTACACCGACGCGCCGCCCGACTTGTGCGGAAAGAGTCCTGCAATCTCCGCGTAAGAAAACGCCTGGATGAAGCCGAACAGGATCGAGATCATCCATACGATCCACGACGGCTTGCCGACGGTGGCCGCGATGGAGCCGATCGAGAAGAGCACGAGCGCGGGCACGCCGCTCGCGACCCAGAACGCGCCGGTCCAGCTTATCTTGCGCTGAAGTCCGGCCGTCTCGCCATGCGCGGCGGGGAAATCCGCCGGTGCGCTGTCAGGGAGGGAACTCATGGGGGTCTCCGTCAAGTCGGGTTGGGTACGATGCGATCAACGATCGTTGGCCAATAACGCGCAAACAACTCTCTTGAAGAGGTACTCCTTCCGAGAGAGAACCGGCGTCGCACGGCGACGGAGGGGCGATGCCGGCACGCGCTCGGGCGCGCATGTGCGCAAATCGCGCAGGCGAAGCGGGGCGCGCTTCGTTAGGCTGACGAAGAAAATGGAACGAAGGGGTGGTGTCCGGTGAGTGGTGCGCCGCGACCCGAGCATGGGCGGATCATTCGAAACGTTCGTTGCCCACGCGTCGTCGCCTGTCCGGGTAGTTCCGCCGGCCGCCGCGCTCCGGCGTGACCCGCACGCTGTTGCGCGCGTTGTAAGCAATCGCGGCGGCACGGTGCCACGCGAGCCGGCACCCGGGACCCGCCGGGCCGTTCATCGCGCCCCACAAAAAAGTCTTGACTATCTATCTACGAGTAGATAAAGTTCGATCCATGGAAACGAAGACGACCGTCCGCGAACAGATTCTCGACCACGCGATCACGCTGATGATGCTGCGCGGTTACAACGGCTTCAGCTATCGAGACCTGTCCGATCTGGTTGGCGTGAAGACGTCGAGCATCCACTACTACTTCCCGTCGAAAGACGATCTCGTTCTGGAAGCGGTGGCGGCGTACAGCGACGAAGTGCTTGCGGCGATGCGTGCGATCGATCCGGCATTGCCGGCCGACGTCAAGCTGAGCCTCTACACGAAGCTGTTCGGCAGAACGCTCGGCGACGGCAATCAGATCTGTCTGTGCGGCATGCTCGCGGCGGACATCGAATCGTTGCCGGAGCGCGTGCGGCAGGCGGTTCAGGCCTTTTTCAAGGCCAACGAGAACTGGCTCGCCGAGTTGCTGGCGCAGGGCGCGAAGGAGCGCACGCTGCAGTTCAGCGGCACGCCGGAAACGGCGGCGCGCACGTTGTACGCGGCGTTCCAGGGCAGCGTGCTGGCCAGCCGGCTGTTTCATACGCGGGCGCGTCTCGAGGATGTCGAGGCCGTCTGGAAAACCCGGTCCTGATGGACGGGGCAGGCAGTCAGGCGGTTCGCCGCCTTTTGTTGGGGTTAGTTATCTATCTTGTGGTAGATAGATAATCGGGCGGATGGATTCGATCATCCGCATTTTTTTGGGGATATGTGTCTATCTATGAGTAGATAAACAAACGTGATGCCGGCGGCCAGGCCGTCGGCGCGCGATCCCGGGTTGGAAGGCTGTTTCACTTACTCACCATTGAAAAGGAGTCTGTCATGTCGATCGAAAAAGTGCTGTACCGCGCTCATGCAAAAGCCACCGGCGGCCGTGACGGCCGTGCCACGGTGCCCGAAAGCGGTCTCGACCTGAAGCTGACCACGCCGCGCGAACTCGGCGGTGCGGGCGGCGCCGGCGCGAACCCCGAGCAACTTTTCGCGGCCGGCTACAGCGCGTGCTTCATCGGTGCGATGAAGTTCGTCGCGGCCCGCGACAAGATCGCGATCCCCGCGGACGCCGCGATCGAAGGCAGCGTCGGCATCGGTGCGATCCCGAACGGCTTCGGCATCGAAGTCGAACTGAAGATCTCGCTGCCGGGCCTCGACCGTGAAACCGCGCAAACGCTGATCGACCGCGCGCACATCGTCTGCCCGTACTCGAACGCGACGCGCGGCAACATCGACGTCACGCTGACGCTCGTCTGATCGCACGCACTACGAAGTAATCCGTCGTCATTCATTGCATACACCGGTTGAGCCAAGGAGTTTCATCATGAAGATCGTCAAGCCGCTGCTTGTCGCCGCTGCCGTTGCGGCCGCGTTGTTCAGCGCCCCCACCGCCTTTGCCGCCGGCACCGACGGCGTCCGTCCCGATACGGCGACCAGCGGGTTGCTCGCCGTGCTGAACGGCCAGAAGGGGCCCGGCCTCGAAACGCTGAGCCCCGCGAAGGCGCGTCAGGTGCTGGTCGACGCCCAGCGCGGCGCGAAGGTCGACCTGTCCGGCATCGACGTATCGAACCGCACGATCGAGCAGGACGGCCTGTCGGTGCCGATCACGATCGTGCGTCCGCAAGGAGTGGCGGGCACGCCGCCGGTGTTCATGTTTTTCCATGGGGGCGGCTGGATTCTCGGCGACTTCCCGACGCATGAGCGCCTGGTGCGCGATCTGGTGGTGCAATCGGGCGCCGTCGCGGTGTTCGTGAACTACACGCCGTCGCCGGAAGCGCATTACCCGGTCGCGATCAACCAGGCGTATGCGGCGACGAAGTGGGTCGCCGCGCACGGCGCGGAAATCGGCGTCGACGGCAGCCGCCTCGCGGTGGTCGGCAACAGCGTCGGCGGGAACATGGCGGCCGTCGTCGCGCTGATGGCGAAGGACAAGGGCGGCCCGGCGATCCGCTTCCAGGGCCTGTTGTGGCCCGTGACGGACCACGACTTCAATACCGGTTCGTACAACGCGTATCAGCAGGGGCACTTCCTGACCCGGCCGATGATGAAGTGGTTCTGGGATGCCTATACGAAGAACGAAGCGCAACGCAACGAGATCTACGCGTCGCCGCTGCGTGCGAGCACCGCGCAGTTGAAGGGATTGCCGCCCGCGCTGATCCAGGTCGCGCAGTTCGACGTGCTGCGCGACGAAGGCGAAGCGTACGGCCGCAAGCTCGACGCAGCCGGCGTCGATGCGACGACCACGCGCTACGACGGCACGATTCACGACTTCGGTTTGCTGAACGCGCTGGCCGAGGATGCGCCGACCAAGGCGGCGATGAAGGCGATGGCCAACGAAATCGCCACGCGCCTGAAGTAGGGCTGCGGGCGGCATTCGAACGGGTTCGAATGCGAACGGCGAAGCGGCGGGCTCGGGTCCGCCGCTTTCGCATGGGGAGCGGGGCGACAGGGCCGTCGAAACGCGACCCCGGCGGCCGGATCGAAGCAGCCCGATGCCGATCCCGATCGCGTGATGGCCCGCGGTGCCCGCCGCGCGCATTGTTGGTACGATCGCGCGTATCGTCCACGCCGGCGTCGCATGCCGCCGGCCCATCGGCTGCACGGTCACGCGGCCACGTTCGGGAGAAGCGGCTCATGCTGCAGGCGTTCGCGGTCTTGCTGACCTTCCAGTGTCTCGGGGAAGGGGTGTCCTACCTGTTCGGCGTGCCGGTGCCGGGCCCCGTGATCGGCATGCTGCTGCTGTTCGGTTTCGTGATGCTGCGCCCGCGGGTGGCCGACGCGATCGAGCCGACCGCGCTCGAGCTGCTGCGCCATCTGTCGCTGCTGTTCGTGCCGGCCGGCGTCGGCATCATGGTGTCGGCCGACCGCGTGCGCGGCGATGCGCTGGCGGTCGTCGTCGCGCTGGCGGTGAGCACGTCGCTCGCGATCGCCGTGACGGCGCTCGTCACGCGCGCGTTGCTGCGGCGCCAGCGGCGCGCGGACGGCGCGGCGGAGGGCACGCAATGACGGCCTTCCCGAAACTCGGCGCGATCTGGGTCTACCTCGCCGCGACCCCGCTGCTCGGCCTGACGATCACGCTGATTGCCTACCTGGTTGCGCAGGCCGTCTATGCGCGGGCGCGCTTCAACCCGCTCGCGAACCCGGTGCTGATCGCGGTCGCGCTGATCGTCGTGCTGCTGACGATCACGCACACGCCGTATCCGACGTATTTCGAGGGCGCGCAGTTCGTCCACTTCCTGCTCGGCCCGGCGACCGTCGCGCTGGCGCTGCCGCTGTACCGCCAGTGGTCGAAGCTGCGGCGTGCCGCGGTGCCGCTGCTCGTCGGGCTGCTGGCGGGCTCGCTGACCGCGATCGTGTCGGCGGTCGGCATCGCCGCGCTGTTCGGCGCGTCGCACCAGACGATCGCGTCGCTCGCGCCGAAATCCGCGACCACGCCGATCGCGATGGCCGTCGCGCAGGAAATCGGCGGGATTCCGTCGCTGACCGCCGTGCTGGTGATCTCGACCGGTATCTTCGGCGCCGTGTGCGCCCGTGCGATCCTGAACGCGCTGCGCATCGAGGAGCCGGCCGTGCGCGGTTTCGCGCTCGGCGTCGCGTCGCACGGGATCGGCACCGCGCGCGCGTTCCAGGTCAGCGAGGAGGCCGGCGCGTTCGCGGGCCTCGGGATGGGGCTGAACGGCGTGCTGACCGCATTCGTCGTGCCGATCCTGCTGCCGGTGCTGTCGCGCTGGATCTGAGCGGCGCAGGGCAGCGGCGGCGCGCGATGCTATCGGTTTCCCTGATGGCCGCGCCCCCCCGCGCCGGCCCGCCGGGCGCCTGCCGCGGATGTATCGTTGCCGTTATCGGGAGAATTCAGGAACCGGCACGGACATTTGTGCAGCGATCGGCTAACGTTGCATCGGCGCCGTGGCGGCACGCCGACGTCCGTCGCGTGCGGGCCGGCGTTCGACCCACATCCAACAATCGACAAGGAGAACCGGTCATGACGAAGTCTCGCGTGGTTTCGGTGGCAGTGGCAGTAACGGCGTCGTTCGGTCTGCTGTTGACCGCGGCGCCGGCGGCATATGCGCAGGATCCGGCGTCCGCGCCCATTGAGAATCCGGCATCCGCACCGACGCAGAAGCAACTCGACAAGGCGCAGAAGAAAGCTGCCCGCAAGGCGGCCCGCGCGCGTCACGCGAAGGACCTGAAGGCGATCGGCACGGGCACCGGCTACCGGCTCACCAACGACCAGAGCAACTATCCGCAGAACGCGGTGGAGAAGGCGCCCGCGACGAAGGCGGCGCCGGCGCCGGCCGCGCCTGCATCGGGCCAGTAATGGCCGCAAACGGCCGCAAACGGCTGCAAACGGCCGCAGGCGGCCGGCAAGGGCCGACGTTGGTTCAATGAAAAACGGCGCCGGGTTCGACCGGCGCCGTTCGCTCGTGTGTGTGCCGCGCAAGCGCCACGCGCCGCGGCCCGGGGGCTTCCCGGCACGCGCGGCATTCGTTCGCGTTACGACGCGAGCTTCGCGGCGAGTTCCGCGACGTGCTTGCCCTGGTAGCGGGCGATGTCGAGTTCGTTCGCGCTCGGCTGGCGGCTGCCGTCCGCGCCCGCGAGCGTGGTCGCGCCGTACGGCGTGCCGCCCGTGATCTCGTTCATGTTGACGAGCCCGCTGCACGCATAGGGCACGCCGACGATCACCATCCCGTGGTGCAGCAGCGTCGTGTGGAACGACGTGATGGTGGTTTCCTGGCCGCCGTGCTGCGTGCCGGTCGACGCGAACACGCTGCCGATCTTGCCGACGAGCGCGCCCTTCATCCACAGGCCGCCGGTCTGGTCGAGGAACGTGCGCATCTGGCCGGCCATGTTGCCGAAGCGGGTCGGCGTGCCGAAGATGATCGCGTCGTAGCCCGCGAGTTCGTCCACGGTGGCCACGGGGGCGGCCTGGTCGACCTTGACGCCGATCGCCTTCGCCTGGTCGGCGGGAATGGTTTCCGGCACGCGCTTGAGCGTGACCTCGACGCCGGGCACCGATTGCGCGCCTTCCGCGACGTGCTGCGCCATCGTTTCGACGTGCCCGTAGGACGAGTAGTAAAGAACGAGTACCTTGGCCATGTTGCGAATCTCCGATTAAGAAGGCCCCGCCTTCAGCGGGGCCCGAGGTTCCAAGCAGGCGTCATGCCCACTCGGCCGTCACTTCGACCGGACGCAGGTCGAATACCAGCACTTCCGCATCCTTGCCGTCGGCGAACGTCAGCGCCTGTTCGTCGCGGATGCGCGCGCCGTCGCCTTCGCCGAGCGTCACGCCGTTGACCGTCACGCTGCCGCGTGCGACATGCACGTAGGCGAAGCGGCCCGGTGCCAGTTCGAGCGTGGCGCGCTCGTCGCCGTCGAACAGGCCCGCGTAGATCCGCGTGTCCTGGCGGATCTTCAGCGAACCGCCGCTGCCGTCGGGCGACACGATCGGCGTGAGCTTGCCGCGCTTGTCGGCTTCCGCGATGTTCGTCTGCTGATAGCGCGGCTCGGCACCCTTCTCGGACGGTCCGACCCAGATCTGCAGGAAGTGGACGGGCGTCTCGTGCGAGTGGTTGAACTCGCTGTGACGCACGCCGGTACCCGCGCTCATCAACTGGACGTCGCCCGGCACGATCACCGACCCGGTGCCCATCGAATCCTTGTGCTCCAGCGCACCGTCGAGCACGTACGACAGGATTTCCATGTCGCGGTGCGGGTGCGTGCCGAAGCCGCGGCCCGGCGCGACGCGGTCGTCGTTGATCACCAGCAGGTCGGAGAAGCCGACTTGCTTGGGATCGTAGTAGTTCGCGAAAGAAAACGTGTGACGGGAGCTGAGCCAGCCATGCTCGGCACGGCCACGTTGGTTTGCTGCACGAGTCTCGATCATGATTTTTTCCTGGATGTCGCCGGACCTCGGAAGTGGGCCCGGCCGTTCGTTGAGATGAATCTTAGGTCAATCTATTTGACAAATAAATGGCCGTAGAGATAATGACTGTCGCTATGGAGTGGACAATATGGAACTCAACGACTTGAGGATCTTCGTCGCGACCGTCGATGCCGGCAGCTTCACGGCGGCGGCCGACCAGCTGATGCTGTCCAAGCAGTTCGTGAGCCGGCGCACGATGGCGCTCGAGGCGTCGCTCGGCGTGCGTCTGCTGCATCGCAACACGCGCAATCTCGCGGTCACGGAATCGGGGCAGGAGTTCTATGCGCGCGCGCAGCGGATCCTCGCCGAGGTCGCCGACGCCGAGCAGGCGATGTCGGTGCGCAGCACCGAGCTGCACGGCTCGCTGAAGATCAGCGCGCCGCTGTCGTTCGGGATCACCCACGTGTCGCCGCTGATCGCGGAATTCCTGTCCGCGCATCCGGCCGTGCGGCTGAACGTCGACCTGACCGACCGGCGGGTCGACCTGATCGGCGAGGGCTTCGATCTCGTGCTGCGGATCGGCACGCTCGAGGATTCGACGCTGATCGCGCGAGCGCTCGGCGCGTGGCAGATGATCGCGTGCGCGAGCCCCGCTTACCTGAAGCGGCACGGCGCGCCCGCGACGCCGGCCGACCTCGGCGGCCATACGTGCCTGATGTACGGGCGCGAGCGGCGCGTCGGCTGGGAATTCCGGGTCGACGGGGTGGCGCGCACCTTCGACGTGCAGGGGCCGCTCGTCGCGAACAACGGCGAAGTCGTGCGCGACGCGGCGATCGCGGGGCTCGGCATCGCGCTGCTGCCGCATTTCATCGTCGGCGCGGCGCTCGACAGCGGCGCGCTCGTGCCGGTGCTCGACGCGTACGCGCCGCCGCCGATCACGCTGAACGCGGTGTTTCCGCAGCACCGTGAAGGATTCGTCACGCTGCGGACGTTCATCGGGTTTCTGGCCGAGCGGCTGGGGAAGGCCGTGCCGGCGGCGAACGGCGGCGCGGACCGGCGGCGGTAGAGGCGCGGGCGTGCGGCGCGTGCGGTGAATCGAAGCGTAATCTCCGCAGGATTTGCGGAGATTGTTGAGTCATGCGGTGAATCGGTGGGATAATCTCCGCATCATGAGCGGAGATTACACCTTCATCTGGCAGTCGTCCGACTGGCCCGCCTGGCGCTTCGACCTCCCGGCACTCGCGACGTCACTGGCCGATGTCAGCCGTGCGCAAGGTGCGCTGGCCGGAAGACTGGCGGATGTCGGCCTCGCACTGCGCGATGAGGCCAGCCTGGCCGCATTGACGGAGGATGTCGTCAAGACCAGCGCAATCGAGGGCGACAACCTGAACGTCGCATCGGTCCGATCATCGATTGCGCGCCGGCTCGGCGTCGATATTGGGGCGCTGGCGCCGGTTGATCGCCATGTCGAGGGCGTGGTCGACATGGTGCTGGACGCGACGGCCCGTTCGGCGGAGGCGGTGACCGAAGCCCGGCTGCGCGGGTGGCATGCGGCGCTTTTTCCGACCGGCTATTCCGGGATGTCGCGGATCACCGTCGGCGCGTGGCGTATGGATGCGAGCGGGCCGATGCAGGTGGTGTCCGGGCCGATCGGCCGGCAACGCGTGCATTTCGAAGCGCCGCCTGCCGCGCGCCTGCCGAACGAGATCGAGCGCTTCCTGCGGTGGTTCAATGCGACGCCGGTCGAGCCCTTGCTGATCCGGGCCGGCCTGGCCCACCTGTGGTTCGTCACGCTCCACCCGTTCGACGACGGCAACGGCCGTATCGCACGCGCGCTCGGGGATCTGGTTCTGGCGCGCGCTGATCGGAGCCCGCAGCGCTTCTATAGCCTGTCGGCGCAAATCCAGCGCGAGCGCAATGCGTATTACGACGTGCTGGAGCGCACGCAGCGCGGTTCGCTGGACGTAACGGCATGGCTCGCGTGGTTTCTGGATGCGCTGGGTCGGGCCGTCGATCACGCGCACACGACGCTCGATGCGGTTCTGGTCAAGGCGCGCTTCTGGCAGCGATGTGCGGGCCTCGCGATGAACGAACGTCAGGTCAAGGTGATGAATCGCCTGCTCGATGGTTTCGAAGGGAAGCTGACCACCAGCAAGTGGGCCGCCCTCGCGAAGTGCTCGCAAGACACGGCGCTGCGTGATATCGAGCAGCTCGTCGCGCGCGGTGTCCTGCATCGCTCGTCGTCCGGTGGCCGGAGCACGAGTTACGAACTGGTGCCATTCGACGGCTGACGGCTGACGCGTGCTTGCGCTGCCGGCGTTCGCGCGTGTCGCCATCACGGCGTGCACATGCAAGGCCGAGGCATCGTGCGCGTGATCGGTGTGGATGGCGCGCCCGGTTCGGGTTACGCTTCGGCGGGCGGGGCGAGTGCCGCATGCCGCGCCGGGCATTTTTACCTCGAACGTTGCGGGCATGGCGTTTCTACAGGCCCGCGAACCAGCGACGATCCAGGCCATGACAACCCAGAACCGATCGAGTGCTCGCGCCGGCGAGCGAGGGCAAGCCGCGCTTCGCGGCCGGCATGCGTGGAGCGTGAGCCCGCGAGCCGCCATGATGTTGGCAATACTGACGATCGCGCCGATGGCCGCGCAGGCGGCCGGCTTCGACTGCGCGAAAGCTGCTTCGCCGACAGAGAAGACGATCTGCGCGGACGCCGGGCTGTCGTCGCTCGACGGCCAGCTGGCGGCGGCGTGGAAGAAGACGCTCGCGAAAGGCGGCGATACCGCCGCGCTGAAGGCGGCGCAGTTGAAATGGCTCAAGCAGCGCGATCGCTGCGGCAACGATGCGTCGTGCCTCGGCGATCGCTATCGCGAGCGGCTCGCGAGCCTGAACGGCGCGCCGCTTGCGGCCGACCGCTGGCAACAGACGTGGTATCGCGACAGCGACAACCCGTCGTTCGGTGGCGTGCTGACGTTCACCGGCACGGCACCGCGTCTGCACTTCGAACTGAGCGGCAACAATGGCGCGAATACCGGCGGACTCGGCGGCGATATCGACCTGCACGGCGACCGCGGCACGTTTCGCCAGGATCGATGCCGGCTCGATTTCAGCCGCAAGGGCGGCCGCGTGCAGGTTGCGCAGCAGGGCGGCGATGCCGATTGCGGCGCCGGTGCGGGCGTCGTGTATTCGGGCGAGTACGTTACGGCGTCGAAGGCGCAGGCGAGCCAGGCGGCTGACCTCGTGACGCTGAAGGTGCTGGCCGACGCGCACCAGAACGCGATCGCGCACACGCTGCTCGGCGCCGACTATCAGACGCTCGTCGATACGATCAACACCAGCGCGGACGAGCAGGATCTTGACGGCCTGAACGCCGACGTGAAGTCGTACTGGGTGCGCGGCATCGCGACGACGAACGCCGCGATCGTGATGCGCCGGGGCACAGAGTTGTGGATCGGGCTGCTCGTGTTCGATGCCCATGACAAGGTGCGCATGCGCTACTACTCGAACGTGCCGGCGTGGAAAAAGACCGTGCCGAAGACCATTCGCGCCTGGCACGACAATCTCGACAAGACGCTGCCGATCGATTTGATGTGATTCGGCGGGCCGCTGCGCCAGGCGTGACGAGGCCCTGGTCTTGGGCCAACGCTCTTCGCGATCGACGGCCGGCCATCCTGGCGACTGTCTTCAAGCTCGGCCGTGATGCGAGCGGCATCCGGCAAGATGTCCGCACCGGAAGAGATCTACCTTTGCTGTCTCGGGGTGGGGCAAATTCGGCGGCGAACCGTGGGTTCACGATTCGCTGGTCGCCGACAGCTGCCCGTCATTCGAGCGTATACGTCAACGTGCCATATCCCAGTTGATCGAAGCCGCCGCTGTTGGGACCGTAGTCGCCTCCGCCGCCTTCCGGCGCGACCTTGCGGGCAAAGGCCTCCACGTCCGGCGCGGAGAGCCCTTTCAGCACGACGTAGTGGTTATAGACGAGTGCCCAGACAGGGCGCTCGTTACCGCGCGAATTCGGCGAGATGACGGGCTGCGTGACGTCGCTGTTCGTGTATTGCGTGTAAGGCACGTCCCTCCCGAGGTTGTATCGAGCGGCGTATTCCGCTGCGCGCAGGAACCGGTTGTCGTCATATCCGTAAAGATCGTCTCCCTGGCTCCAGGCCATCTGGCAGAACGCCCCGAGCAGCGCAATATCGAGCATGGCATGCCCCTGGTCGCGCCCGCTTTCCTGCAGCTGACCCAGCCCGTCCGGATACAACTTCCACACCACGTGTTCGATCGCGCCGTTGCCGGCGCCGTGCCTGAAATAGTCGACCGCTTCGGCGTAGATGTCGTGGCGATCGGTCAGGATCCCGATCGCCAGCATGGACGCCATGTTGGCGAGATCCCAGTTGGCCCAGTAGTGGTCGATCCTTGCGCCGTTGTGCCGAACCAGGAAGTCGTGGTTCATGGGATAGAACACGCCGAGCATCATCGACTGGAAACGCCGGAAGTCGTCGGCGCGCCACAGGGGAGACGTGCGCAGGATTTCGCCCGCGTTCGCCAACTGGTAGCCGTAAATACCGGAAGCCAGGAACTTGTCGGAACTGCCGCCGATCATCGTCAGCGTGCGCGACCACGCGTTCAGGACTCCTATCGCATGTTGCGCGTAGGCGTCGTCGCCGGTGATCTTCCACCGAAGTGCCAGCGCGTAGGCCGCGGCGGCATCATTGAAGAGCGTCGCGTAATTTTCCGGGTGGTCGGGGTTTCGGCCGCGATAGATGGCCGGCTGCGGATTCGGCTTCCAGTCGAGCGAAGCATGCCGATTGGCAACCAGGCGTTGCCAGCCGTCGAACCAGGGCTGCCGCCGCGCGGCGACGTTCTCGCGCATGCGCGTGAAATCGCTCGCCGTATGCAGCAGGCCGGGGTGCACAAAAGGCGCGCCGGCCATCCGGGCGCCGGGCACGGTCTTCAGTTGCGTGCCGGTGGGCGACCGAGATGAAACGGTCGCGTCGGCAGGGTGCTGCGCCACGGCGGCGCACGCGCCCAGCATCACCACGCAAAGAACCGGGAGCGCGGCTGCTGTTCGCAAGGACGGACGAAATGCCATATGGCTCCGATAATGGTTGCGCGGTCTTGCCGAAAAAGAACCGGCATGGATTCGAACCGGGACCGTCGCACGATGAACGGGCCGCCGGGAGAAAGCTGCGTTGCCGAGTATGAACGGTCATCGCGACGCGACGGTTGACAGTAAGCATGCCGTAAAGAATCGTTTGGATTCTTCGCATGCCTTGCGCCCGCCCGCTATCTCTTGTGCAACTGCCGCCCCCCCTCGAATGTCACATCCTGCGATCGATTTGGCGCGCATTGCATGTATCCGATCGCGGTTCAACAGCTAAGCTGTTACCGCACACCGGACCAGGTCCGGCCATCATCGACTTTTGGTGCACACCCATGGCACGCAACCTCACTTTCTCTCTGGATATCGCATGGCGCACGCTGCTGAAGGACTTCGGCGTGCAGGCCGACCACGTGCTGCGCAGGGCGCGTCTGCCTGAAGACCTGTTTCATCGCGCAGATCGCGGGCTCGACACGGACGAGTACTTCCGCTTCTGGCGCGCGCTGGAGCTGGAAGCGAACGACCCCATGTTTCCGTTGCGCCTCGTCGAGATGGTCTCGGCCGAGGTATTCGATCCGCCGCTGTTCGCCGCCCTGTGCAGTGCCAACCTGATGCAGGCGGTGCAGCGCCTGGCCAAATACAAGCAACTTGTGGCGCCCATGAGGCTCGAGGTCGACGTGGATGAGGCCGGATCGCTGACGGTGTCGCCGCGCTGGTTGTCGGTGCAGACCGAGTTGCCCTATTCGCTGCAGGTGGCCGAGGTCGCGTTCTTCCTGCGGCTGGCTCGCCTGGCCACACGCGAGCCCGTGCAGGCATTGCGGGTGGCCCTGCCCCAGCTTCCGCCCGCCAGCTGTGCGCCGCGCTACCAGCGCTTCTTCGGCGTGCCCGTTCAACGTGGCGAGCGTCCGGCCATTACCTTTGGCGCCACCGATGCCCTGCGCCCGTTCCTGACCGTGAACGAAGGCATGTGGCGCGTGTTCGAGCCCGAACTGCGCCGTCGGCTCAGCGAACTGGACGCCACAGCCACGATGGCCGAGCGCGTGCGTGCGGTGCTGCTGGAGCTGCTGCCCGGCAACACGGCCACCATCGAGAAAGCCGCCGAGCGCCTGGGGCTCAGCAAGCGCACGCTACAGCGCCGCCTCGAAGACGAAGGGGAGAATTTCCGCTCGCTGGTGAACACCACCCGGGAAAGTCTTGCCCGCCACTACCTCGGGAGCACGACGATGACTGCCGGCGAAATCGCCTTCCTGCTCGGTTTCGAAGATCCCAACTCCTTTTACCGCGCCTTCCTGGAATGGACCGGGCAGACGCCGGATACCGCGCGCAATGCCATGCGCCTGAACTGAGAACGACACTCATGACCCTGCAAGAGAAACAACGCAAAGTGCTGCTGGCAGGTGCCACCGGACTCGTGGGCGGCCTGATGCTGAAGGCCCTGCTGGCCGACCGGACGGTCTCGGAGGTCCATGCGCTGAGCCGCCGCCCGCTGGCTGTGCGCGACCCCAGGCTCCAGGTCCACCAGGTGGATTTCGGCTGCTTGCCCGCGCTTGCGCAGGTCGACGAGGTGTACCTGTCCATGGGCACCACGATCAAGGTGGCCGGCAGCAAGGCGGCCTTCCGCGCGGTGGACTTCGATGCCAACCTGGCCGTGGCGCAGGCCGCATTTGCGGCGGGCGCGCGGCGCGTGGGGCTGGTCAGCGCCGCAGGGGCGAATGCCCGGTCGTCCATGTTCTATACCCGCGTCAAGGGCGAACTGGAAGATGCGCTCAAGGCCATGCCCTTCACGGCGCTGGTCATCGCGCAACCTTCGCTGCTGCTGGACTACCGGGACGGCCTGGGCCAGGCCACGCGGTACGGCGAGATCATCGCGATCCCCGTCGCCAGACTGCTCGCGCCGATCCTGCCCGGCGCCTACAGGCCCGTACACGCCGAGGCCGTTGCCCAGGCACTGGTACGAACCGTTCCCACGTCCCGGGGCGTGGTGATTCTGCCTTCTGCCGAACTGGCCCGGCTCGGCGCCGCGCAGAATTGAGCGGGATGGGAACGCGTTGGCTGCGCGCAGGCTTGCCTTGGATGCTGGCGGTCAGCCTGCTGAGCGCATGTGCCGGCGCGCCGAAGCGGGCGCGGCCCGGCTTCGAGGGCCTCTGGCTGGTCGACGGCGTCTTGCAGGCGCCAGCGGCCGTGCCGCCTGTCGCACCGTTTGCCGCCAGACCCCGGTTGGCCCTCGTGCTGGGTGGCGGGGGGCTGCGCGGCTTTGGGCACGTCGGCGTGTTGCAGGCGCTGGAAGAAGCCGGCATCCGCCCGGATCTGGTCGTGGGCACCTCCGTCGGCGCCATCATCGGTGCGGCCTATGCGTCGGGCCGCTCGCCCGGCCAACTCGGGCAGCAGGCCAACAGCATGCGGATGCGCGCGCTGGTCGATGTTGCCCTCGGCGGTCCCGGCTTCGTCAAGGGCGAGGCGCTGGCGAGCTGGGCCAACGGCCTGGTCGGCGGGCAAGCCATCGAGCGCTTCCCGGTGCGTTTCGCCGCCGTCGCCACGGACCTCGACCAGTCCCGGCCCTACGTGATCACGCGAGGTGACGCCGGCCAGGCGCTGCGTGCGTCGGCCGCGATTCCCGGCGTGTTACTGCCGGTGCAGGCCGGCGGCCACCTGCTGGTCGATGGCGGCGTCGCCGCACTGGTGCCGGTGCGGGCAGCGCGTGCGCTGGGCGCCGACGTCGTGATCGCAGTGGACATCTATTGCCACGGACCGCAATACCCCTCCAGTTCGGCGGTGTCGATGTGGTTGCGTGTGTCGCAGGCACAAAGCTGCTTGCTCTCGGGTCCGGAGGCCGCGTCGGCCGACGTGCTGATCGCTCCGCCGATCGCGCCCGCGGGCATGGATGATGCCGAGGGCCGGGAAACGGCACGGCGCCTGGGCTACGAGGCTGTCGTCGCGCAATTGCCTGCCATCCGGTCGGTCTTGCAGCGCCACGGCCTTGCAGCCCAGGTTGCACAGGCGCGAACGAAATCGCCCTGAGCCGCGTTCAGGCTGGCGCCGATCGCCATCCCTCTGGCGCGCGTGGCGAGTTCGCTGCGCAGCGTGGCCCTCTATGGTGAAGGCATCTTCACTCCATGAGGTTTCGCGATGATCGCCCGACGCAATCTTCTTTCCGCCGCCCTGCTGATTGGGCTGCTGGCCAGCCAGACGACCTTCGCGCAGGACGGCTGGTCGCTCGCCAGGCAGGCCGATGGCATCAGGGTCTACGTGCGCAACGTCGACGGATCGCCGCTGCGCGAATTCCGCGGCGAGGTGCAGATCCGGGCTACCCCCGATGACGTCGTCAAGGTGCTGCGTGACGCCGATGCCTACCGTCAATGGATGCCCGACGTGGCCGCATCCGAACTGCTCAAGGCCACCGACACCGAGCAGTTCCATTACCTGGACAACAAGGCGCCCTGGCCGGTCTCCAACCGCGACGGCATCTACCACTTCACCTACACGAAGGCCGGCGACGGCGCGGTCACCGTGCGCGTGGAGGCGGTCCCCGACTACCTGCCGTTGCGCGAGGGCAAGGTGCGGATTCCGCAGGCCAAAGGTCAGTGGAAGCTGGTGCCCGACGCCGAGGGTGTGAAAGTCACCTACCAGATGCATGCATCCCCCGGCGGCGCCATTCCCGACTGGCTGGCCAACCGGACAGTGGTGGACACGCCGTACGGGACGCTCAAGGCACTGCGCAGCCGTGTGCAGGAGGCCGGCCGATGAACATCGCGCCTCGTGCGGCGGCGCGGATCGCAAGCCGTTTGGCACATGACGCGAGGCAAGCGGCCTGCTTTTCCTGAAAAGCTAGCGGCAATTCAACAAAACGAGGTGCGACATGTCCACCACAGGAAAGAGAAAAACGGCTTTGGTCACCGGCGCATCGTCAGGCATGGGCAAGGCCATTGCCCAGCGCCTGATCAAGGACGGCTATCAGGTCTATGTCGCTGCACGCAGTGTCGACAAGATGGACGACCTGGCGCGACTCGGCGCCGAGCCGCTGCGCATGGACCTCTCCAGGGACGACGAGATCGTCGACGGCGTCAAGTTCATCCTGTCCCGGACGGGCGGGGTGGACGTGCTGGTCAACAACGCGGGCTTCGGCCTGTATGGGCCGGTCGAGGAAATCGGCATCGACGAGGCGCGCTACCAGTTCGAGGTCAACCTGTTCGGCGCCGCGCGGCTCACGCAACTCCTGCTGCCTGCCATGCGGGCCAGGCGCTCGGGATACATCGTCAACATCACCTCGATGGGCGGCAAGATGTACAGCATCCTGGGGGCCTGGTACCACGCGACCAAACACGCACTGGAAGGCTGGTCGGACTGCCTGCGCCTGGAAGTGGCCGAGTTTGGCATCAAGGTCGTGATCGTCGAACCCGGCGTGATCGAGACGGGTTTCGGTGATGCCGCCACCGACAGCATCGTCAAGCGTTCGGCCAGCGGCCCGTACGGCCGCCTGGTGCAGATGGTGGCCAAGTCGATCAAGAACACATACGGACACGGCACCGGTAGCGATCCGCGCGTGATCGCGGACGTGGTCTCCAAGGCCGTCTCCAGTCGCAAGCCGCGCACGCGCTATGCGGCCGGCAAGTTCGCCAAGATGCTGATCCGCATGCGCGTCTGGCTAGGCGACCGCATGTTCGACCGCATCATCCTCAGTCAGACGCGCTGACAGACCGTACGGCTTTTTTCCCCAACATGGAGGTATGCGATATGACATCGAAAGTCTGGTTCATCACGGGCGCCGCACGCGGATTCGGGCGCATCTGGGCAGAAGCCGCACTCGCGCGCGGCGACAGGGTGGCTGCAACGGCCCGCAACGCCGGCTCACTGGACGTGCTTGCGGAGCGCTATGGCGACCGCGTACTTCCCCTGGCCCTGGACGTGACCGATGCGCAGCAGGTTGCGGACGCAGTCACGCAGGCGCACCAGCATTTCGGGCGACTCGACGTGGTGCTGAACAACGCCGGCTACGCGTTGGTCGCCGCCATCGAAGAAGCCACGGTCGACGACGTGAAAGCCGAATTCGAGACGAATTTCTTCGGTGCGCTGCGCGTCATCCAGGCTGCGCTGCCTGTCCTGCGCAGCCAGCGCAGCGGGCATATCCTGGGCGTCTCCAGCGTGGCGGGCATCGTGGCCGGTCCCATTTCCGGCTTCTACAACGCCTCCAAGTGGGCGCTGGAAGCCCTGCACGACAGCCTGGCGCAGGAAGTCGCCAACTTCGGCATCAAAGTGACGCTGATCGAGCCCGGTGCCTACGCGACCGACTTCGCGAGTCCCGCGTCCCTGAAGATCGCCGAGGGGCTGGAGGCCTACGCAGCGCTGCGTCAGCAAGCGTTCGCGCGGGGTGCGGCCATGGAATTCGGCGAGCCGCAGGCCACGGCGCAGGCCGTGCTGCAGGTCGTCGATACGGACAAGCCGCCGTTGCGTTTGTTCCTGGGCACCGAGGGCATGCCCGTCGTGCGCGCGGCCTATGCGGCGCGACTGGCCGAGTGGGAGCAATGGGAGGCCGTATCGAATGCGGCCCAGGGCGTCTCGATCCGCCAGGCCATCGTTACCTGAGGTCATGCCGTGGCCGGTGCCATCGGCATGTCCGGCGGGTGCCGTCCGGCGTATTCGCGGGCCGAGGGGGCCTCGACGCTGCGCTGGCCGGCCCACCGCCGATCGCCGGCTGCCCTTGCATGGAAGGGAAAGCCGCGATAGCCCTTTCGTGTGCGATGCCCCGCCGGCCGCCTATGACGCGTTTGTTACGTGACAATTGTCCACTAAATTGAGACAGCCAATCTTGTTGTGACGGATTGATGATTTCCGGTGAGACAGTAGACTGCACCCGTGCTTCGCCAGAACCGTTCGGCAGCGCGCCACGACGGCGCGACCGGACGGATTCTTCGGCAGCGGGCCGGCCGGCCCGCGGTTCGATCGTGCGAGGCGGGTTCGTTGTCGATCCGTGAGTTCGCCATTGCGGCGGACGTCGGCACCGAATGCGTCAAAACCGTCAAATCAAGGTGATTGCTATGCGTTACGTTTCGCTGGAGTCGAAGAAGGACGAGCTGCTGCTGGCGGCTCGCGTGCTGCTGATGATCCTGTTCGTGCTGTTCGGCTGGCAGAAGCTGAGCGGCTTCTCGAGCACGGTCGCGTACATGGCGTCGACGGGTGCGCCGTCGCCGGAGCTGTCGGCGGTGATCGCGGTGGCGGTCGAGCTGGTCGGCGGCGCGCTGATCGCGGTCGGCTTCTATACGCGTCCGCTCGCGCTGGTATTCGCGGTCTATACGCTCGCGACCGCGTTGATCGGGCATCGCTACTGGGCGCTGCAGGGCATGGACCAGTACCTCGCGATGATCAACTTCTACAAGAACATCAGCATCATCGGCGGGCTGCTGTTGCTCGCGGTGAGCGGGCCGGGGCGGTATTCGTTCGACCGGAAGTAAGCGGGCGCGAGAATTCGCGCTGCACGACGGGCCCGGTGCGTGGAAGCGCACCGGGCCCGTGTTTCATCATCCGCCCGTTGTCGAGGTGCGCGCGAAATCGACATCGGTTGCCGGTTCTCGTATAGATTGGGGCCCCTCGTCCCCTTTCATCGTTGGCTACCGTGTCGCACCCGACCATCCTTCTCATCGGCGCGTCCGGCCTGCTCGGCCGTGCGGTCGCCGCATCGTTGTCCCGCGCAGCGTCGCTGACGCTCGTCGCAACCATCCGGAACCCGGACGCCGCGGGCGCACGGCGCCTCGCATTGCCGCCGGAAAACATCGTCCGACTCGACGTGCTCGATCAGCCGGCACTCGAACGTCTGTTCGACACGCGCCGCCCGGCCGCCGTGATCATCTGCGCGGCCGAGCGCCGCCCGGACGTCTGCGAACGCGACCCCGCGGCCGCGCGCGCGATCAACGTCGACGCGCCGGCCCGCATCGGCGCGCTCGCCGCGCGCTACGGCGCGTGGACGCTCGGCATCTCCACCGACTACGTGTTCGACGGCAAGGCCGCGCCGTACCGCGAAGATGCCGTGCCGAACCCGCTGAACATCTACGGCCGCACCAAGCTGGAAGGCGAGGCCGCGTTGCTCGCCGCGTCGCCGCTTGCCTGCGTGCTGCGCCTGCCGTTGCTCTACGGCCCGATCGTCGACTGGCGCGAGTCGGCCGTCACGAGCCTCGTGCCGGCGATCGTCGCGTCCGCGCGAGCGGGCGCGGATGCGGTCGGCATGGACGCGTGGGCGATCCGCTATCCGACCTACACGCCGGACGTGGCGGACGTGATCCGCGACCTGACGCTGCGCCAGCTCGCGGGTTCGCCGGTCACGGGCATCCGTCATTGGTCGGGTGAGGAACCGATGACGAAGTACGACATCGCGCAACGGATCGCGGCCGCGCTCGGCATCGACGCCGCGCTCGCGCGGATCGACACGCCGGCCGATGCGACGCCGCGTCCGTACGACTGCCATCTGGATGCATCGCGCGTGCGCGCACTCGGGATCGATCATGTGACACCGTTCGCGACGGGGCTGCAAGCCGTGTTGCGCGACGCACCGCCGCTGCCGTAAGCGCGGCGCGCCGCAATGCCGCAACGTGTGGCAGCGGTCGGCGCCGGGGCGCGGCTGGGCGTTACACCGCGCAACATTCCCGTTTGGGGGAAGCGTCCGGGCCGCAAGGCGGCCCGTCCGGTTCGCCGATACCCTGGCGCATTCGAAAAATCACGCGAGCAAGCGAGAGCCGATCGTGGCGTGTCTTCGTATCGGATGCGATCGCGCGCGCGACCTCGTGCGTGCCCGTTCCCGACCGACTGCTTTCCGGCCGCGTTGCCGGACGAAGCGAAACGTTACGTCATCCATATCGATGTCGACACGTTCCATGCGCCGTGGCTCGGGACGAGCGCAGCTGAATCGGGGTTGATCGTGTCACCTGTCATCGTGGTTGCGTCCGCAACTGTGGGTTGCGGACGCAATCGTGGGTCGATTCAGCAGTGCCGGCGACGTGCAGAGGATTTCGCGCTTACGACCCTACTGCGATTCGAGCCATGTGGCGACCGCATTGGCGTCGTCGGCATCCAGCGTATGAGCAACGGCTGTCATGACGGGGGAATTGGCACGTGTCTCGTTCTTGAAGAACTCGATCTGCCGAAGCAGATAGTTCACGTGTTGTCCGGCAAGCCGCGGGAACGCGCCGGCACCCTGGCCCTGCGGGCCATGGCACGACGCGCATGCCGGGGTCCCCCGGTCCGGTACGCCATGCTCGAAAATATCCTTCCCCCTGGCCATCAGCGCGGCGTTGCCTGCCTTGCCATGCACCGGTTCCTGATGCGAGTAATAGGCTGCAAGCGATGCAATCGTCGCATCGTCGAGCCGCGACGCAATACCCCACATATACTCGCGCGCATGCGTCTCGCCCCGCGTGTGCTCGCGGAAGCCCTTGAGCTGCACAGTGAGATATTCCGGTGTCTGGGCGCTTAAGCGCGGGAACATGGGTGATTCGCTGTGTCCCCGTGCACCGTGGCAAGTGGCACAGACCTGCCGAGCCAGTTGCTCCCCGTCCTCGGCGCGTGCGTGCGACGGGACGCCGCCGATCGCGATGACGATCGGTAGCAGTGACATTGGCAAGAAAAACATCTTGTTCATCTTTCTTTGCTTCCAGTCGAACCGCGGTACAGCCAAACAGCCGGTATCGGTCGCTTGCGTTGGTATCGATGTCTTCCCTCGCGGCCTCATGCTTGCGTAGCGATACTGAATACAGTGTGAGAGCGCCGGAGACGGATATCTTGATTGAAGTCAAATACGAGTGTATTTCGCCGCTCGCCGCGGGTGCTTTGCCGGTCCATCGCTGTCGCCCGTCTTTCACACGATCGCGCTGACGGCGGAGCGCATCCGGACCTCGAAAACCAGGTGCCGGATCGATGACAAGCACGAGCGATTCAGTCGGCAGGGCACCTGTTCGAATCGGCCGACGCATGCCGACTTCGCGCGTTGCCGGGCCGGCACACTCTTTGATCTCCCTCAAGGCCGTCGCGTCGGCACACTTTGATGTCGAGCCGCAGCCGACCAAGATGGAAATTGTGGGCACTGGCTGACGGGCTCGCCGAGCAAGCGAGCCGATCGAGCGATCGCCAGTGCATTGCGCCTGTTTCCGTGAGGTCTGGTATGTCGTCGTTGGGGCCGCGGGCCGCGATCACCGTCATCCTCCGTGAGCACGAGCGGCTGTCTGCCGTCGTCGAGGGCATGCGGCGCTATGTCCATCTGCTTGCGGCTGGCAAGCCCGTTCCGGGTCTCATGGTGTTCCGGGCGATGCTCTATTACATTCGAGAGTACCCCGAGCAGATACATCATCCGAAAGAGGAGCGCTACCTGTTTGCACCATTGCGGGATGTGGCCTCCGAATTCGACGGCGTGATCGACGAACTGGAGACTCAGCACGCGCGAGGTGACGGGATGTTGACCAATCTCGAACACGCGCTGACCCGGTACGAGTTGAAGGGCGCGCCCGCATTAGCGGCACTGGTGGCGCTGGTGGATGAATATGCCGAGTTCTATTCGGATCACCGGTTTACCGAGGAGACGCTGATTTTGCCGGCCGCGAGACGTTTGCTGTCAAACGAGGACTGGGCGGAACTTGATCTCGCCTTCGGAGCCAATCGCGATCCATTCGACGGGGTCAAGCTCGAAGCCGATCTCGGCAAGCTGTTCTCGATGATCGTCAATGCGATTCCGGAAACGGAAGATTAGCGGTTCGCGCGTGGGTGTCGGCCGAGGCTCTCTACCGAGCCAGGATGCCGGCTCCGTGTGTGCGACGCGCTCAGCGTGCGTCGTCTGCAAACAGCCGGTGCTCGGGTTCGGCCTGCTCGGTATCGAGACATTGCACGCGCCAGCGACCGGCATCCGGCGCGTGATGGGCATGCGGGTACCAGCGTGCCATGCCGGATGCGCCGACACTTGGCGCTTCGGCATTGCCGGACGCGAAGCCGTCAAGGACGATGAGCGGACGGCTGGCGTCGGGCACGGCAAGCCGGATGCCGTCGCCGGTCCGGGCAAGCGTCCCCCATGAGGGCATTGCCATCGCGTAGTGGCCTTCACATGACCACTTTTGCTCGTCGAAATCAAGCCAGACGATCGCATACGCCGACGGGCCGGCATGCGCGAACGTGTCGAGATGAACGGTGATGCGCATGGTGGATTCCTGTGATGAGTGACTGCCGACATCCGGTGAGAGGGCATGGGTCCAGTCTAGGTTTGGCCGTGCGCCCGGCCTTGACGCACGTCAACCGGTCAAGCGGCATGACGGCCATCGACGATCGCTGGCTCGACGACTTCCGTCGTGGTTTTCTCGTGACGCTGACGACAAGCGTCGCCTGACCAACTGCATCCGCCGCGGGCCGGCGTCGCGGAACCCGCGCCGCGCATCCGGATTTCCGCGGACATCTGGCCGGACGCGTCGGCCATGCAAGCGCGCTGAACGCCGCGCGCGGTCGGAAGCTGCATGCGCGGATCGCGCGGGACGGGTGCCGCTTCGGCACGTGAAACGCCGCGCCGGCGTCGAGGCTCGCGGGCCAAGGCCGGCGAGTGTGCGCCGGACCGCAAAAGTCCTCGAACATGACGGATGCGCACTGCTATCATTCGCGCCATGCCGCGCCTGTGCCAGGGTGCGGCGCCAGGCGGCGAGGAGGTCGCCGCCGAAGGCTCGCCGCGCGTTCGAACGCGGCGCGCCAGGTGTTGCGTGCCGATGTCATGCGGTTTTCGACGATGGTGTTGCGTTCGGCACACTTCGAAACCCTTACAGATGCCGGCAAACGATTCACACATCGCAACACAGATTGGCGGAACTTCGTGATAGGTTCTGCCATCGGAGGTTTTTTGAATAAAAACATGCCCAAAGAGGATGAATACATGACCCAGGCTCTGCAGGAACTCGAAGCACAACTTCGGGACCTGAACATCAAGCTGTCGGAAGCCAAGCAGAAGGAGAAGCAAGCCGCACTGGCGGCATTCAGGGAGCAGGTCCAGCTGTTGGGCATCTCGCAGCAGGAAGTGCTGAGCGCCCTCGGCTACATCGTCCAGCGAAAACGCAAGGCGCCTGCCAAGTATTACGATCCGACGACCGGCCGCTCGTGGTCGGGCCGCGGCCCGCGACCCAAATGGCTCGAAGGCCGGGATCTCGATACGCTGCTCGTCGACCGCGAGGCCAAAACCTGGTGGCCCGGGGACGATCAGGGCTGAGTCAGCACCGCGCCGGCACCGCGCCGGTGCCGTTCGACCCGCGCCGGCCTCACAACTCCCGCTTCATCCCGTTCTTTCGGTGTCCCGGCCTGACTGCGGGATCACCGGCTTCAACATCTTTCAAATTTATTACCGCCGCTGCCCGCTTCCGTTCCCGGAAGCGGGCAGCGCGGCGCTTTCTGCGTGCGCCGTGCACGGGCCCGTCATGCGCGGGAACAGGCTTTAGAATGTCGCCCGGACATTTCCGGCGGGACACCATGGCAGCAAACATGAAATCTTCGGCGCTCGACGATCCGGCGGCGCCGCGCGGCGGGCAGGTCGGGGCGTACGCGTGGAAGGCGCTGGCCGGCTCGGCGATCGGCTACGCGATGGACGGCTTCGACCTGCTGATCCTCGGCTTCATGCTGCCGGCGATCACCGCGGCTTTGCAGCTGACGCCCGGGCAGGGCGGCGCGCTCGTCACGTGGACGCTGATCGGCGCCGTCGCGGGCGGCATTTTGTTCGGTGCCCTGAGCGACCGCTACGGCCGTGTGCGCGTGCTGACCTGGACGATCATGCTGTTCGCGGTCTTCACCGGCCTGTGCGCGTTCGCGCAGGGCTTCCGGGACCTGCTCGTGTATCGCACCATCGCGGGCATCGGCCTCGGCGGCGAATTCGGCATCGGCATGGCGCTCGCGGCCGAAGCGTGGCCGGCGAGCAAGCGGGCGCGCGTGTCGTGCTACGTCGCGCTCGGCTGGCAGGCAGGCGTGCTGCTGGCCGCGCTGCTGACGCCGCTGCTGCTGCTCCATATCGGCTGGCGCGGGATGTTCGTGGTCGGCGTGTTGCCCGCGCTGCTCGCGTGGGTGCTGCGCAACCGGCTGCACGAGCCGGAAGTCTTCGTGCAGCGCGCGACGCGGCCGCGCGCCAACGCGTTCCGGATGCTCGTCGCCGACGCGCGCACCGCGCGCACGAGTCTCGGCATCGTGATCCTGTGCTCGGTCCAGAACTTCGGCTACTACGGGATCATGATCTGGCTGCCGACCTTCCTGTCGAAACAGATGGGCTTCTCGCTGACGAAGTCGGGGCTGTGGACCGCGGTGACCGTCGTCGGGATGATGATCGGCGTCTGGACCTTCGGGCAGCTCGCCGATCGCATCGGCCGCAAGCCGACGTTCCTGCTGTACCAGCTCGGCTCGGTCGTGACGGTCATCGCCTACGCGCGCCTGTCGGACCCGACGGCGATGCTGTGGGCCGGCGCGCTGATGGGAATGTTCGTCAACGGGATGGTCGGCGGCTACGGCACGCTGATGTCCGAAGGTTATCCGACCGCCGCGCGCGCGACTGCGCAGAACGTGCTGTGGAATATCGGCCGTGCGGTCGGCGGCTTCGGGCCGGTGGCGGTCGGCGCGCTGGCCGCGCGCTACTCGTTCCAGACGGCGATCGCGCTGCTCGCCGGCCTCTACGTGCTCGACATGGTCGCGACGCTGTTCCTGATCCCCGAGCTCAAGGGCGTCGAACTCGAATGACGATGCGCGATGCGTGGCCGGGTTTCGCAGCCAGGTGCCGCGCCGCGGTTCAATTCAACGATTCATCACATCACCGGAATACATGATGCAACGCAACCACCGAACGATCGGCGTGATGGGCTCGGGCAAGGAACCGTGGCTCGCGTTTTCCGAGCCGCTCGGCGCATGGCTCGCGCAGGCCGGCTTCAACCTGCTGACGGGTGGCGGCCAGGGCGTGATGCTGGCGGTCGCGCGCGCGTTCGCCGGCGTGCCGGGGCGGGCCGGCCGGTCGATCGGCATCCTGCCGACGCAGGCCGATCCGCACGCGGGCTTCGTGCCGCTCGACGGCTACCCGCATCCGTTCGTCGAGATCCCGATCCTCACGCCGCTGCCGCGCCGCGAACCGGGCGCCGATCCGCACACCATCAACCGGAACTACGTGAACGTGCTGAGCAGCGACCTGATCGTCGCGCTGCCCGGCGGACACGGGACCGCCGAGGAGATCGCGCTGGCGCAGCGCTGGCGCAAGCCGCTCATCTGCCTCGGGCCCGACGGCGCGTTTCGTGAGCTCGCCGCGGGCGCGACGTGCACGTCGTCGCTCGACGACGTGATCCGCTTCATCGACGCAGCGTTCGCGGCGGCGTTGCCGCATGCGGAGCCGGCGCAGCGATAGTGCGGCCGCGGCCGGGCGTCAGTCGCCGGGGGGGCTGCCGACGGCGGCTGGTCGTGCAGCCGGTCGGGCACGGCCCGTTCGGATTGGCGGTCGTGCATCCGCGGGCGTATCCCGAACAGCGGACGATCGTCGCGGGAGCGCGTCGGCGCGTGCCGGCGAGCGGCCGACGATCTGTCGGGGCGGCCCGACTGGCTGCCCCCGCACCGGTCAGCGCCCCGTCTTCAGTTGCGCCCACAACCGGTTCTGGAGCCGGCGAATCTCGGGCGGCATCGGCTTGAGCAGCGTCATCTTGCTCAGCACCTCGTCGGCCGGATAGACCGACGGATCGCGCGCGATCGCGGGCTTCACGAACTGGCGCGCGGCCTTGTTCGCGGTCGGATAGAACACCGCGTTGGTGATCCCCGCGTTGACCTTCGGGTCCTGCAGGTAGTTGATCCACTTCAGCGCGGCATCGCGGTTCGGCGCATCCTTCGGGATCACCATCATGTCGAACCACAGCAGTCCGCCTTCCCGCGGATTCGCGAAGCGGACCTCGTACGGACGCTTCGCTTCCGCCGCACGGCGATGCGCGATGCCGACGTCGCCGGAATAGCCGAACGACACGCACAGGTCGTTGTTCGCGAGATCGTTGATGTAACCCGACGAGTTGAACTGCGTGATGTACGGGCGCACCTTCTTGAGCACCTCGTACGCGGCGCGGTAATCGGCCGGATTCGTGCTGTTCGGATCCTTGCCCATGTACTGCAGCGTCGCGGCGAACACGTCGACGGCCTGGTCGAGGAACGATACGCCGCAGCTCTTCAGCTTCGCCATGTTGGCCGGGTCGAACACCAGCGCCCAGCTGTCGACCGGCGCCTTGTCGCCGAGCGCCTTCTTCACCGCCTGCACGTTGTAGCCGATGCCGTCGGTGCCATACGCCCACGGCACGCCGTACTGGTTGCCCGGATCGGCGTCGGCGACCATCTTCATCAGCAGCGGATCGAGGTTCGACAGGTTCGGCAGCTTCGTCTTGTCCAGCGGCTGGTAGACGTTTGCCTGGATCTGCTTGGCCATGTAGTTCGACGTCGGCACGACGATGTCGTAGCCGGAGTTGCCCGACAGCAGTTTCGCCTGCAGCGTGTCGTCGCTGTCGTAGTTGTCGTAGCGCACGTGCAGGCCGGTCTGCTTCTGGAAATTCGGGATCGTGTCCGGCGCGATGTAGTCGGACCAGTTGTAGATGTTCAGCTCGCCGGCGGCCTGGGCGTGCGTGGTGACGACGGCGGCGATGCCCGCGACGGACATCATGGCGGCGGTTGCGATGGTGCGGCGAAGGGTGCGGAGTTGCATGGCTTGTCGTTCGTATCGGGAGACTCGGCGGTTGGCTGCTCGCCGCGCCACGGTTCAAGGGATGGACGTGTGCAACCGGCCGGCGCTCGAAACGAACGCCGGCGGCGCATGATGATCAGGAGTCCGTTCGGTCTACGCAGCGAATCGTGCCGACACGCAACGCGAGCCGATCCTGTCGCGAGTCACGCGACACGATGCGCAGGTCGAACGGAACGGAGGGGGCGCACTAAGGCAGCAGCGACGCCACGTCGTCGGTATGGATCGCGACGTATGCGCGCGCGGCGACGGCGTTGTGACGGCGGACGGAACGGCGGGACAGGATGGTGTAGATCGACAGATGCAGGCGAGGACTTTGCCGGCGGTCACTGTCGCCGGTGGACGAGATCGATGCACGCACGTTGCGCGCATCGCCTCGTCTCCACCGCACCAGCGGGCCACGGATTCTCACGATTGCTCTCGACCGGGTTGTTGAAAGTATTGAACACCTGGCGACTCGCGGACGCTGGCCGTTTCACGTGTCGATCGCCGCATTTGCCGCGCGGCGGCAGCGGGACCGTCAAGCAAAACGAAAGCATGATGCAAAGCGAAATCGCCGAAACATCGCGTTCCTGTGAATCATCAGGTAAATCGCTGTAAGGATGTCTCCGGATTTTCCCTAGTGATTCGCGCGTCGACGGATCGGGTCGTCGAGCGTGAGCGCCGAGGCGTGCGTGACGTGTGCCGTTCGGGATGCGGTCGAAGTGATGAGAATATTCGACAGATTGCCGGCAGCTCACGCGACATGCGCGGTTCGCGGCCGGCGTCGCGCATGTCGGCCGCGGGGCGAAGCAACGCGTGCGGTCGTCAGGCGACCCGGATCCCCAGATTCTCGATCAGCATCGCGGCCTGGTCATACGAGATGGTCGCGCCGCGCAGCACGCCCGACGCGAGCAGCTTCGGCGTGCCGCCGAGCTCCACGTCGCGCAGGTCGGCCCCGTCGAACCGGGCGTCGTTCAGATGCGCGTTGCGCAGGCTGCCGCCTTCGAACACGGCGTCGCGAAAGTCCGTGCCGGCGAGATCGGCATCCGAGAAGTCGAGCGCCACGAGCCGCGTTTTCCGGAACGAGAAGCGGCGCAGGCTCGCGCCGACCAGCAACGTGTTCGCGAATTCGATGCCGAGCGACTTGCATTCCTCGAAGTCGGCGCCGGTCAGCCTGCATTCGTCGAAGCGCGCCGAGCCGAGCTTGCTGCGGCGCCAGCTCGTGTTGTTGAGATCGCAGGACTGAAACTGCGCGTCCTCTAGGTCGGCCGACGCGAAGCTCGTCTGGCGCGCGCGGCAGCGAATCCACGCGGTCTGCGCGAGCGTCGCGCCGACGAACGACGCTTCCGCGAGCGCGCAGCGCTCGAATCGCACGCCGCGCAAATCGAGCCGCGACAGGTCCGCACCTTCGAGATCGCAGTCTTCGAGACGAAGCGGCGCAGGCGAGCCTTCGACGAGAAGCAGCAGGTCGGCGCGATCGAGCGTTCGGCCGGAGACGGAAACTCCGCAGGTCGTCATGGGGTAGTCCGGTGTGAGTTGAAATGTTCGAGGCCGGTATCGGATGGTATCGGCCGGGCTGCGCGACATCGCGCGGGCGCCGCCGCTCAGCGCGCGGCCTTCATCCGGGCCGCGACCGGCTTGCCGGCCGGCTCGCGCTGGAACGTCCACAGGATGCGCATCTGCGCGCGCATCGCCTGCTCGTCAGCCGGAACCAGGCAGTACGCGAGCCCGATACGGCTGATCAGCGCGATGATGTCGTCGAGCGCGGGCACCCGCGCGCCGTGCACGGCGACGTATTCACGGTACGGCTTTTCAAGCACGCGCTGCCACATCGGCGCGATGTTCTCGACGATGTAGCCGAACACGTCGGTGGACAGGCTCGTGGCCAGATAGTTGTGGTGAAAGCCGCCGTGATGACGATCGCGATAGCGCACCGCGAAGCACACGCTCTCTTCGCAGTAGGCCTCGAAGTCGTGCTCGAAGGCGGTGAGCGCGCGCTGCATCTCGTCGAAGAACTCGGCGTTCTGGATGCCGATCACGCCCTGGATCAGCTCTTTCTTCGTGCCGAAGTAGCGGTACAGCGTGCGCCGCGAAATGTTCGCGCGGCGTGCGACGTCGTCGATCGACAAACGGTCGATCCCGTGCTCGATCATCGCGTCGAGCGTGGCGCGCAGGATCGCGCTTCGCCCGTCGTTGACGCTGTCCATCCTGCTGGCGTCGCCCCAGCGCAGTTGCCGATCCATACCTTTCCTCGCTGCCGTGCGTTGCGCGGCGTGTGCCGATGAGCCGACCGAATGCGTCGGTTCGGAATTTTCGCATACGTTGTCACAAAAATGGAATTTGTGCCATTATGCGTCACAAAATAAATGGTGTGTGACATAGCGCCGGGTGCATCGACCCGCCCGGCATATTCCCGGCAAAGTCCGCCACGCAGGTGCAGGGCTGCGCCTTTCGACTGGAAGGAGACGATCCATGACCGAATCATCCGCGCCGGCCAGCCGGCATCCCGTTCACCGGATTCATGCCGCACCCATCGACGCGCGCTACGCGCGCGGCTGGCATTGCCTCGGGCTCGCCGACGACTACCGCGACGGCCGTGCGCACGGCCTGTCGATCTTCGGCACGCGCGTGGCGGTGTTCCAGGGAGAGGACGGGCAGTTGCGAATCCTCGACGGCTACTGCCCGCACATGGGCGCCGACCTCGGGCGCGGCCACGTCGACGGCAACGCGCTCGTGTGTCCGTTTCACGGCTGGTCGTGGGCCGGCGACGGCACCTGCACTGCGATTCCGTATTCGCAGCGCATCCCGCCGAAGGCGCGCATCAAGTCGTGGCCGGTGATGGAGCAGAACCGCCTGCTGTTCGTGTGGAACGATCCGGAGGGCAATGGGCCCGATCCGGCGGTCGAGATTCCGCGCATCGACGCGTGCTTCTCCGATGCGTGGAGCGACTGGGCGATCGTCAAGTGGGTGATCGACACGAACTGCCGCGAGCTGATCGACAACCAGTCCGACATGGCGCACTTCGGCCCCGTGCATGGCGCGCCGATCGACTACTTCTGCAACACGTTCGCGGGCCCGGTGGCCTACCAGAAGCTGCGCGGCGGCAGCACGCGGCTGGCCGGCAGCGGCGGGTTGACGGCCGACTCGGCCTACTTCGGCCCGGCATACCACGTCACGCTGATGACGGGCGAAGCGCAGGGGCAGCCGCTCAGGTCGATCCTGCTCAACAGCCACGTGCCGATCGATACGAACAGCTTCGAACTGCGCTTCGGCGTGATGGTCGAGAAGAATCCGGCGCTGACGGACGAACAGAATCGCGCGATGGTCGACGGCTACGTGCTGGCCGCGCAGTCGGCATTTCGCGAGGACGTCGCGATCTGGGACCACAAGACGCGCGTCGACAATCCGCTGCTGTGCGAAGGCGACGGCCCGATCTATCGGCTGCGCCGGTGGTACCAGCAGTTCTACACGGACCTGGGCGAGCTGCCCGCGCGGCACGCGAGCGTCGAGGTGCACGAATACCGCGGCGAGCACAGCGCCTGGCGCCAGCTCGCCGACGTGCCAGCCGATGCGGCAAGCTGCCTTGCCACGATCTGAGCGGAGGCGATCATGCACGACGATCGACACGAATCGTTCGGCGACGCCACGTACGACGTGGTGGTGGTCGGTTCCGGCGCGGGCGCGATGACGGCGGCGCTGCGCGCGCACGACCAGGGGCTGTCGGTACTGGTGGTCGAGAAGAGCACCGTCTATGGCGGCACCACGGCGGTGTCCGGCGGCGGCATCTGGATTCCGTGCAACGACCAGATCGCCGCGCTCGGCGGAAGCGATTCGTATAACGAAGCAATCATGTATTTGCGCGACGTGGTCGGCGAGGATTTCGACGCGCAGCGCATCGATGCGTATCTCGACAACGGCCCGAAGATGGTCGCGTATCTCGCGAAGCACGCGCACACGCGGTTCAATGCGGTGCCGCGTTATCCCGACTACTACCCGGACCGCAAGGGCGGCAAGCCCGGCTACCGGACGATGGAGCCGGCGGCGTTCGATGCCGCGCGTCTCGGCGCGCATTTCGACACGTTGCGCGCGCCTTCGCCGGCGACGCTGATCGGCGGGCGCATCGCGATGACGCAGATCGAGGCGCACACGATCCTCACGAAGGAGCGCGGCTGGCTGCGGCTCGCCGCGCGCCTGATGCTGCGCTATGCCACCGATTTCAAATGGCGGCGCCGCACGCCGCGCGACCGGCGCCTGACGCTCGGCAATGCGCTCGTCGCGAGCTTGCGCGCAGCGCTCGAGCAGCGCGGCATCGCGCTGTGGCTCGCAACGCCGATGCGCTCGCTGCACACCGACGGCGCACGCGTGAACGGTGTGGTCGTCGAGCGCGACGGCCGGCCTTTCGGCATCCGTGCGACGCATGGCGTCGTGCTCGCGTGCGGCGGATTCGAGGCGAACCAGGCAATGCGCGACCAATTTCTGCCGAAGCCGACGCGCGCCGAGTGGAGCGCGGCGCCGCCGATCAACACCGGCGACGGCATCCGCGCGGGGCTCGCGCTCGGGGCCGACGTCGCGCTGATGGACTTCGTCTGGGGCGTGCCGACGGTGCGCGTGCCGGGCGAGGAGAAGCAGCGCGGGCTGTTCGTCGAGCGCTCGGCGCCGCGCTGCGTGATGGTCAACCGGCTCGGGCGGCGCTTCGTCAACGAATCGGCGCCGTATCCGGAAGTGATCCACGCGATGTATGCGGACCATGCGAACACGCAGGCCAACGTGCCCGCGTGGCTGATCTTCGATGCCGAATATCGCAAGCGTTATCCGTGCGGCGTGCTGCTGCCGGGCAGCGTGCAGCCGGACAGCAGGATCCCGCCCGGCTGGCTCGACTCGGTCATCTATCGCGCGGGCACGCTGGCCGAGCTGGCCGCGAAGATCGGCGTGGATGCGCGGGGGCTCGCGCAGACGGTCGAGCGGATGAACGGTTACGCGCTCACCGGCATCGATGCCGAATTCGGCAAGGGCGGCAACCTGTTCGATCGCTACTACGGCGATGCGTCGTCGAAGCCGAATCCATGCCTCGGGCCGATCGAGCGTGCGCCGTTCTATGCGCTGCGGGTCGACCCGGGCGAGATCGGCACGAAGGGCGGCTTGCGTACCGATGCGCATGCGCGCGTGCTGCGTTCCGACGGTTCGGTGATCGACGGCCTCTATGCGCTCGGCAACACGTCGGCGGCCGTGATGGGCAAGACCTACCCGGGCCCCGGCTCGACGATCGGGCCCGCGATGACGTTCGGCTATGTCGCGGCCGATCACATCGCTGCCGCGCGTTCCGACCGCTTCCTCTAGTCGAGGCCTTGACCTTGAAGTCGAGTTGAATCTTAGAGTGCCTGCTGACGGTAGTGAATCGGCAGGCCCGCACGTTGCCTGCGACGATCAATCTTCGACGAGAGGCAACGCAGATGGACAGGCGCTTTACACAGGTCGAATTCGGGCCCCACAAGGTCGATGTGCCCGAAGGCGGGTACTACGACCGGTTCCGGATGAATCCGGATCTCGACGCGGTCGCGTGCGATCCCGCCGCCGGGAACATCGATTTTTTCCGTCGGATCCCGAAGCGTCAGGTTGCGTCGCGCGTCGGTCCGACCTGGGCGCCAAATTTCTACTATCGCTCCAGCAGCATCCAGCTGCTGTTTCTCGCGCCGCTCGAGCGCCTGCGTACCACGCTGCCGGTGCCGCTCGAACCGCTGCGCGCATTTCCCGGTTACGGGCTGGTCGCGCTGACGTTCTTTTCGTATTCGGTCTGTGACAACGATCCGTATGACGAGGTGTCCGTCGCGGTCGTGATTCGCCGGCCGGGTGCGCGCGGCTCGCATGCGCTCGAGCTGCTCGACGCGATGCGGCGCCGGAGCTTCTTCGCGCATGTGCTGGCGCTGCCCGTCACCACGGAAATCGCGCGGGTGCGCGGCGTGCACGGCTATCAGCTGCCCAAATGGCTCGCCGATATCGACATGAACATCGGCGCACGCGTGAGCGCGCGGATCGCCGGGATGGACGGCCGGCCGGACCTGACGCTGAACGCACCGTCGCCCGCGCTGATCGACGTGCCGTCGCAGTCGCGGATGGGCACGAATACCATGGTCAATCTCGTCGACGGCGTGTGGCACCAGAGTTCGGTGCAGACCAATACGCTATCGTTCGCACAGCGCGTGTTGCCGCGCGGCATCGAGCTGGTGCGGCACGGTGGGCCGCTGAGTCAGCTGCTCGACGGGCTCGGTGTATCCACCATCGTGCGGTTCGACGTGGTCAAGGATGCCCAGCTGGTGCTGAATCTGCCGACGCCATTGGGGAGCGTTCGATGAACCCGTTCGATGAATCCGGCTGCTCGTAACCAACCCGTTTCGGAGGAAGCATCGATGACCCAGCCGACCCGTGATCTGGATCTCGTCGTATTCGGTGCCACCAGCTTCGTCGGGCAGATCCTGACGCGCTACCTGTCCGAATACCTGTCGGGCAGCGGAGAAACGCTGCGCTGGGCGATCGCCGGCCGCTCCGAGGCGAAGCTCCGGCAGGTCAGGGGCACGCTGGGCGCCGCATGGCAGGCGCTGCCGGTCATCGTGGCCGATGCGGCCGACGTAGCGCGCTTGCGTGCGTTGTGCGAGCGCACGCGCGTCGTCGTGTCGACCGTCGGCCCGTACGCACTGTATGGCGAGCCGCTGGTGCGGATCTGCGCGCAGACCGGCACGGACTACTGCGACCTCACCGGCGAGACGCAGTGGATCAAGCGGATGATCGAACGGTACGAACCGGCGGCCAGGCAATCGGGCGCGCGCATCGTGCATTGCTGCGGTTTCGATTCGGTGCCGTCGGACATCGGCGTCCTGTTCCTGCAGCAGCACGCGCGGCGGCAGTGGGGCCGGCCGGCCACGCAGGTGAAGATGCGCGTGAAGACGCTGAAGGGCGGCGCGTCGGGCGGAACGGTCGCGAGCGTGATCAACGTCGTGCGCGAAGCCGCGGCCGATCCCGCGTTGCGCCGCGAACTGCTCGATCCGTATGCGCTGTGTCCGAAGGATCATCGCTTTACGGTGCGGCAGCACGCGGTCCGGTCGGCGGAATTCGATCGCGACGGCGGCACGTGGATTGCGCCGTTCGTGATGGCGGCCATCAACGAGCGCGTCGTGCATCGCTCGAACGCGCTCGCGGACGACGCGTACGGCAGCCGGTTCGCGTATGACGAAGCGGTCATCACGGGCACGGGTTTCAAGGGCCGCCTCGCCGCGCTCGCGATGGTGGCCGGCCTCGGCGCGTTCATGGCGGGCGTTCTCGTCAAGCCGGTGCGCAGCCTGATGGAGCGCTTCCTGCTGCCGAAGCCCGGCGAGGGGCCGAGCGTTGCCGCGCAACTGGCCGGCCGTTTCGACCTGCGCTTCTTCGGCCGCGCCGACGACGGGCGGACGCTGCGCGTGAAAGTCACCGGCGATCGCGATCCGGGCTACGGCTCGACCGGGAAGATGCTGGGCCAGGCCGCGCTCAGCCTCGCGCTGGATTGCAGCCGCGACGGCGAGAAGACCGGGCGCGGCGGGGGCTTCTGGACGCCCGCGACGATGTTCGACGAGCGCTTCGTCGAGCGCCTCGTGCGTCATGCCGGGTTGCGTTTCGAGGTGCTTTGAGCGCGTGGCGCACGCGTCCGGGTCGACAGGAATCGACGCGCCGCCATTTTGTCGGATGGCAGGACACATACCCATGGCCTCGATACGCTTGCCGAGGCAAACCGTAACCTTTAAGTGAAGTTCAAGGGCAGGCGTTTTTCGCCTTGCCTTTGCGCGGGCGCGCGTTGCCCATGACGAGGCCGGGAAGTGCCGGTACGGCGCGGAGTGGCTGACGCTCGCGCGCCGCGCGATTTCAGTCGTTCGCGCCCGCGCGCGGCGTCTTGCCGGTCCAGCGCCGGTACGCATGGCGGAAGCTGCGCGGCTCGCTGTAGCCGAGCCGCTCCGCGATCGCGGCCACGCTCAGCGCCGGCTCGTCGAGCAGCCGCACCGCCTCCTGACGACGCACGTCGTCGAGCAGCGACTGAAACGTGATGCCGTCCTTGTCGAGCCGGCGTCGCAAGGTGCGCTCGGTCAGGTGCAGCGCGTTCGCGAGCGACGTCATCGACTTGAAGCGCGCGAGGTCGCGCGCCATCAGCTCCTTCGCGCGATCGGCGAAACGCGTGCCGACCGACGCGGCCCACTGCCGTTCGAGCGCTTCGCATTGCCCGTGCAGCGCATTGAAGCTGACTTCGTTCGCGAGCCGCGGGGCTTCCGTGCCGTTCACGCTCGTGAACACGAGCCGGTTCTCGCCCGCATTGAACGTGACCGGGCAGTCGAAGTGGCGCGCGTAGTCCGCGCCGTTGCGCGGCGTGCGGCGGGCGAGATGCAGCTGCGCGGGCCATACCGGCTTGCCGACCAGATCGGACACGATCAGGCGCAGGCTCGACAGGCACATGTCGGTCTGGAACACCTCGAGGTCGGGTTCGCCGTTGTAGCGGCCGATCGTCACGCTCATCCCGTCCGCGTGCGCGTGCACGCGCACGTCGAAATACAGCCCCATGAACAGCGGAAACTGGCTCATGCACCGGAACGCCTGCATCACGGATCCGCTGATCAGCATCGCGTAACCGGCGAGGCCGAGCGTCGACACATGGAGCCGCGCGCCGATCGACAGGCCGATCGACGGTACGCCGCTGCAGCGCAGCAGGTTGCGGAAGCAACGCTGCTCCTGGCCGCGATTCACGTGCAGGTTCGGCGACGCGACTTCGGCCGCGCCGAGGCCGGTGCCCGCGAGCAGCGCGGCGCCGTCGATGTGCCGGACGCGGCATTCGTCGAGCGCGACCGCGATCGCGTGCACGGTGGCGGGAATGTCTTCCTGGCGTCCGGCCGGACGCGCGAGGCCGAGCGCCGAACGCAGGCTGCGTTCGGCGCGGCTTTGAGGTCGATGGGACTTGCTGTCCATGGCGAGGGGCGGCAACGGGTTCGCGTAGAACATAGCCGGAATGTCCGCGAAACGCCAGAGGGCCCGCATCAGCGGGGGGCGGCCGGCTGCCACGCGTCCGGAAATATCCCCCGATTACGTCCGCTTTTCTCATTCGTCGTCGATTTTTTGGCGCACGACACTCGTTTCCGGATCGCGCAATGCCCGCATTGCCGACGAGACGAGTGTTGATGTCATGGACCACGCCACGTGAGGACAGCATGAAAGACACCAGGCCGGAGCAGCGCACGCCCAGCGCCGCGACAGACGACGTGCGGGCACGCACGGACGGGCACGCCGACGCGGAGCCACGCGCCGCGCATTCGCTCGGGCTGTTCACGCTGGTGATCTTCGGCCTCGCATACATGCTGCCGATGACGGTGTTCACGACCTACGGGATCGTCACGCGCGAAACCAACGGACACCTGACGATCGCGTATGCGGTCACGCTGGTCGCGATGCTGCTGACCGCGCGCAGCTACGGCCACATGGCGCGGCTGATGCCGAGCGCCGGTTCCGCCTATACGTTCGCGAGCCGCAACTTCGGCACCTCGGCCGGCTTCATGGTCGGCTGGGCGCTGCTGATGGACTACCTGTTCATTCCGATGATCAGCTACCTCGCGATCGGCATCTACATGAAACAGCTGTTCCCGGCCGTGCCGGCCAGCGTGTGGATCGTCGCGAGCATCGCGCTGGTCACCGGGCTGAACATCGTCGGCATCCGGCTCGTCAACCGCGTGAACCTGATCCTGATCGCGAGCCAGCTCGTGTTCATCGCGGTCTTCGTCGCGGCGGCCGCGCATGTCGCGGCCGGCGAGGGGCTGGCGCCGACGCTCGCGCTGCCGTCGTCGGGCGACGCGCGGGCGATCTTCGCCGGGTCCGCGATCCTGTGCCTGTCGTTCCTCGGTTTCGATGCGGTGTCGACGCTGTCGGAGGAAACGCGCGAGCCGCGCCGCACGGTGCCGCGCGCGATCCTGCTCTGCACGCTCGCGAGCGGCCTGCTGTTCATGCTGATCGCGTATGCGGGACAGGTGGTGTTCCCCGACTGGCATGCGTTCAAGGATCTCGATTCGGCCAGCCTCGAACTGATGCGGCGCATCGGCGGCGGCACGCTGTCGGCGCTGTTCGTCGCGGTCTACGTGGCCGGCTGTTTCGCGAGCGCGATGGCCGGCCAGGCGAGCGTCACGCGCGTGCTGTTCGCGATGGGCCGCGACCGGGTGCTGCCCGAGCGCGTGTTCGGCCACCTGCACGCCCGGTTGCGCACGCCGGTGCGCGCGACGCTCGCGGTCGGTGTCGTGTCGCTGTCCGCGCTGTTCATCTCGCTCGATCTCGCGTCGACGATGATCAGCTTCGGCGCGCTCGTCGCGTTCGCGGTCGTGAACCTGTGCGTGATGCGCAGCTATCTCGGCCGCCCGGAACATCGCCGCTTCGCGGGCTGGATCAGGTTCGGCGCGGTGCCGGCGCTCGGCTTCGCGATGAACGTCTGGCTATGGTCGGGCCTGTCGCGCCAGACCTTCTACGTCGGCATCGGCTGGCTCGTGATCGGACTGTGCCAGCTGCTGTGGCTCACGCGCGGCTTCACGCGCCCGGCGCCCACGCTGTCGATGAACTGAACGACCGGCCGGCGGCTTCCGGCTGCGGGCCGCCGGTCTCGAATCCCTGAAGGAGGAATGACCCATGAACGGTATTGACGTCAATCTCGATGCGGAGCTGCAGGCGCTCGGCAAGCGCCATCTGCTGATGCACTTCACGCATGCCGATGCGTATCGCGACCACGCGCTGACGGTGTTCGACCGCGGCGAAGGCTGCTGGCTCGTCGATCGCAACGGCAAGCGCTACTTCGACGGGCTCGCCGGGCTGTACTGCGTGCAGATCGGTTACAGCCACGGCGCGGAGATCGGCGACGCGATCCGCGAGCAGATGGTGCGGCTGCCGTTCGCGACCAACTGGGGCTACGGCCACGAACCGGCGATCCGCCTCGCGCACAAGCTCGCGGCGCTCGCGCCGGACGGCCTGAACCGCGTGTTCTTCACGTCGAGCGGCTCGGAGTCGAACGAATCGGCGATCAAGCTGGTGCGCCAGTATCACCAGGCGCGCGGCGAGCCGCAGCGGCGCAAGTTCATCGCGCGGCGCGTCGCGTATCACGGCACGTCGTTCGGCGCGCTCGCGCTGAACGGGATGACCAACTTCCGCAAGCATTTCGAGCCGCTGATGGCGGGCGTGCGGCACGTGAGCAACACGAAGCGCTACGGGCGGCCGGAAGGCGAGACCGAAGCGCAGTTCACGCGCCATCTGCTCGACGAGATCGAAGCGCTGATCGTCCAGGAAGGGCCGGACACCGTCGCCGCGCTCGTCGTCGAGCCGCTGCAGAACGCGGGCGGCAGCCTGACGCCGCCGGCCGGTTATGCGCAGGGGCTGCGCGCGCTGTGCGACCGGCACGGCGTGCTGCTCGTGGCGGACGAAGTGATCTGCGGGTTCGGCCGGCTCGGCGAATATTTCGGGTCGACGCGTTACGGGCTGAAGCCGGACCTCATCACGTTCGCGAAGGGGATCGCGTCGGGCTACGTGCCGCTCGGCGGCGTGATCGCGAGCGACACGGTGGTCGACACCGTGCTCGCCGGCCCGCAGCAGATGTTCCTGCACGGCGCGACCTACGGCGGCCATCCGGTCGCGTGCACGGCCGCGCTCGCGAACCTCGCGATCATGGAGCGCGAGGGCGTGCTCGCGAACGTCCGCGCCAACGAGGCGGTGTTCCGCGAGACGCTCGACGGCCTGCTCGAGCTGCCGTGTGTCGGCGACGTGCGCGGCGACGGCTACCACTACTCGCTCGAACTCGTGACCGACAAGGCCGCGCGCCGCTGGGCGGCCGGCATCAGCGCGCAGACGTTCGTGTCGACGCTGCTCGCGCCCGCGATCTTCGAAGCCGGGCTGTTGTGCCGCGCGGGCGTCGACCACGAAGGCACGCCGATCGTGCAGTTCTCGCCGCCGCTCGTGATGTCGCGCGACGAGATCGTGTGGTTCGTCGCGAAGATCCGCGACATTCTCGCCGATACCTATGCGCGTGCGACGCGCTGAGCGCGTCACGCGCATTCGCCACCACAGGAGCCTTCGATGCGGACCTCACAACAGAGCTATATCGCCGGACAGTGGTGCGATCCGGCCGATGCGCGCGCGATCGACGTGATCGATCCGGCGACCGCGAAGCCGTATGCGCGGCTCGCGATCGGCGGGCCGGCTGACGTCGACCGCGCGGTCGGCGCGGCGAAGCGGGCATTCGACGCGTATTCGCGCTGGACGGTCGACGCGCGCGTCGCGCTGCTGCAGCGCGTGCTCGAGATCTACCGGCGCCGCTACGACGAAGTCGCGCGCACGATCAGCCAGGAGATGGGCGCGCCGATCGCGTTCGCGCGCGCGATGCAGGCCGCGGTCGGCACCGCGCATCTCGAACAGACGATCCGCGCGCTGCAGTCATTCCGGTTCAGCACGCAGACCGATTCGCTGCTGGTGTCGCACGAGCCGATCGGTGTGTGCGCGCTGATCACGCCTTGGAACTGGCCGATCAACCAGATCGTCTGCAAGGTCGCGCCGGCGCTCGCGGCGGGCTGCACGATGGTGCTCAAGCCGAGCGAGATCGCGCCGTTCAGCGCGATCCTGTTCGCGGAGATCCTGCACGAAGCCGGCGTGCCGCCGGGCGTGTTCAACCTCGTGCACGGCTACGGGCATGAGGTCGGCGATGCGCTGTCGCGGCATCCGGACGTCGACATGGTGTCGTTTACGGGCTCGACGCGCGCCGGTGTCGAAGTCGCGAAGGCCGCGGCCGATACCGTGAAGCGCGTGCACCAGGAACTCGGCAGCAAGAGTCCGAACCTGATCCTGCCCGATGCCGACATCGAGGATGCCGTCACGCGCGGCGCGCGCAGCTGCTTCAGCAACAGCGGACAGTCGTGCAACGCGCCGACGCGGATGTTCGTGCACGTCGATCAGCTGGCCGCGGCCGAGGCGGCGGCGCGCGATGAGGCTGCGCGCACCGTCGTCGGCGATCCGCGTTCGCCGGAAACGGGCATCGGGCCGGTCGTCAGCCGCACGCAGTTCGACCGCATCCAGCAGCTGATCCGGAGCGGCATCGACGAGGGCGCGACGCTCGTCGCGGGCGGGCCCGGCCGTCCGGACGGGCTCCGCGACGGCTTCTACGTGAAGCCGACGGTGTTCTCGAACGTCACGCCGGACATGACGATCGCGCGCGAGGAGATCTTCGGGCCGGTGCTGTCGATCCTGACCTACCGGACCGAGGATGAAGCCGTGGCGCTCGCGAACGATTCGGTCTACGGGCTCGCGGCTTACGTGCAGACGAAGGATCTCGAGCGTGCCCGCCGCATCGCGGCGCGCTTGCGCGTGGGCAACGTGCACATCAACTATCCGGCGTGGAACCCGGCCGCGCCGTTCGGCGGCTACAAGCGTTCGGGGAACGGGCGCGAGTATGCGGAGTTCGGCCTCGTCGAATATCTGGAGACGAAAGGCACGACGGGGTACGCGTGAGCGGCGCTGGCCGACCGTCGCCGGACGGTCTGCTTTTGCCGCGAGCCGGCTTCGCGTGTGCCGACAGTCAGTTGTCCTCGCCATCCGCCGCGGCCGCGTCGGCGCCCGAAACGGGCGCGGCGGCCCGCCTGCGGATTTCGGAGTCGAGGATCAAGCGCCCGCGCAGCTTCCCTTTCATCCGTTTCACGTGCTTGGGCGCCTCGGTCATGTGCTCGACCATCAGCGCACGTACGCGCTCGGCATCGCGCGCTCGCGCGGCCAGCAGGATCTCCTTGTGGATCGACACGTTCGCTTCGCCGAAGCGCTTGTGCTCCGCGAGCGGCGTATCGTTCCTGAACTCGATCAGCTGCCGGATCATCTCGTTGATCAGCTCGCAGCTGAAGCGCAGGAAGGGGTTCGGGTTCGCGGCCGCGAGGATGTCGTGGAACGTCGTGTCCTCCTGCCGCTGGCGCAGCATGTGGCCGCGGTCGTGCACGCCCGACGCGCCGTCGCAGCACGCGATGTTCGCCTCCAGCGCCGCGAAGTCGCGCTCGGTCAGGTGCGGCACGGCGCCCGCCGCCAGCTCGGGTTCGAGGAGCTTGCGCACCGTGTAGATGTCGTCGATCGTCACGTCCTTGAAGAACAGGTAGTTCTGCAGAAGTTGCAGCGTGCGATCGAGCGGCACCTCGACGACCATCCCGCCGCCCGACGGCCCCGTCGTGACCTTGATGAGCCCCTGCACCTCGAGCGACTTCAGCGCCTCGCGGATCGTGCTCTTGCTCACCGCGTACAGCTGCTGCAGTTCCGCCTCGCGCGGCAGGCGGTCGCCCGGTTTCAGATCCTTCTCGGTGATCAGCCGCTTGATCTCCTCGGCGACGAGATCCGCCCGCTTCGGCTGCTTGATTTCGACCGCGAGGCCCGCCCTGGCTCGGTCCATGACCATCTTCAAGACTCCTTTGTCTGACTGCGCGCCACATCGTCGTCGACGATCCGTTCGGGCGCGGGGTACGGAATTTTGCCTGATTGACACCAATTTTGATCAACTCTAGCATCAGGTTCATTCTATTTATCATGATAAATAGGATCAACCGGCAACGCGCATCCTGCAGGGCGTGGATACGGTTTGGGTTTGGCAGTCGGTCGCATCGTGTGTCCCCCTTTATCAGGAGCGTCAACTTGAATCGCCGAGAACTGTTGAAACTGGCCGCGCTGTCGGCCGTGCCGGGTGCGCTCGGCAGCATGTCGTCCCGTGCCGCATTCGCGCAGGGTTCGACCATCCAGCTTGCCTGCCCGGTGCCGATGTCGGGGCCGTTCGCCGCCAATGGCAAGTACGCCGATCTCGGCATGCAGCTCGCCGTCAGGCAATACGGCAAGGTGCTCGGTGCGCCGCTCGCGTATACGGCACTCGACACCGAGGGCAAGCCCGCGACCGCCGTGCGGCGCGTGCAGGAGATCGCGCAGCAGAAGGGGGCCCGCTTTTTCGCGGGCGGCATCCTGTCGTCCGAATCGCTGGCGATGGGCAAGGAAGTCCAGAAGGCAGGCGGCGTGTTCATCACGACGGCGGGCGCGGACGAACTGACCGGCAAGGACTGCAACGATGCGACGTTCCGCTGGTCGGTGCCGACCTTCGGCGCGATCGAGCAGACGGTGCGGCCGTTGCTCCAGATGCTGCCGAAAGCGAAGCGCTGGTACACGATCACGCCGCAATACGTGTTCGGCGAGGGCCTGCTGTCCGCCGCGAAGGCGATCTTCAAGGAGAAAGGCATCGAGCATGTCGGCAACAGCTACCACTCGCTCGCCGAGAAGGAGTTCAGCGGCTACCTGACGAACGCGGCGGCCGCGCAACCCGACGTGCTGCTGATCCTGAACTTCGGCTCGCAATCGTCGGACACGCTGCGCCAGGCCGTCAGCTTCGGGATGAAGCGCAACTGCACGATCCTGCTTGCGTGGGCGTCGGGCCTCGAGCAGTTCGAGGCGCTCGGCCCCGACATCTGCGACGGCGTGTATTTCGGCGCGCAGTACTGGCACGGCATCGATTCGCCGCTGAATCGCGACTTCGTGAAGCGGGCGAACGCCGCGTTCAAGGCGAACCCGAACTACAGCCTCGCGGGTTCGTACATCTGCTCGAAGATCCTGCTCGACGCGATGGTGAAGGCCGGCAGCGCCGATCCGAAGAAGGTCGTCGCGGCGATGGAAGGCATGAAGTACGACGGTCTCACGGGCCCGGAGGAAATCCGCAAGGGCGACCACCAGGTGCTGAAGAACTACTACCTGCTGAAGGGCAAGCCGAAGAGCCGGATGAAGAACGCGGACGACTACGCGGATATCGTCAGCTCCGGTCAATCGTTCCTGTCCGTCGACAAGACGGGGTGCAAGCTCGCGTAACGCGATGCGCGCGTTCGCGGCCGTCGCGCGCCGCGGACGTCCGTTTCACTCCTTTCCGGTACGGAAGCCATGAACGTCTATCTGCTGCAGATCGTCAACGGCATCGGCGTGGGCATGCTGTATTTCCTGCTCGCCGTCGGCCTGTCGATCGTGTTCGGCCTGCTGCGCTTCGTGAACTTCGCTCACGGCGCGTTCTATCTGCTCGGTGCGTACCTGTGCTACCAGGCGCTGCAATGGTCGGCCAACTTCTGGGTTGCGCTCGCGGTCGTGCCGCTCGTCGTCGGCGCGTTCGCGTGGATCGTCGAGAAGCTCGTGCTGCGTCACGTGTATGCGCAACAGCATGAATTCCACATCCTCGCGACCGTCGGGCTCGCGCTCGTGCTGCAGGAGTGCGCGATCCTCGCGTGGGGCCCGCTCGGCGACAACGTGCCGCCGCCCGACGCGCTGAACGGCGTCGTGATCTGGGGCGGCTTCGTCTACCCGAAATACCGGCTGTTCGTGATCGCGTTCACGGCCGTGCTTGCCGGACTGCTGTGGTGGGTGCTCGAAGGCACGCGGCTCGGCAGTACGGTGCGCGCGGGCAGCGAATCGACGGAGATGGTGTCGCTGCTCGGTATCAACGTGACGCGCGTGTTCAGCCTCGTATTCGCGCTCGGCGCGGCCACCGCCGCGCTCGCCGGCGTGCTCGCGGCACCGATCCGCGGCGTCGATCCGTTCATGGGCATCGAGGCGCTCGGCGTCGCGTTCGTGGTGGTCGTCGTCGGCGGGATGGGGAATTTTCTCGGGGCGCTCGTCGGCGGGCTGCTGGTCGGCATCGTGCAGAGCCTGATGAGCACGCTGTGGCCGGAAGGCGCGCGCTTGATGATCTACGTCGCGATGGCGGCCGTGCTGCTGCTGCGTCCGAACGGATTGCTGGGGAGGGCTGCATGATCGAATCGTCGAAACCGCTGCCGCCCGCGGCGGCAGCCTCGCCGCGCGCGCGGCCGTGGCACGGCGCGCTGCGGCGGCCGGAGGGCTGGCTCGCGGTGGCCGTCGCGTGCGTGCTGCCGCTGGCGCTGAGCTCGGGATCGCTCGCGACCGAAGTGCTGGTGTTCGCGCTCGCCGCGCTCGGTTGCAATCTGCTGCTCGGCTATACGGGGCTGCTGTCGTTCGGGCAGGGCATCTTCTTCGGGCTCGGCAGTTACGCGGCGGGGCTGGTCCTGACGCACGGCGTCCGGTCGGTGACGGCTGCGCTCGTCGCGGCCGCCGTGCTCGGCGCCGTCGCGGCCGCGCTCGTCGGCTGGTTCTCGATCCGGCAGCGCGGCACTTACTTCGTTATGCTGACGCTCGCGTTCGGGCAGCTGTTCTACTTCCTCGCGTATACGACGCCGGATGTGACGGGCGGCGACAACGGGCTGCTCGACATCCCACGCCCCGCGCTCGCCGCATTCGGGCATCCGCTCGTCCCGCTCGATTCGCCGTGGCGCTACTACGGCTTCGTCGCGGTGCTGTTCGTCGCGGTGTTCTGGCTGCTGCTGCGCGTATCGCGCTCGGTGTTCGGCCGCACGCTGCTCGCGATTCGCGACAACGAGGCACGCGCGGCGGCGGCCGGCTACGACGTGCAGCGCTTCAAGCTCGCGGCGTTCGTGATCTCGGGCGCGGTCACGGGCCTCGCGGGGGCGCTGCACGCGCTGATGACGGGCATCGCGCCGCTGTCGAACATCGACTATCACACGAGCGAGATGATCCTCGTGATGACGGTGATCGGCGGCACGGGCAACCTGTTCGCGTCGGTGCTCGGCGCGGCATTCTACGTGCTGTTCGCGGATTGGCTGTCGACGCTGTGGCCGCGCTGGCTGCTGCTGCTCGGCCTCGTGCTGATCGCGGTCAGCCTGTTCATGCAGCGCGGGTTGTGGGGACTCGGCGAACGCGTCGCGGCATCGCTGCGGCGCGTCGATCGCACTGAGGCTACGGCCAGGGAGCGGCAATGAGCGAAGCGATTCTCGAAGCGCGCGGCATCGTCAAGCGCTACGGCAAGTTCACGGCGCTGGGCGGCGTCGATCTGCGGATCATGCCGCGCACCGTGCATTCGGTGATCGGCCCGAACGGTGCCGGCAAGACGACGCTGTTCCATACGCTGACCGGCACGCTGCCGATCACGTCGGGCTCGATCCTGTTCGATGGTCACGACGTGTCGCGCGAACCCGATCACAAGCGCGTGCGGCGCGGCATCGCACGCTCGTTCCAGGTGACGAGCCTGTTTCCGAACCTGAGCGTGCGCGAGAACTTGCGCGTCGCCGCGCAGGGCGTGGAATCGCGGCGCGCGCTGAATCCGTGGACGCCGCCGCGCGGCGCACTCGCGCATGACGGCGTCGTCGACGAGGTGCTCGAGCGGCTCGGCCTGCAGCGCTTCGCCGACACGGCGGCGGGCGTGCTGTCGCACGGCCAGCAGCGCCGGCTCGAGGTCGGGATGGCGCTGGCGGCGCGGCCGCGCGCCATCTTCCTCGACGAGCCGACGTCGGGCATGGGCATCGACGACCTCGACGACATGAAGGCGCTGATCCGCGGCCTGCGCGACGACTACACGGTCGTGCTGATCGAACACAACATGGGAATCGTGATGGACATCTCGGACACGATCACGGTGATGCAGCAGGGGCGCGTGCTGGTCGAAGGCAAGCCCGATGCGATTCGCGGCGACGCGCGCGTACGCAGCGCGTATCTCGGCAACATGATCACCGGAGGCCGCGCATGATGCTCGACGTGAAGGAGGTTCACGCCTGCTACGGCAAGAGCCACGTGCTGCAGGGCATTTCGCTGAACGTGAACGAAGGCGAGACGGTGACGCTGCTCGGCCGCAACGGCGCGGGCAAATCGACCACGCTCAAGGCGATCGCGGGTGTCGTCGCGCCGACCGGCGGGACGGTGACGTTCGCCGGCCGGCCGGTGTCCGGGCAGCCCGCGCACCGGATCGCCGCATGCGGCCTGTGCTTCGTGCCCGAGCATCGCGGCATCTTCCGGCTGCTGTCGGTCGAGGAAAACCTGCGGCTCGGCGCACGCCGCGATTCGCCGTGGCAACTCGACGATATCTACCGGATCTTCCCGCGCCTGAAGGAGCGCCGCCGCAACGGCGGCGCGCAGTTGTCGGGCGGCGAGCAGCAGATGCTCGCGATCGGCCGCGCGCTGATGAACCACCCGCGGCTCCTGATGCTCGACGAGCCGGTCGAAGGGCTCGCGCCGGTGATCGTCGAGGAGATCGTCGCGCAATTGAAGCAGATCAAGGCGGCCGGCGTCGCGATCCTGCTCGTCGAACAGAACCTCGAAGTGTGCACGCAGCTTGCGGACCGCCACTTCGTGATCGAACAGGGCGTGATCGTCTACGAAGGCAGCAACGCGGCGTTCGCGGCCGATCACGAGGTGAAGGACCGTTACCTGGGTGTCGGCGTCGCGTAAGCGCCGGGCCCGTTCATTGCGAGGAATTCCATCGATGCAAGTTCTGGATTCGACACAGGGCGCCACGGCGTCCGGCCTGCGCGTCGACGGCGCGCGGCTGTGGGACAGCCTGATGCGTCTCGCGCGAATCGGCGCGACCGACAAGGGAGGCGTGTGCCGCCTCGCGCTCACCGAACTCGATCGCGAGGCGCGCGACCTGTTCGTCGCGTGGGCGAAGGAAATCGGCTGCACGGTACGCATCGATGCGATCGGCAACATCTTCGCGCGACGTGCGGGCGAACGCGACGACCTGCCGCCCGTGACGACGGGCAGCCATATCGACACGCAGCCTACCGGCGGCAAGTTCGATGGCAACTACGGCGTGCTCGCCGGCCTCGAAGTGCTGCGCACGCTCGACGACGCGGGCGTGCGCACGCGTGCGCCGCTCGAGGTCGCCGTGTGGACCAACGAGGAAGGCTCGCGCTTCGTGCCCGTGATGATGGGCTCCGGCGTGTTCGCGGGTGCGTTCACGCTCGACCACGCACTCGCGCAACGCGATCGCGACGGCACATCGGTGGGCGATGCGCTGGCCGCGATCGGCTATGCGGGCGACGCGAACGGTGTGCATCCGGTCGGCGCGTATTTCGAGGCGCATATCGAGCAGGGGCCGGTGCTGGAGGCGCACGACACGACGATCGGCGTGGTCGAGGGCGCGCTCGGGCAGCGCTGGTACGACGTGACCGTACACGGGATGGAGGCGCATGCGGGACCCACGCCGATGGAACTGCGGCGCGACGCGCTGCTGGTCGCGGCCGATCTCGTGCGCGCGGTGAACGGCATCGCGCGTGCGCACCCGCCGCACGGGCGCGGCACGGTCGGCTGGGTCGACGTCCATCCGAATTCGCGCAACGTGATTCCGGGCCGCGTGACGCTGACCGTCGACTTGCGCGCGGCCGACGATGCGACGCTGGCGGCGATGGATGCGGAACTGCGCACGGCCTGCGCCGATCTGGGGGCGGTGGCCGACATGCGGATCGACGTCGAGCAGGTCGTGTATTTCGCTCCCCAGCCGTTCGACGCGGCACTCGTCGAGCGGGTGCGCGCGGGCGCAAGTGCGCTCGGGCTGTCGTCGATGAACGTGATCAGCGGCGCGGGTCACGACGCGGTGTATCTCGCACGCGTCGCGCCCACCGCGATGATCTTCGTGCCGTGCAAGGACGGGATCAGCCACAACGAAATCGAGGACGCCGATCCCGCCCACCTCGAAGCGGGCTGCAACGTGCTGCTGCATGCGATGCTCGGCGCGGCGGGCGTGGCGGGCGTGGCGGGCGTGGCGGGCGTGGCGGAGGGCGCCACGCGATGAAGATCCTGATCGCCCGGATGAACCACGAAACCAATACGTTCTCGCCGGTACCGACGCCGCTCGCCGCGTTCGGCCGCAACGGCCCCGACTGGGGTGACGACGCGTATCGCGCGAACCACGGGATGCGCACCGCGATGGCCGCGTTCATCGATGCGGCGGCCCGCGCAGGCGCGGAGATCGTCACGCCGGTGTCGGCGGCCGCGAACCCGAGCGGGCCGGTCGCGGCCGATGCGTACGCAACGATCTGCGACGCGATCGTCGCGGCCGCGCCCGGCTGCGACGCGGTGATGCTCGACCTGCACGGCGCGATGGTCGCCGAGCAGAGCGCGGACGGCGAGGGCGACCTGCTCGCGCGCGTGCGCGCCGCGCTGCCCGATGCGCCGATCGCGGTCGCGCTCGACCTGCACGCGAACGTCACGCAGAAGATGATCGACCATGCGGACGTGATCGTCAGTTTCAAGACCTATCCGCACGTCGACATGTACGAGACGGGCGAGCACGCGGCGCGTGTGCTGCTCGACCGGCTGCACGGCCGCGCTCGGCCCGTGCTCGCGTGGCGGCAGCCGCCGCTGATGACGTCGACGCTGCGCAGCGCGAGCGCCGAAGGCGCGATGCGGCGCGCGGTGGAGGCCGCGCGCGCGGCCGAAGCCGACGGGATGCTGGCGGTATCGGTGCTGCCCGGCTTCTCGCTCGCGGACATTCCCGCGCCGTGCATCAGCATCGTCGTGGTCGCCGATGGCGACCACGCGGCGGCCGACGCGGTGGCCGAGCGCATCGCCCGGCAGATCTGGGACGCACGCGACGCGTTCGTCTACCGCAGCGCGCCGCTCGCGGAATCGGTCGCGCAGGCCGCGGCGCTGGCGCGCGGTGCTGACCGTCCGGTGCTGATGCTCGATCACGGCGACAACTGCATGTCGGGCGGCCCGTGCGACACGATGGACCTGCTGGAGGAAGCGCTCGCGCAGGGGCTCGACGGGATCGTCAGCGGGCCGCTGTGCGACCCGGATGCAGTCGCGGCGCTGATCGACGCGGGCGTCGGCGCGACCGTGACCGTGCCGGTCGGCAACCGGATGCCGTCGCACGGCGGCGCGCGGCGCGCGCCGTTTCGGGCGACGGGCATCGTGCGCGCGATCACCGACGGCGAATACGTGATTACCGGGCCGACGTATACGGGCCAGCGCGCATACATGGGCCGCGCGGCGGTGCTCGATATCGGCGACGCGACGCTGGTCGTCACCGAGCGCACGCAGGAGCCGTGGGATCTCGGCGTGTTCGAGAGCGTCGGCATCGATCCGCGCCGGGCGCGATTCCTGCTGCTGAAGTCGCGGATGTACTGCCGGCCGGTATTCGTGCCGATCGCGGCCGCGCTCGTCGAGTGCGACAGCCGCGGCGTGACCGGTTCGGACTACGGCCTGTTCCGCTACGAGCGGCTCGCGCGACCCGTGTATCCGCTCGACGACGTCGATCGGTGGGACAGCGCGGACGTGCGCACGACCTGAGCGGCGGGCGCGAGACGCCGGTTTCGCGCGCTTTCGTGCATCATGCGGTGGCATCGACCCGTCGAGCAGCAGGGTCGTGCCAGTCCTTGCGTCCGCAACCGATCCGGAGAACCGACCGCCATGCATTCAAATCGCTTTCGCCTTCGTCGCGCCCGCCTGCTCGCCGCGCTGACGCTCGCTACCACCGCCGGCACCGCCGTCACCGCGCACGCGGCCGACTGGATCGTGTCCGGCAACGACGGCAAGTATCAGCGCGTCGAAGGGCGCGACACCTATCTCGCGTCGCCGCCCGCCGACACGCTGACGCTGCTCGACGCGAGCGTGTTTCCGCCGAAGGTCGCGCTGCAGGTCGACGTCGAGAACGGCGTCCAGGGCCCGCCGCAGGCCGTCGCGATCGCACCCGACGCGAAGCTCGCGCTGGTCGGCGCGCCGACGCGCTACGACCAGACCGCGAAACAGCTCGTGTTCGACACGTTTGTGCAGGTCGTGAACCTCGATGCGTCGCCGCCGGCGATCACGCGCATCGAACTCGGCACGCACCCGCAGGGGATTGCGATCGACCGGTCGGGCCGGCTCGCGCTGGCGGCGAACCTCGACGGCAGCGTGTCGATCCTGCGGATCGACGGAACGCAGGTGACGCTCGACGGCAACCTGAAGATCGGCAAGAAGCGGCTCGCCGGGATCAGTTTCACGCACGACGGCAAGCATGCGCTCGTGTCGCTGCGCGACGAGCAGGGCATCGCGGTGCTGAACGTCGACGACGGCAAGGTGGCCGACAGCGGCACGCGGCTGAGCACGGGCGTCGCGCCCTACACGATCGACGTGTCGAGCGACAATCGCTGGGCCGTCGTCAGCAACGTCGGGCTCGCGGGGCTGCCGGGCTATACGGGCACGCTCGCGGGCGATGCCGATTCGGTCGCGCTGATCGACGTGTCGCGCACGCCGTTCCGCACGGTCCAGTTCCTGACGGTGCCGTCGCTGCCGGAAGGCGTCGCGATCTCGCCGGACGGAAAGTGGATAGCCGTGCAGGCGATGGACGGCTCGAACCTGACGCCCGACAACCCGGGTCGCCACAAGCTCGGCAAGGTGGTGCTGTTCGAGATCCGCAACGGCCGTGCGGTGCAGACGAGTGAAGTGCCGGGCGGCGAAGCCGCGCAGGGCATCGTGTTTACCGCCGACAGCCGGCACGTGATCGTGCAGTTCAACGTCGAGCGGCAGCTCGCGCTGTATGCGGTGGACGGCGGCAAGCTGCGCGATACGGGCAAGCGCATCGCGCTGACGGGCGGGCCGTCGTCGTTGCGGACGTTGCCGCGGTGATGGGTTGAAGCGTTCGACGGGCCGGCCGACGCGTGCGTCGCGCCGGTCCGGGATGCCGGCATCTTGCGCTGCGCCGTAGCCCGCCGGTCGGCGTTTTTCAGTGCGGCGGCGAAGCGCGTCCGCCGCTGCCGTGCGCGCCGCCGTCGTTACGGACGCAGCAGGTCGAATCCGCCGAACACGACCACGCCGCTGAGCGCAATCATCGCGACCGAATGCTGGCCGAAATAGAGAATCGCGGCCGCGAGCCACGTGGTCAGGCAGAAGGCGCCGATGCGGGCCATCGTGAATTCCTCGAAATGCGTGATGAAGGGGGGCGTGCCGAAGTCGGCGCGTCGCATGTCGATGCGGGCGCGGGGCTCGCGTTGCGACGGCGCCGGACGGCATCGCGTATCGGGCCCGACCGGGCGGGCACCGACGCGGGGTAGCCCGCGAGGCCTTGCCGGAAGCAGCCGGTGTGCTGCGGCAGCAGGCCAGCCGGCGATTTTACCAGCGTCGACGGCCGGCCAATCTGGCCCCTTCGCGACGATCGGCGGTACGCGCACGGCGCGGGCATCTCGGGGCATCTCAGGGCAGCTGGAAAGGCGGGGCTCAAGTTTCATCCGATGAATACCGTAAACCGGTTGCAAGGTATCCCCTGTTCAACCGACCCGAGTCGCACACTCACTACGGACCGACACGATGCAGATCGACCCTTCTTCCGCCGCGCAGACCTCGCCCGCCACCGGCGACGCGACCGCCAACCAGTCCGGCACCGGTGCCGCGTCGACGGCGACGTCCGCCGCGTCGTCGCCGGCGGGTGGTGCCGCGCAGTCGGACGGTGCAGGGCAGACGCCAGGCGCGTCGGGATCCTCGGCCGAGGATCCCGCGGTCAAGCAGTTGAAGCAACTCATCGAGCGCCTGCAGAAACAGCTTGCGCAACTGCAGCAGCAGATGGCGGCGGCCGCGCAGCGCGCGAAGCAGGATCCGGCCGCGGCACTCGAGCAGCAGACGCTGGGCGCGGAAGCCAGCACGATCTCCGCCGCGCTGTCGACGGCGATCGCGCAGCTTGCGCAGGCGATCCAGAAGTCGGGCGGCTCGACGTCCGGCGCGCTGGTGTCGACGCAGGCCTGAAGGCACGGCGCCGCGCCGTCGCGCACCGCAGCGCGCGGACGCGTCGCGGCACGCCGTCCCGCGCATTACAATCGCACGCTCGTTTCCCTCGCAAGGACGGCAGAACGATGAACGCGGAATTCGCCGACGACGACCTCGTCCGCTTCGACGCGCAAGGCGGCGCGCCGCTGCCGGCGGCCGGCGCCGAAGGATGGCTGGACCACGACGGCGCGCGCATCTGGCACGCGTCGTTCGGCCACGGCCCGCCGGTCGTGCTGCTGCACGGCGGCCTCGGCCACGGCGGCAACTGGGGCAACCAGGTGCCGGCGCTGCTCGCGGCCGGCTACCGCGCGATCGTGATCGACAGCCGCGGCCACGGCCGCAGCACGCGTGACGATCGCCCCTATTCCTACGAACGCATGGCCTCCGACGTGCTGGCGGTGCTCGATGCGCTGCGCATCGGGCGCGCACGCTTCGTCGGCTGGAGCGATGGCGCGTGCGTGTCGCTCGTGCTGGCCGCCCGCGCGCCGGCGCGTGCGGCGGGCGTGTTCTTCTTCGCGTGCAACATGGATCCGGGCGGCACGAAGGAGATGATGCCGAGCCCGCTGATCGACCGCTGCTTCGCGCGGCACCGCAAGGACTACGTGCGGCTGTCCGCGACGCCGGACCGTTTCGACGCGTTCGTTGCCGCCGTCAGCGAAATGATGCGCACGCAACCGGATTACAGCGCGGCCGACCTCGCGGCGATCGCCGTGCCGGTCGCGATCGTGCAGGGCGAGCACGACGAGTTCATCCGCCCCGACCATGCGGCGTATCTCGCGCGCACGATTCCGGACGCAACGCTGACGATCCTGCCGGGCGTGAGCCACTTCGCGCCGCTGCAGCGGCCGGCGCGCTTCAATGCCGCGATGCTGGCGTTTCTCGACCGCTTGCCGGACTGACGCGCGGGACCGGTTCACGCGCCGCATAAGATTTTCTTTAGGCTCGCGCAACATATCGTCGATTGTCGGTTGGCGGCCGGCAGCGGATAGTCCTGCTTCGACGGGACGGCTGGCGCGGCGTCCGCGCGGCGCGGCCGAATCCGTTGTTCATGCAACCATCTGAAAATCGAAGGAACCGCACCCATGCGATTCAACGCGATCCGCATCGCCGCGACCCTGTTCGTCGCCGCATGCGCCGCCACCACGACCGGCCGCGCGGCCGCCGCCACGCTGGACGAGATTCACGACACCGTAACCCGCCACGTCGCACCGCTGATGAAGCAGTTCGCCATTCCCGGCATGGCGATCGGCATCGTCGCCGACGGCAAGCCTTATGTGTTCGACTACGGCGTGATGTCGACGCAAACCGGCTAGCCGGTGACCGGCGACACGCTGTTCGAGATCGGCTCCGTCAGCAAGACGCTGACCGCGACGCTCGCATCCGACGCGCAGGAGGGCGGCGAGCTGTCGCTCACGGATCCGGCCGGCAAGTATCTGCCCGCGCTGCGGGGCAAGCCGTTCGGCCGCGTGACGCTGCTCGAGCTCGGCACGCACACGCCCGGCGGGATGCCGCTGCAGGTGCCCGACAGCATCCGCGACGACGCGGGCCTGATGCGCTATCTCGACGCGTGGCGCCCCGCGTACGCGCCGGGCACGCGCCGCACCTATTCGAACGTCGCGATCGGGATGCTCGGGCAGCTCACCGCGAAGGCGATGAATCGCGACTTCGCGGGGCTGATGGAACAGCGGCTGTTTCCCGCGCTCGGGATGACGCACACGTACATCAACGTGCCTGCCGCGCGGCAGGCCGACTATGCGCAGGGTTATACGCAGGACGGCAAGCCGATCCGGATGACGGGCGGCATGCTGTGGCAGTCGGCGTACGGCGTCAGGACGACGGCGGCCGACCTGTTGCGCTTCGTGCAGGCGAACATGGGGCTCGTCGAAACGGCGCCGCGGCTGCAGCGTGCGCTCGAACGCACGCACACCGGCTATTTCCGCGCGGGGCCGTTCACGCAGGACCTGATCTGGGAACAGTATCCGTATCCGGTCGCATTGCCGACGCTGCTCGCGGGGAATGCGCCGCCGATGCTCCACGACGCGACGCCCGCGACCGAACTCAAGCCGCCGCTCGCACCGCGCCCGGACGCGTGGATCAACAAGACGGGGTCGACCAACGGCTTCAGTACCTATGTCGCGTTCGTGCCCGCGAAGCGGCTCGCGATCGTGATGCTCGCGAATCGCAGCTTTCCGATCGAGGATCGTGTGAAGACTGCGTACCGGATCGTCGAGTCGCTGGGCGGCAAGCCGTAGCCTGGAGGATCCGGCACTGACGCGGCGCCGCCGCCGATCTTCCCGCCCGGATCAAAACTCTTTTCGCGATCCGCCTCTTTCGCCGCCCGCGCGCGGCATCGATACTGACGCTACAGGCCGCGTTGCGCAGGTTCGACGCGCCGCACGGCCGGCATCGACGGCCCGCGCCCATCCGACACCGGTGCGCGCGGGCCGACTCATTTCCGCGAGGCGCGGGCAGTTTCGCGGCCTCGCCATCGGAGCGGTGGATGAAGGGCATCAAGGTATTCGTGACGGGCGCGGCCGGCTACATCGGCGGCTCGGTGGCCGCACGGCTGGTATCGGCAGGGCATGTCGTCACCGGGCTGGCGCGCAACGGCGAGAAGGCCGCGACACTCGCGGCAGCCGGCATCTTGCCGGTCATCGGCACGCTCGACGACACGGCGCTGCTGCATGCGTTCGCGAGCGACGCGGACTGCGTGATCAACGCGGCGAGCAGCGACCACCGCGCATCGGTCGAGACGATCGTCGCGGCGCTGAGCGGCTCGGGCAAGACGTTCCTGCATACCAGCGGCACCAGCGTGATCGCGGACGACGCACAGGGCGCGCACGGCGACGCGCCGGTGTTCGACGAAGCGACGCCGGTCGTCGCGCCGGCCAAGCCCGAGCGCCGTGCGATCGATCAGCTCGTGATGTCGGCGGCGACGCTCGGCATCCGCTCGGCGGTGATCTGCAACAGCATGATCTACGGCGACGGGCTCGGCATCCGGCGCGACAGCGCGCAGCTTCCGCTGCTTGCGGCGATCGCGCGCGAGGCCGGCGCGGTCCGCGTGATCGGCAAGGGGTTGAACCGCTGGTCGAACGTGCATGTCGAGGACGTCGCCGATCTCTACGTGCGCGCGATGCGGCACGCGGCGCCGGGCGCGCTGTATTTCGCGGAGAACGGCGAAACGTCGTTCGCGGACATCGGCGCGGCGCTCGCCGCGCGTCTCGGTTTGCCGTCGGTCGTCGAGTGGGACATCGCCGAGGCCGAGCAGGTGCTCGGCCACTCGCGCGCGCATTTCTCGCTGGCGTCGAACAGCCGCGTGAAAGCAGTGCGCGCGCGGCAGGAACTCGGCTGGGCGCCGCAGCATGGCGCGATGCAGGACTGGATCCGCCACGACATGCCGATCGCGGCCTGACGCCGCAGAATTGCTTCGCAGCACGCAGCACGCAGCACGCAGCACGCAGCACGCAGCACGCAGCACGCAGCACGCAACACGCAACACGCAACACGCAACACGCAACACGCAACACGCAACACGCAACACGCGCCCTCCCGGGCGCGTGCGCCCCCGGCCCGCGATCGCATTGCTCGGGCAATATTGGCCGCGCATTCTTGAATCTGAATCAACTATGATTCGCGCCGGCTCCCGCTTATCAAACGGGCGCTGCGGCACTATCGTGACGATTCTGAAACCGTCACCGATTCCCGACCATGAAGACCACCCTCGACGAGATGCTCGCATTCGTGACCATCGCCGATACCGGCTCGTTGACGGGGGCGGCGGACAAGCTCCACCAGCCGACGTCGGTGATGAGCCGGATCCTGCGGCGTCTCGAGGAAAAGCTCGACACGACGCTGATCCGCCGCACGACGCGCCGGCTCGAAGTGACGGAAGAGGGCACGCTGTTCCTCGAATACGCGCGCGAGATCATCGCGTCGGTCGAATTCGCCGAGGAACAGCTCGCCAGCCAGCGCGAGAAGCCGGCCGGGCGGTTGCGCATCAACGCGGCGATGCCGTTCATGCAGCACGTGATCGCGCCGATGATGCCGGGCTTTCGCGAAGCGTTTCCGGCGATCGCGGCCGAACTGCATACCAGCGACGAAATCATCGACTTGCTCGAACAGCGCGCCGACGTCGCGATCCGGATCGGCGAGCTGCGCGATTCGACGCTGCACGCGCGCAAGCTCGGCAGCAGCCGGCTGCGCATTCTCGCGAGCCCCGCGTACCTGGAGAAGGCCGGCGTGCCGACGCGCGTGGCCGATCTCGCGGACCATACGCTGCTCGGCTTCGTGCAGCCCGAAACGCTGAACCACTGGCCGCTGCGCACCGCGGACGGCGACGTATACCGGATCCATCCCGCGCTGCAGGCGTCGAGCGGCGAGACGCTGCTGACGCTCGCGCTTAACGGCGCGGGCATCGTGTGCCTCGCCGACTACATGACGGGCACCCATCGCCGCGACGGCAGCCTCGTCGAAGTGCTGGTCGACGACACGACCGAATTCCGCCAGCCGATTCACGCGGTCTACTATCGCAACGCTACGCTGTCGTCGCGCATCGTCAGTTTTCTGGACTACTTGAGCGCACAGCTGAAGGAAGGCGGCGATATCGACTGAAGGGGCGCGCAAACCGCCGCTCGTCTCGTGCGAAGGGCGACGTGTTCGATCGATATCGGGCACGTCGCCCTTTTTTCATGGCGACCGACGCGACCAACGCGACCGATGCGCCGCACCAGCCGCATCGCACCAACCCGCCTACTGCCCGAGCGCGGTCATCAGCCTGACCTGCGCGAGCATCTCGTCGGTGCGCGCCTGCGCGAGCGAATCCTCGGCCGCGAGCAGCGAGCGCTGCACCTCCAGCGTGTCGATGAACGCCGATTCGCCGCTGCGCCACGACCGGTTGATCTGCGCATAGGCATCGCGCGCATTCGACGCCGCGCGTTCGAGGCGCTCGGTCCGGCTGTGATCGCGGGCGGTTGCGGCGAGCGACGTTTCGACGTCGCTGACCGCGCCGAGCACGGTCGAGCGATAGGCGGCGACGGCCTGATCGGCCTGCGCGCGTCGCAACGCGACGATGCTGCGGCGCCGTCCGCCGTCGAACAGCGGCGCGCTCGCGCCGGCGCCGGCCATCCAGGCGAGCGAACGCGCGAGCGTCGCGCCGGAGAAGCCGTCGACGGCCGCGCCGATCACGCCGATCAGCTGCAGGTGCGGCCTGAGATCGGCTTCGGCTACGCCGATGCGTGCATACGCGGCGACGACCCTCGCTTCGGCGGCGCGCACGTCGGGCCGGCGGCGCAGCAGGTCGGCCGGCGTGCCGATGCCCGGCGCCGCTGCCGTCCACACCGGCCCCGGCGCGGGCGGATCGAGTTGCGCATAGACGTCCTGCGGCGTCGCCGCGGTGATGATCGACAAGCGGTGAATCGCGGCCTGCCGCTGCAACTGCAGCGCGGGCAACTCGGCGAGCGTGGTTTCCGCCTGCGCGGCGGCGCGGTCGACGTCGGCGATCGGCACGACGCCCGCGTCGAACAGGCGCCGCGTCGATGCCTCGGTGCCGCGCTGACTCTCTGCGTTCGCCTCGACCAGCGCGAGCCGCTGCTCGAGCCCGCGCACCGTCACGTAGGTGCGCACGGTTTCGTCGATCGTCGCGATCCGCACGGCCGCCGCGTCGTTCCGCGCGGACGCGATGTCGGCGTCGGCGGCCGACACGCCCTGGCGGATGCGCCCGAAGATGTCGATTTCCCACGCGACGCTCGCATTCAGGTCGAACGCATTGCCGGTCGTCGGCGTGTCGGTCGGGAACGCCTGCGACGCGGACAGCCGCTGACGGCCGGCGCCCGCATTCAGATCGAGCGACGGGAACCACTGCGACGCGGCGCCGATCCGTACCGCGCGCGCCGCGTCGACGCGCGCGACCGCCGCCTTCAGGTCGAGGTTGTTGGCGAGCGCGCGATCGACCAGCCGGTCGAGAATCGGATCGTGAAAGCCGTGCCACCACGCGTCGGTCGCGGCGGCAGGGCCGGCGGCGACGAGATCCGCGTTCGCGTAGGTCGCGGCGAGCGGCGGCGGGGCGACGGTGGCGACCGGCGCGCTCGTGCACGCGGTCAGGACGGCCGCCGCGGACAGCGCGGCCACGAGTCGGATGAATTTCATTGCACCACCTCCGCGGCCGCCGCCGCGACGCCGGATTTGCGCGTCGCGAGCCGGCGGACCAGCACATAGAACACGGGCGTGAACAGCAGCCCGAAGAACGTCACGCCGATCATCCCGAAGAACACGGCCGCGCCGACCGCCTGGCGCATTTCCGCGCCGGCGCCTTCGGAGATCACGAGCGGCAGCACGCCGAGAATGAACGCGAGCGACGTCATCACGATCGGGCGCAGCCGCTGCACGCACGCGTCGACCACCGCGTCGACCAGCTCCCTGCCGTCGGCCTCGAGCTGCCGCGCGACCTCGACGATCAGGATCGCGTTCTTCGCGGCGAGCCCGACCAGCACGATGAAGCCGATCTGCGTGAGGATGTTCACGTCCTGGCCGAGCGCGCGCACGCCGAGCGACGCGGCCAGCAGGCACATCGGCACGATCAGCAGGATCGACACCGGCAGGCTCCAGCTGCCGTACTGCGCGGCGAGCACCAGATAGACGAGCAGCACGCACAGCGGGAACACGAGCAGCCCCGTGTTGCCGGCCGTGGTCTGCTGGTACGACAAGTCGGTCCATTCGAACGAGATGCCCGGCGGCAGCACCTGCTTCGCGAGCGTCTCCATCGTCTTGATCGCAAAACCGGAACCGAGGCCGGGTGCGGTATCGCCGTTGATCTCGGTGGCCGGATACAGGTTGTAGCGCGGTGCGCGATCGACGCCGAGCGTGTCGTCGATGCGCGTAACGCTGCCGATCGGCACCATGTCGCCGTCGCGGTTGCGCACCTTCAGGCGCCCGAGGTCGGAGGCCGTCACGCGGAACGGCAGGTCGGCCTGCGCGGTGACGCGATAGGTGCGCCCGACGATGTTGAAGTCGTTGATGTAGGTCGAGCCGAAATACGTTTCGACCGCGTCATTGATCTCCTGGCTCCGCACGCCGAGCATCTCCGCCTTCTCGCGATCGAGCTCGACGTGAACCTGCGGACTCGTCGCCGAGTAGGGCGTGTAGACGCCGACCATGCCGGGCGTGCGGTTCGCGGCTTCGACGAGATCCTGCGTCGCCTTCGCGAGCGCGGCCGTGCCGAGGCCGTTGCGGTCTTCGAGCCGCATCGCGAAGCCGCCCGTGCTGCCGAGGCCCTGCACCGGCGGCGGCATCGCGACGACGATCGACGCTTCGGTGATGCCCGCGAGGCGCTTGCGCAGCTCGGCCGCGATCGTATCGATGGTGAGGCCCTGCGCCTTGCGTTCGGGCCAGGGCTTGAACACCGGGAACAGGCCGGCGCTGTTCGCCGAATTCGTGCCGGTGGCCGCGTTGACGCCGGAGAACACCGGCACGCGCGCGACGCCCGGCACCGACAGCGCGATGTCCTCGATCTTGCGCGCGACCGCGCTCGTGCGTTCGAGCGTCGCGCCGTCGGGCGTGCGCACCAGCACCACCAGGTAGCCGCGATCCTGCGCGGGAATGAAGCCCTTCGGGCTCGATACCAGCAGATAGCCGGTCGCCGCGATCAGCACGACGTACAGCACGCTCATCGCGGGAATGATCCGCACGAGCTTCCTGACCAGCGCGCCGTAGGCGTCGGATACGCGCTGGAACACGCGGTTGAAGGCATCCGCGAAACGCTGCACCGCGCGCGTGAGCGGCGCGAGCAGCGCGGCCGTGCGCGACGTCGACGCCGGCGCATCGTGCGCGGGGTCGTGCGCCTTCAGCATCATCGCGGACAGCGCGGGCGCGAGCGTGACCGACGTGAAGAACGAGATCGCGGTCGACACGGCGATCGTCACGCCGAACTGGCGGAAGAACTGGCCGGAGATGCCCGGAATGAACGAGGTCGGCACGAACACCGCGCACAGCACCAGCGTGATCGCGAACAGCGCACCGCCGACTTCCTTCATGGTCAGCAGCGTCGCATCGCGCGGCGCGGTGCCGGCCGCCAGGTGCCGCTCGACGTTCTCGACCACGACGATCGCGTTGTCGACGACGATCCCCACCGCGAGCACGAGGCCGAACAGCGTCAGGTTGTTGATCGAGTAGCCGAGCACGGCCATCGCCGCGAACGTGCCGACCAGCGACACCGGAATCGACAGGATCGGGATGATCGAAGGCCGCCAGCCCTGCAGGAACAGCAGCACGACGAACACCACGAGCACGACCGCCTCGTAGATGGTCTTCACGAGTTCGTGGATGCTGTCGCCGATGAACGCGGTCGGGTTGTAGCCGATGTTGTAGACGATGCCCTTCGGGAACGCCTTGCCGAGCTCGGTCATCTTCTTCTCGACCGCGTCCATCGTCGCGACCGCGTTCGCGCCGGGCTGCTGCAGCACCTGCAGCGCGATGGTCGGGTGGCGCAGCATGTAGCTGTCGGTCGCGTACGCGAGCGCGCCGACCTCGATGCGCGCGACGTCCTTCAGCCGCACGAGACGCCCGTCCTGCCCCTGCTTGACGACGATGTCGCTGAAATCCTCGGGCCGCTTCAGGCGCCCTTCGAAGATCAGGTTCGGCTGGAACGCCTGGTTCGTGATCGGCGCCTGCGCGACCACGCCGCCCGCGAGCTGCGTGTTCTGCGCGCGCACCGCGGCGATGAGGTCGCGCGGGCTCAGGCCGAACGACGCGACGCGTTCCGGGTCGAGCCAGATGCGCATCGAGTATTCGCGCGCGCCGAGCGGGTTGATGTCGCCGACGCCGTCGATCCGCTTCAGCACGTCGGCGACGTTGCGGATCGCGTAGTTCGACACGTACAGCGGATCGTAGCGCTGGTCGGGCGAGTAGATGAAGATCGTGCCGAGCTGCGTCGGCGACGACTTGCGGACCGACACGCCGCTGCGCTGCACGGGCTCGGGCAGGCGCGGCGTCGCGAGCGCGACGCGGTTCTGCACCAGCACCTGCGCCTTGTCGACGTCGGTGCCGGGCTTGAACGTCGCGGTGATGTTCAGGCTGCCGTCGGAGGTCGCCTGGCTGTACATGTACAGCATGTCCTCGACGCCGTTCACTTCCAGCTCGATCGGGGTCGAGACGGTTTGCGACACGGTTTCCGCGGACGCACCCGGGTAGCTCGCCTGGATCACGACGGTCGGCGGCGCGATGTCCGGGTACTCGGACACCGCGAGCGAGAAATAGGCCAGCGCGCCGGCGATGGTCAGCACGATCGACAGGACGATCGCGAGCACCGGCTGCTGGACGGACAGGCGGCCGAGGTTCATTGCGCGCTCCCGGTCGCGGTGCTGGACGAAGCGGTTGCGTTCGCAACTTTTTCGGAATTCGTCGCATTCGCCATCTGAGCCGCATCGATCGCGCGCGGCACCGCATTGACCTGATCGCCGGCCTGCACGCGCTGGAAGCCGTCGACGATCACGCGGTCGCCGGCCTTCAGCCCCGCATCGATTTCACGCAGGTTGCCGAACAGGCGGCCGGGCGTCACCGGGCGCACCGATACGGTGCCGTTCGCGTCGACGAAATACAGCACGCGGCGCGTTGCGTCGGTCGCGACGGCCGAATCCGGCACGAGCAGCGCCGCGTGCGCGACGCGGCTCGACAGCGACACGCGGCCGAACTGGCCGGGGCTCAGGCGTCCGTCCGGATTCGCGACGCGCGCGCGCTGGCGCAGCGTGCCGGTCGAGTTGTCGAGGCGGTTGTCGACGAAATCCATCGTGCCCGACAGCGACGGCTTCGCGTCGCCCGGCAGCGCGATCGCCACCTGTCGCGACGACGCGCTGCCGCCATGTTGCGCGGCTTCGCGCGTGTAGCGCAGGTAGCTTTCCTCGTCGACGTCGAAGTAGATGTCGATCGGGTCCTGCGACACGATCGTCGTCAGCACCGTGGCTTCGCTGTCGCCGCCCTTCACGAGGTTGCCCTCGCTGACGCGCTTGCGGCTGATGCGCCCCGACATCGGCGCGACGATGCGCGTGAACGACAGGTCGAGCCGCGCGCGTTCGAGCGCGCCTTGCGCGCTCGTCACGTCGGCCTGCGCGCTTTGCACGGCCTGGCGGCGCTGGTCGTACAGGCTCTGCGCGATGGTGTCGGTCTTGATCAGGACGCTGGCCCGCTCGAAATCCTGCCGGCTCAGCTTCAGTTGCGACTGCGCGCGCTCGAGCGTGCCTTGCGCGGCCGTCACCGCCGCCTGGTACGGGCGCGGATCGATGACGAACAGCAGGTCGCCTTTCTTCACGGTCGCGCCGTCCTGGAACGCGACGCGTTCGAGATGGCCGCTCACGCGCGGGCGCACGTCGACCGTGTCGACCGCTTCGAAGCGGCCCGTGTAGACGTCGACGTCGTTCACGTTGCGCGCGACGGGTGCGCTGACGATCACGTTCGGCTTCGGGGCCGGCGCGGTGTCGTCCGACCGGCAGCCCGTCAACGCGAGCAATGCGGCGAGCGGAAGGGCGGCCAGCACGGCCGGTCGCGCGAAGCGCTTCAATCCTGGGTAGCTGTTCATGTTGTTCGATGTATCGAATGACGCGCACGGCGCCGGATGGTGCGCAGTATCGTGCGTGGCGCGCGATGGATAAACGGACGCGGCGTCATAAGAACTTGTACTGCGCAGTCACGAATCGCGCGGTGCGGCGACGATGCGCGCGGCAGGGGCGTGATGCGGGAAGCGGTGCGACGACGCGCGGCCCGAACGCCTGTTCAGGCGATTCGGGCCGGCGATGCGGAGGGGATGGACGAGCGGGGGCGCGTGGCGGGCAAGGGGCTCGCGCGCGCGTCGATGCCGCTCAATGACCGCGATAGATCGCGTCGCGGCCGTTGGTCGTCAGTGCGCGGCCGGATGCGCTGGTGCTGGTGCCTTCGCTGCCGTAGCCGGTCGTGTCGGCTGCCGGTGCGGTGTTCGATGCCGCTTGCGCGACGGCGTTTTCACGCACGCGCTTTTCGGCGGCGAGGATCGCGACCGGATACTGGTTGTGGTCCAGTGCCGGCGTATAGCCGACGGCCGCGAGGCGGGCCATTTCGGCTTTCACTTCGGCGCGGGTCAGCGGGCGGTCATGCTGCTGCGCGAACGAAACGGCCGGCGTGGCGATGATCAGTGCGGCAAGCGTGGAAGAAACGAGCGTTTTCATCAGGGGTACCTATCGGGTCGAGTGAACCGCAACCACGTCGTCGTCGTTGCGAGTGCTGCCAATATAGGTATCCCGACGCCGCGGAAAAACGGGCCGCCGGCGAAATCATTTTTGACCTGGAATCACGAATCGGCGGTCGATGCAAACGATCGAGCCCGCACACGGCGGCCGGCCGGTCACGCGCGCCCCATGATCCGCGCGCCGAGCGAGATGCCGAGTTCGGACAGCGACGCGCTGGTGGCGAGCTGAACAGCTTCCCAGCGCGACAGCGCGGCGTCGAACGCGTTGGCGGGCACGCCGCCGCGCAGCGCCTCGGCAAGACCGACCGCGTTGTCCGCCGCTTTCGCGACACCTGCGGCCGTATGCGGCCGCACGAGGCAGGCCGCGTCGCCGAGCAGCACGGCGCGGCCGAACGCCATGCGCTCGACCGCGAGATCGAGGATCGCCTGTGCGAACGGCGCCTGTGTCGCGTCGACGAGCGCGGCGAGCGTCGGTGCGAGCATCCGGCGGCCGGCGTTCACGAGTTCGAGCCGGTTGTCGTCGCGCATCGCGCCGGGCGGCAGCGAGCCGTCGCGCTGCATGCCGTCCTGGCCGAGAAACAGCGATGGCAGGCGATCCTGCGCGAGCCGCCGGTACCAGACCCAGTTCACGCGCCGCTTGCCGGGCGCGATCGCGCCGTCGCGGCCGGGCACCAGATAGGTCAGGAACAGATGGGCGTCGCCTTGCTGGAACGTGAAGCGCTCGCGCAGCACCTGCAGCACCGTGTCGGGAAGCAGGTGCTCGTCGACGAGCCCGCGCCACGCGACATACCCCGCGTACGCGGGGCGCGCATCGGGCAGCAGCTGCGCGCGCACGGCCGAGCGGCCGCCGTCGGCGCCGACCAGCAGGTCGGCCTGCTCGACGCGGCCGTCCGAGAAGTGCGCGAACACGCGCGCGCCGTCCTGCTCGAGCCGGTCGAACGCGACGCCGGCGTGCAGGACGTCGGCGGGCAGCGCGCGCTTCAGCGCCGTATAGATCACGTTCCATGCGGTCTGCGTCTGCGGCATGTAGAAGCGTTGCGCGATACGGTCGTGTTCGTCGACGTAGATCCGGTCGCCCGAATCGACGCCCGCATCGCGCGGCACCGGCACGCCGCCGAATGCGAACGCGCGCTCGATCGGCGGCTGCAGCACGATGCCGCCGCCGCGACTGTCGAGATCGTTCGGCGATTGCTCGAACACCTTGACGCGCCAACCGGCCGCCCGCAACGCGGTTGCCGTGAACAGTCCACCCACCGATCCGCCGACGACGATCGCCGACGGGCCCGAAACGTCGCTCATGATTGCTTTCCCCCGATGATTCGCCGCACGCGGCAGTTCAACCTTCCCAGTGCGCGAGGAAGTCGAGCAGCAACGCGTTCACGCGCTCCGGCTGCTCCTCCTGCGGCAGGTGTCCGCACTGCGCGATCGGCTCGGCGCGCAGGTTCGTCGCCATGCTTTCCCATACGGACTTCATGTCGAACAGCTTGCCGACCGCGTAGAAATCCTCGCCCCAGATGGCCATCGTCGGGCAGGCGATCGGGACGTCGGCGTCGACGAGATCCTGCTTCACGTCCTCCGCGTTCGCGCGATAGTCGGCCAGCGCGCCGCGCACGGCGCCCGGGCGCCGGTACGCACGCACGTACGTGTCGAACGCGTCGCCGGAGATCGCGTGCGGGTTGTAGCACCAGTCGGCGAAGAAATGGCTCAGCCACTCGGCTTCCTTGCCGGCGATCAGTGCCTCGGGCAGGTCGGGCACCTGATGGAACAGGAAGAACCAGTACGCGCGCGCGGTTTGCGCGGTCATGTTCTGCGCGACGATGCGCGTCGGCACGTTGTCCATCACGACGAGCCGGTCGACGCGCTCGGGGAAGTCCTTCGAAAAGCGCGTCGCGACACGCGCGCCGCGATCGTGGCCGACGAGCGCGATGCGGCCGATGCCGAGCGCATCGAGCAGGCCGGCTACGTCGCGCGCCATGTTGCGCTTGTCGTAGCCGGCGGCCGGCTTGTCGGTTTCGCCGTAGCCGCGCAGGTCGGGCGCGATCACGCGGTAACGCCGCGCCAGCGCCGGGATCTGGAAGCGCCACGCGAAGCTGGTTTCCGGGAAGCCGTGCAGCAGCACGACGACCGGCCCGCTGCCGGCATCGATGTAGTGCTGGCGGATGCCGTTCGCGGTGACGGTGTGATGCGTGATCGAAGGCGCGTCGTGGGTCATCGGGTGGTCCCTGTCCGGTTCGGTGTGCGCGCAGCCGGAGGCGGGCGCAGATGCCGTTCGAGGATAGGCGAAGCGATCGGCGCGCCGGATAAATTGTTCTGAAATCGTCTGGGGGCGTGCGCCGCGCCGGATTACGCGCGCCGGCGGCGCCGGCCACCCGCGCCGGACGCGAGCTGCTTCAGCGTCGCGGGCGTGCCGTGGAGAAACGCATCGACCAGCCGTTCGATTTCAGTGTCGAGATCGTCGGGCACCGGCAGGCCGTAGACCCACTTGCGGACGCCGAAATAGAAGATGCTCGCGTGCAGGCTCCAGACCAGTTCGATTTCCGCGTTGCGCTGTGCCTCAGTCGCCGGCGTCGCAATGTCGTACTCGTGCCGCAACTCGCGCAGCACCGGCAGGAACACGCGTTCGCGCAACCGCGACAGGTAGCGAGTATTGAAACCCTCGCGGCTGAGCCCCGCGAAGATGAAGGTGCGGATCCATTCGCGCCGCAGGATGGTTTGCGCGTACGCGCGATAGAACGTGACGAGCCGTTCCTGCAGCGGGACCGTGCGGTCCGCGATCAGTTTTTCCCAGTCGGAGTTCCACGTGTAGATCTCCTCGTACACGCGATCGATCAGCGCTTCCTTGCTCGGGAAGTACCGGTACAAGAGCGGCTGGGTGACGCCGATTTGCCGCGCGAGTTCGCGCGTGCTGCCGGAAAAGCCGTGCGTCGCGAAGTGCTCGATCGCCTTCTCGACGATTTGCCGCTCGCGCGCTTCCGGCGCGAGCCGGCGGCCCGGCGTGACGGCGTTGCCGTCGGCGTCCGTCCCGCGCTCGCGGGCCGGCGTGCTGCGTTTTCTTTCGGTCATGCATCGGCTCCTGATGGCGCGCTTAAGCTATCGCTCGAAAAATAACACGATCGGACCGTGCGGGCCGATCGCTGCGCCGAGGTCGCTGCGATGCGAGAGCGTTTTCCTAAGCGTACCGCGTCGCGTCGACCCCGCAGTCCGGCCGGGCGTCCGGGCGGCATATTCAGGAAAATTCAGGGCCGCCGCCATGACATTAAGACGTTCCTTAACTAGTCTTGCTTCCGAACCGCCGTTGGGACCGGACGCCAGTCGGCGCCTCCGGGCCGTTCGGCGCAACCGGAGCGGAACATGTGTTATCTGAACTCGCCGGACGCAGGCAGCACGTGCGCCGGCGCAACCGTCGCCATCCAGGAACCCGGGCCATGCCGACGCAGCCGGTAACCGCGGCCGCGGCGCCCGATCACGTGCGCGGCGAGGACGTGTTTCTCGCGTCGATCGCCGGCTACGTCGACACGCTCGGCTTCGTCGCGCTGTTCGGCCTGTTCACTGCGCACGTCACCGGCAACTTCATCCTGATCGGCTCGGGGCTGGCCGGCGTCGGGCAAGGGCTCGTGATCAAGTGGCTCGCATTCCCCGCCTTCATCGCCGGCATCGTCGGCGCGCGCGTGCTCGACCACCGGATGCGTTCGCTCGGCCACGGCCCGCGCGCGCGTTCGCTGTATGCACTGCAGGCCGTGCTGCTGGCCGGGTTCATGCTGGCCGGCGTGATGGCGTCGCCGATCGCGGACGCCGACGCACCGCGCACGATCCTGTGCGGCCTGCTCGGCGCCGCGGCGATGGGCGTCCAGAACGCGCACGGCCGGCTGACGGCGCGCTCGGTCGTCGCCAATACGGTGATGACGGGCAACGTCACGCAGGCGGTGATCGATGCATTCGACTGGCTCGTGCCGCTTGCCGCGCCGGCCGAACGCGAAGCCGCGCGCGCGCGGCTGCGGCGCACGCTGCCGCCGGTCGCGGGCTTCGCGCTCGGGGCCGGCGCGGGGGCCGCAGCCTACGTGTCCGCCGCGTTCTGGGCGCTGGCGTTGCCGCTCGCGGCCTTGTGCTTCCTCGCCTACCGATCCGGCCGGCCCGACGACGGGCCGGCGTCACGCTGAATCCGCGCGCGGCGTATGGCCGCGCTTGTCATTTTCAAGGAGATTTCGATGATTGCACTGAAGTTGCGACAGGTACTGCGGATGATGGCCGCATCGACGGCCATGTTCGGCGCATTGCTGGCGAGCGCGCCGGCCCACGCGGACGAGACGCGCCTGCTCGATACCTCGTCAGGGAAGGTGCCGGCCGTCGCGGTCGGCCCGCAATACGACACGACGCACGTGTGCGTCGCGCCGGAAGACTTCGACCGCTTCACCGACAGCTTCGTCGCGACGTTCGGCGGCAAGAAGTCGCAGCAGGGCGTGTTCCAGGTCACGCCGACGCCGAGCCAGACGATGTCGCAGCTCGTGCTGACGCCGTTCGGCACGATTTCAGTGTTCGGCTTCAAGACGCCGATCCCGTATCCGTTCTGCGAGGAGCGCACCGGCTACCTCGTCACCGACATGGACGTCGCGATGAAATCGGCGCGCGCACACGGCGCGGACGTGGTCGTCGACACGTTCCCCGATCCGATCGGCCGCGACGCGATCATCCGCTGGCCGGGCGGCGTGAACATGCAGCTGTACTGGCACACCCAGGCGCCGCACTACGACCCGCTGCAGACGGTGCCGGAAAACCGCGTGTACGTGTCGCCGGAAAGCGCGAGCAAGCTGGTGCACGACTTCGTCGCGTTCTCGCGCGGCAAGGTCGTGTCCGACGTGCGCAAGGCGCCGGGCATCGAGATCGGCCGGCCGAACGACACGTATCGCCGCATCCGCATCGAGTCGGGCTTCGGCAAGATGACCGTGCTGGCGACCGACGGCCGTCTGCCTTATCCGTTCGGGCGCGAAATGACGGGCTACGAAGTGCCGGACCTCGCCGCCACGCTGGAGAAGGCCAAGGCCGCCGGCGTGACCGTGCTGGTGCCGCCCTTCACGTCGGACGGGCGCGATGCGGCGCTCGTGCAGTTCCCGGGCGGCTACGTCGCCGAGATCCACGCGCGGTCGAAGTAATGGCGCATCGGGCGATGAGGTGGGCGTGGCGGGGCGTGCTGCCGGCCGCCGTGCTGGCGGGCGGCGTCGCGACATACGCCGGGACGGCGGCCGCCGCCGAGGACACCGTGGCGCCGGCGCCGACCTCGGCCTCGGCCTCGGCCTCGGCCGCCGGCACGACGTGCACCGCGAAGCGGCCCGCGGTGCTGTTCAACCGCTGGCAGGAAGACTGGTCGGTGCTCGCGAATCCGTGCGTGCCGCGCAAGCCGCTCGACGGGCTGAAGTACATCCCGCTCGGCGGCGACCCGTCGACCTACCTGTCGCTCGGCGCGAACCTGCGCGAGCGTTTCGAGCTGAACAACGCGCCGCTGTTCGGGCTCGGCACCGCGCACGACGACAACTACGTGATCCAGCGCGCGACGGTGCACGCGGACCTGCGCTATGCCGGGCATTTCCAGGCGTTCGTGCAGTTCGTCGATGCGCGGCCGTTCGGCAAAGACACGGTCGGTACGGTGGACAAGGATCAGCTCGACATCGAGCAGGCGTTCGTCGCGTATGTCGATCAGCTGGGCGGCGGAACGTTCAAGGCGCGTGTCGGCCGGCAGGAAATGGCGTACGACCTGCAGCGGTTCGTGTCGGTGCGGGACGGCCCGAACGTGCGTCAGGCATTCGACGCGCTGTGGGCGGATTACGAAATCGGCAACTGGCGGCTGATCGGCTACGTGACGCGTCCGGTGCAATATCGCAATGACGCGGTGTTCGACGACGTGTCGAATCGGCACCTGCGCTTCGACGGCGTGCGGATCGAGCACAACGCCGTGGGCCCAGGCGAACTGTCGGCCTACTGGTCACGCTATACGCGCGACAACGCGCGCTATCTCGCCGGCGCCGGCACCGAGCGGCGCGACGTGTTCGACATGCGCTACGCGGGCAAGTCTTCCGGGTTCGACTGGGACGCCGAAGCGATGCTGCAGACCGGCCACATCGGCCAGGACACGATCGGCGCATGGGCCTTTGGCGCGCTCGGCGGCTACACGTTCGCGAAAGCGCCGGGCACGCCGCGCATCGGCATCCAGGTCGACGGCGCGTCGGGCGACAAGCATCCCGGCGACGGGCGCATGGGCACCTTCAATCCGCTGTTCCCGAACGGCTATTACTTCACGCTCGCCGGCTACACCGGCTACAGCAACCTGATTCACGTGAAGCCGTCGCTGACGTTCAAGCCGGCCAGCAACGTGACGGTGCTGACCGCGGTCGGTTTCCAGTGGCGCCAGACGACCGCCGATGCGATCTACGGGCAGGGGATGCAGGCGGTGCCCGGCACGGCCGGCAAGGGCGGCGCGCGCACGGGCATGTATGCGCAGGCGCGCGTCGACTGGCTGGTCAATGCGAACGTGGCGCTGGCGGTCGAGGCCGTGCATTTCCAGGTCGCCGATTCGATTCGCGCGCTCGGCGCGCGCAATGCCGACTACGTCGGCATGGAGGCGAAGTTCGGCTGGTAACGCGGCAAGCCGCGCGGCTCACGGCTGCGCGCGTGCGAGCGCCTCGACGAAATCGATGAACGCGGTGACGCGCTTCGAGCCGCGCTGATTCGGCAGGTACAGCGCGGTCACGACCGAGCGCGCCGCATCGGGCGTGACGTCGTACGTTTCGAACAGCCTGCGCAGGCGGCCCGACTGGACATCGGCATCGACGAGCCAGTCGGGCAGCAGCGCGATGCCGGCGCCGTCGAGCACGGCCTCGCGCAACACTTCACTGTGATTCGATTTCAGGCGCCCGGCGACCAGCACCCGCGTCGTGCCGTGCGCATCGGCGAACGACCACGCCTGCTGGTCGCCGCCGAAGTGAAAGCGCACGCACGCGTGATCGACCAGTTCGCCCGGCGTTGCCGGCGTGCCGTGCGCGTCGAGATAGTCGTGGCTCGCGACGACATAGCGCTGGAACGTCGCGAGCTGCCGTGCGACGACCTCCGCGGAAGGCGCCGCTTCGCCGAGCCGGATCGCGACGTCGATCCGGCCGGCGACGAGATCGACGCGTTCGTCGGTGAGCTGCAGGTCGAGATCGAGTTTCGGATGGCGCGCGAGGAAGGCCGCGACATGCGGCGCGATGCGTCGCACGCCGTACGCGACCGGCACCGACACGCGCAGCGGCCCGGACGGCTCGTCGCCGCGATCGGAGACGAGCGCGTCCGCTTCCGCGAGTTCCTCGAGCAGCCGCTTCGCGCGCGCGTAGTACATGGAGCCGGCATCGGACAGCGTGACCTGGCGCGTCGTGCGGTTCAGCAGCGCGGTGCCGAGCGATGCCTCGAGCGCATCCACCGCGCGCACGACCGACGAGGCCGCGAGGTCGAGACGGCGTCCCGCGCTCGAGAAGCCGCCGGCTTCCGCCACTTCCACGAACGCGCGCAGCGCGGAGAATTTGTCCATGTCGTCGCCTTTGTGCATGCCGCAACGATCCGTTGCGCGCCGTTCGCATTCTAGCGCCGGCCGGCAAGCGCTATCGTTGAAACTGCAATCAACAGGAGAGCGCAATGAATTCCGTCGAAGTCACGGTCACCTACGACCTCATCTGCCCGTGGTGCTGGATCGCCGAGCGCAGGCTCGCGGAGGCGATCGACGCAGCGGGACTGACCGGTGACGTGAAGGTCAGGTTCGTGCCGTTCGAACTGAACCCGGCGATGCCGGCCGCAGGCATCGATCGCAAGGCATACCGCAGCGCGAAATTCGGCAGCTGGGCGCGCTCGCAGGCACTCGACGCGCAGGTGGCCGAGGCCGGCCGCGCGGCGGGCCTGGTGTTCGATCACGCGCGGATCGCGCGTACGCCGAACACCCGGCTCGCGCACCGGCTCGTCTGGTTCGCGCAGCAGCGCGGCAGTGCGGCCGCGCTCGTCGATGCATTGTTCGCCGCGTACTTCCGCGACGGCCGCGACATCGGCGATGCGGACATGCTCGTGGAGATCGCGGCCGGCGCCGGCTTGCCGGGCGACGCGGTGCGGGCGTTCCTCGCGTCCGGCGAGGGACTCGACGCGGTGATCGCGCTCGAGGCCGACGCGGTGCGCGCAGGCATCGCATCGGTGCCGTCGACGCGCATCGGATCCACCGTCATCAGCGGCGCGCAACCGGCCGCCGTGTTTCTCGAGGCGTTGCTCGCCGCGCATCACGCGGCCGCCTGACCTGCCGCCGCCGGGGCCGTCGCGCCCCGGTTTTCAGAACGTTTCATGTCCGGCTCAGGATTATTGCGCGGGCGGCCGGTACGCTCGACGTCGTGCGGATGTCGCTTGCCGGACCGGCAGGCGCCGCGCGACGTCGATACGCAACCGGGGAAATCGGACATGAACAGGCTCAACCGGCGCATGCATGCGCTGCGCGCGGGCGCCATGCTGCTCGTCGCATGGTGCGTCGGCCTTCTCGCATCGGCCGCGTTCGCCGCCGAGCCGGGCGACGGCACTCAGCCGCCGGGCTTCTACCGGCAGAAGCTCGGCGACCTGACGATCGTCGCGCTGTCCGACGGCACGCATCCGTTTCCGGTCGATACGGTTTTTCGCGATGTGTCGAAGGACGAGATCCGGCGCGATCTCGACCGCGCCTTTCTCGAGCCGCCGGTACAAGGGTCGATCAATGCGTTCCTGGTCGACACGGGATCGCGGCGGATTCTGGTCGATACGGGCGCCGGCGTGCTGTACGGCGACTGCTGCGGAAAGCTGCTCGGCAACCTGCGAGCGGCAGGCTACGCGCCCGCGCAGATCGACGAGGTGCTGCTCACGCACCTGCACAAGGATCATGTCGGCGGCATCGTGACGGACGGGCGGATGACCTTTCCGAACGCGGTCGTCCGGGTGAACGAGATCGAGGCGAATTACTGGCTCGACCCGGACCACAAGGCGCAGGCGCCGGCGTTCCTGGCGTCGTTTTTCGATGCGGCGGCCGCGTCGGTCGCGCCGTATGTCGCGGCCGGCCGTTTCAGGACGTTTCGTGGCGAAGCGACGCTCGCGCCCGGCGTCCGCGCGGTGCCGATGCCCGGCCATACGCCGGGCCATACGGCCTATCTGATCGAGAGCGGCGACGCCGGGTTGCTCGCATGGGGCGACATCGTGCACGTCGCGGCGATCCAGTTGCAGGATCCGGATGCGACCGTCCAGTACGACAGCGATGCCGATGCGGCGCGCCGCACGCGGCGCGACGTGCTCCGGCGCGTGGCCGGTCGGCGCTATCTGGTCGGCGCCGCGCACATCGCGTTTCCCGGGCTCGGGCACTTGCGCAGGGACGGGGAGCGGTACGACTGGGTACCGGTCAACTACGACGCGACGCCGCTGCGCTGACCGGATGACGTGCGCGACGGTGTCAGCGCGTCATGCCGCGCCGCCATGCGCCGGGCGGATGGCCGACGATGCGCGCGAAGATGCGGTTCAGGTGGCTCTGGTCGGCGAAACCGCAGACGGCCGCGATTTCCGCAAGCGTCATGTCGGTCGTCTCGATCAGCTGGCGGGCCCGGATCACGCGCTGCTCGAGCAGCCACTGATGCGGCGTGCGCCCCGTCGTGCGCGAGAACGCGCGGATGAAATAGCCGCGCGACAGATCGCATTCGCTCGCGACTTCCTCGATCGATACGCCGAGGTTCGCCTTTTCCATCAGCAGTTCCTTCGCGAGTGCCGTCTTGGCCGGCGACAGCAGGCCCTTGTGCTGCAGGTCGCGCGCACGCGCGTTGCCGTAGCGGCTGGCGAGATGCGCGCCGATCGCGACTCCCATCTGCTCGACGAACAGCGTGTTCAGCGCGCCCGGCACGTCGAGGCTGTCGGCGACCGCGTGCGCGAGATGGCCGAGCACCGGGTCCTGCACGTCGGGCGCGCAGGTCAGGCCGCCGATCGCCGTGCCGTCGTGTTCGCGGCCGAGGCGGTCAAGATAGCTATGCGACAGCTCGATCAGCACGAAATCGAACTTGCCGTACAGGTCGGCGCGGAAATTCCGGGAAAAGTCGCGAATGTAGATCGAGTCGTGCTGGAACCGCCGCTCGGATTTGCCGGCGCCGCCATAGATCGTGCGCCGGTGGCCGCCGTTCAGCGACACGCCGATCAGGAAGCCGCGATCGCTGGCGGCCATCTCGATGCGCTCGAAGTGTTCGTCGCGCATGCATTTGCGGTGGAGCGTCAGGCCGCCGACCGACCGGTCGATATCCTTGGACAACAGGCTCGACACGCATCCGAGCGTATCTTTCGGCACCGCCGCGGGCACTGCGGCGAAAGGATCTGACATGACGGAACGTCCTTCAATGGGGTACGGCATACGAGCAGTTTTACGTGCAAGTTTATACGGCACACACATCCGGCTCAGCATAACTTGAATAAATGTCCGCTTGCTGACGAAAAAATCGCCGTCCGGCCGAGCGCCGGCGCCGACGCTCGACCTGCTGGCGGAAGCGACAGGTCGAACGATATCGCCCCATTTATATCCGCGCGGCCCGCGTATCCGCCGCGGGCCGAGGCGGCGGGCGCCAGTGCATTTTCGTTCAAGATTTTTATTGATATGGCGTTTAGACTCGGGCCACTTTTTGAGACTTTGCGCCCGCCTGCCGTGCAGCCGGGCGCGGACTCCCGCCCCGGTGAACCGCGTGTTCACATGGCGGTCATCGTGGGGAACCTGGAGGCGGCCATGATCCAGATCGGGAATTTGTCGGTGGATTTCGAGCAGCGCGACATACGCGACCACGGTGCGTCGTTGCGTATCGGCGCGCGTGCGCTCGACATACTGGAAGTACTGCATCGCGCGAACGGCTCCCTCGTATCGAAGGACGACATCATGGACGCGGTGTGGCCGGGCCTGATCGTCGAGGAGAACCGGCTGCAGGTGCACGTCGCGACGTTGCGCAAGGCGCTGGGCCCGAACCGCGACCTGATCAAGACGGTGCCGGGCCGCGGCTACCTGCTGATCGCGCATCCGCCGGTCGCGCACGCGGTGGCGCCGCGCGCATCCGAGGTTGCGCCCGAGGTTGAGCCCGAGGCGGCCGCGGCACCCCATCCGGCGCCGCTCGTCGGGCGTCAGACCGAGATCGGGCAGATCGTCGACATGCTCGAGCGGGCATCGGTCGTCACGCTGGTGGGCGCGGGCGGCATCGGCAAGACGAGCCTGGCCGAGCGCGTCGCGCATGAACTGCGCGGCCGCGCCGGCGAGCGCGTGCTGTTCGTGGAACTGGCGCGCGCGGCGACGCGCGACGACGTGCTGCGCGCGATCGGCGCGGAACTCGGGCTCGACGCGGATGGCGTGCCGGCCGTCGAACGGATCGGCGAGGCCTTCGCCGCGTCGCGCGGCCTGCTCGTGCTCGACAACGCGGAGCACGTCGTCGACCTGGCGGCCGACCTCGTCGAAACGCTGACGTCGCACGCCGCGCCGCTGCGCGTGCTCGTGACGAGCCGCGAGCCGTTGCATATCTCGGTCGAGGCCGTGTTTCGCGTGAGTCCGCTGGCGGTGCCGGACGCCGATGCCGGCGTCGACGAGATCGCGCGCCATTCGGCCGTCGAGCTGTTCCTCGCGCGGATTCGCGCGGCCACGCCCGATTGCGCGGTCGATGCGGCCGGCATGCGGCTGATCGGCGACATCTGCCGGCGCCTCGACGGGCTGCCGCTCGCGATCGAGCTGGCCGCCGCGCGGGTCGCGACGCTCGGGCTCGAGGTCGTCGCGGCGCGTCTCGACGACCGGCTGAACCTGCTGACGGGCGGGCTGCGCTCGGCGTTGCCGCGCCACCAGACGCTGCGCGCCACGTTCGACTGGAGCTACGTGCTGCTGGATGCGGCCGCGCGGTCGCTGTTTCGCCGGATGGCCTGCTTCGTCGGCCCGTTTACGTTCGATGCCGCGCGTGATGTCGCGATGGACCCGGGCATGCCGTCCGCCGAAATGATCGCGCTGCTCGGCGAGCTGGTCGCGAAGTCGCTGGTGACCGTCGAGTTCAACGGCGCGCAGGCGCGCTACCGACTGACCGAATCGACCCGCGCGTACGCGCTCGAAAAACTGCACAACGAAGGCGAGTTCGACACGGTCGCCGCACGTCATGCGCGCTACGAACGCGAGCAGGCGGATGCCGCGATGGCGGCCCAGGCCCAGGCCGCGCATGCGGCCAGCCTGGGTGCCGGCGCGGGCATCGCGCCGCTGCGCGAACTCGCGGTGGCCGGGCCGCCGGCCGCGGAAATCGACGCGCTGGCGCATGCGTTGCTCGAACCGGCGCGCATGCGCGAAAGTTCGATCCCGGCGAGGCGCGCGCTCGACGCGCTCGATGCCGGCGCCCACGGCGCCGTCGACGCGGCACGCGAGATGCGCCTGCGCGCGGCCTACGCGGCGGCGCTGCTGCATACCGACGGCGATACGCACACGGCCGCCGCGACGTGGGACAGGACGCTCGGTCTCGCCGGCCGGATCGGCGACGAGGCGTTCGACGCGCGCGCGCTGGTCGGGCTGTGGAACACGATGCTGACGCGCTCCGACATTCATGAATCGCTGCGCTACGCGACGCGCTTCGAGCGGGCCGCGGAGCGGCGCGGCGACCGGCCGCAGCGGCTGCTGGCGGACGCGATGGTCGCGACCTCGCTGCATTACTTCGGCGAGCATGCGCAGGCGCGCGAGCGGCTGGAGGCGGCGACGGCCGAGCTGGCCGTCGCCGGCGAGCCGCCCTGTGCTCAGGCGGCGCTGGGCATCGACGTCGCGACGCTCGGCCGGACGATGCTGACGCGGCTCGTCTGGCTGCAGGGCGATGCGGAATATGCGATGCGGCTGGCCGCGCAGGCGGTCGAATGCGCGCGCCGCAGCGGCTCGGCGCCGGCATTGTGCGTCGTGCTCGGCGCCGCGGCCGTGCCGATGGCGTTGTCCTACGGCGATCATGACGCGATTTCCGATTATCTGGAGACGCTGCGCTCGACCGCCGATGCGCACGGCTTCGACATCTGGCGCAGCCATGCCGAGTGTCTCGCCGGGCAGTTCGACATGCAGGCCGGCCATCCCGGCGCCGGGCTCGCGCGGCTCGAGCCCGCGCTGCGGCGCATCGAAGCGAGCGGCTTCCGGCGCCTGCTCGCGCCGCTGGTCGTCGCCTACGCGGAAGGGTTGACGCGCACGGGCCGCGCGGCCGACGCGTGCACGAAGCTCGACGCGACGCTCGCGCGCTGCCGCGCGCACGGCGAGCATCTGTTCGTGCCGGAACTGCTGCGCGCGAGGGGGCTGGCGACGCTCGAACAGGCCCGCACCGCCGACCCGGATCTCGCGATCGCGTGCGAAGCCGACGGGCACCGTCATCTGCTGATGGCGATTCATGCGGCGAACGGCCAGGGTGCCGCGATGTGGGCGCTGCGCGCCACGCTGGATCTGGCCGATCACCTGATCGAGCGCGGGCGCACCGCGCAGGCGTCGTCGCTGGTGGCCGACCTGTCGGGGCATGTCGACCCGCAATCGCGGGCGTTCGACGTGCGCCGCCTGGCGCGCCTGCAGAACTTCGTTCGCCCGGAGACGGCTGCGCCGACGGGCCTGACGCGCAGGCGACGCGAGGCGGCGGATGCGATGCAGTCGGCGGCGTAACGGCGTGCCGGGCCCGCGCCGGGCGCCGTCGCGTCCGCGCGCCGCGGCGCGGCGGCCTGATCGTGCAATGTTCAAGGGGGAAGGGATGGTCGGTGTATCGTCAAACCGGGTGCATGCCGCGTGCGGCCGCATGCCGGCGTTCGGCGCGAGCAGGGGGGGCTGACGGTGCTCGACACGACGGCATTCGCCGAAGCGGCGGACCTCATCGTCTACAACGGCAAGATCGCGACGCAGGACGCGCGGCAGTCGTTCGTGACCGCGCTCGCGGTGAAGGACGGCCGGATCCTCGCGAGCGGCAGCGGCCGCGACGTGCTGCGCCATGCGCGCGACGGCACGCCGCGCATCGACCTGAACGGCCGCACCGTGATCCCGGGGCTGAACGATTCGCACCTGCACATGATCCGCGGCGGCCTGAACTTCAACCTCGAGCTGCGCTGGGACGGCGTGCCGACGCTGGCCGACGCGCTCGGCATGCTGCGCCGCCAGGTGCTGCGCACGCCCGCGCCGCACTGGGTGCGCGTGGTCGGCGGCTGGACCGAATTCCAGTTCGCGGAAAAGCGCGGGCCGACGGTGGCCGAGCTCAACGCGATCGCGCCCGACACGCCGGTCTTCATCCTGCACCTGGGCGACAGCGCGCTGCTGAACGCGGCCGCGCTGCGCGCGATCGGCTACGGCCGCGACACGTCCGATCCGCCCGGCGGCGAGATCCAGCGCGATCGCCTCGGCCGGCCGACCGGCATGCTGATCGCGCGCCCCGACATGGGCATCCTGCATGCGGTGCTCGAGCGCGCGCCGAAGCTCGGCCACGACGACCAGATCAATTCGACGCGGCATTTCATGCGCGAACTGAACCGTTTCGGCGTGACGAGCACGATCGACGCGGGTGGCGATTTCCAGGCCTATCCGGACGACTACGCGGCGGTCATGGCGCTCGCGAAGCGCGGCGAACTGACGGTGCGCATCGCGTACAGCCTGTTCGTGCAGCAGGCGGGGCGCGAGCTCGACGACTACGCGCGGTGGGTGACGCTGGCCAAGCCCGGCGACGGCGACGCGTTCCTGCGGATGAACGGCGCCGGCGAACTGCTGGTGTATTCCGCAGCCGATTTCGGCAATTTTCTCGAACCACGCCCCGACCTGCCCGACGCACTCGAGGCGGAACTGGCCGCCGTGGTCCGGCTGCTGGTGCGGCACCGCTGGCCGTTCCGACTGCACGCGACCTACGACGAATCGATCGGCCGCTTCCTGAACGTGCTGGAAGCCGTGAACCGCGAGCTGCCGTTCGACGGGCTGCGCTGGTTCTTCGATCATTGCGAGACGATCTCGGATGCGAACATCGCGCGCATCGCCGCGCTCGGCGGCGGCGTGACGGTCCAGCACCGGATGGCGTTCCAGGGCGAGTACTTCATCGCGCGCTACGGCGCGGAAGCGGCCGCGCGCACGCCGCCGATCCGCGCGATGCTGGCGGCCGGGCTGCCGGTCGGCGCGGGTACCGATGCGACGCGCATCGCGAGCTACAACCCGTTCCTGTCGCTGTACTGGATGGTGTCCGGGCGCACCGTCGGCGGCACGGCGCTTTATCCCGAATGGAACCGGCTCGGCCGGATGGAAGCGCTGCGCCGCTATACGGTCGGCAGCGCGTGGTTTTCGAACGAAGACGATCGCAAGGGCGCGCTGGTGCCCGGCCAGTACGCGGATTTCGCCGTGCTGACGGACGACTACTTCACGATCGACGAGGCGCAGATCAAGACGCTCTCCTCGGTGCTGACCGTCGTCGGCGGCAAGGTCGTGCATGCGGACGACGAGTTCGCGCCGCTGGCGCCCCCGCCGTTGCCGGTCAGCCCCGCGTGGTCGCCGGTGGTCGAATTCGGCGGTTTCGGCCGGCGTCGTCCCGCGGCGGCGGCGTCGCTGCGCGCGGCGGGCGGCGGCAGCGCGGATGCCGCCCGCGCGGACGCCGGTGCCGTGCGCGGCCCAGCGGTGCGTTTCGCGCGGCGCCTGCAGGTGGCTGTGCGGGAAGTCGTCGAGCAGTGCGAAGCATTCGGTTATCCCGGCGTCGCCTCGTAGGCGGCAGGTCGGCGGGCCGGCGCGTGCGGCCCGATGAACAGACAATTTTCCGCCCCGGCGCGGGGCAGAAGGAGACGAGATGAGTGGAGCGCCGACGTGCGCACCCGCCGATGACGAAGTCGCCGGCGTTCGCATTCCGCGGACGCCGATGGCGATCGAAGCGGCCGAAGCGGCGTGTGCATCGTTGCCGCCGGTGCTGACCGGTCACGCATGCCGGGTGTTCGTCCTGGCGTCGCTTGCCGCGCGCCGTGCCGGCGAGACGCTCGATGCCGATGCACTGTACGTGGCCGCGATGTACGCGAACATGGGACTGAGCCCCGCCTATTGCCGCTCGAGCGCGCGCTACGAGGTCGACAGTGCCGATGCCGCGCACGCGTTCCTGCTGCGGCATCACACGTCGCAGCGCCAGCGCGACGACGTGTGGCGCGCGATCGCGCTGCATACGACGCCCGGTGTGGCGGCGCGCGTCTCGCCGCTGGCGTGCGCGCTGGCCGAGGCTGTGGCGGCGGACCTGATGGCGAGCGGCTTCGACGCGTATTCGGCGGACGAGCGTCGGGCGCTGCTCGCCGCATATCCGCGCGAAGACGGGTTCGGCGACGCGTTCCTCGATGCGGTCGCACGTGGCGTCGCGCACCGGCCGGCGTCGACGTTCGGCACGTGGAGCGCCGATGTGCTCGAGCGTGCCGACCCGGATTTTCAGCGGCCGAATTTCTGCGGGCGCGTGCTGGGTGCGCGCTGGAAGGACGTTTGACGGCTTCGTTCCGGAGCCGGCGGCGCGAGCTTGCCGCGGCGGCAGCTTGGCCGCTGTTGCGGTGCCTGGGTGCCTGGGTGCTCAGGCGCTCAGACGTCCATGCGTCCAAGCGTCCAAGCGCCCAAGCGCCCAAACGTTCAAACGTTCAAACGTTCGCGCCCGCCGCGTCATGACGCGCGTAGTCGACATAACCCGCGCGGTCGCCGCCATACCAGCCGACCGGCTTCGGCGCGGCGAGCGGCGCCTTCGCCGCGATGCGCTCGACGAGATCGGGGTTCGCGATGTAGGCGCGCGCGAACGCGACGAGATCGGCATCACCCGCATCGATCAGCGCATTCGCGGCCTCCGGCGCGATGCCGCCGTTGACGATCAGCGTGCCGCGGTACGCGTTGCGCGTGTTCGCGACGATGCGCGGCAGGTCGGGTTCGCCGCTCCAGCCGTTGGTGTCCGCCGCGTGTACATAGGCGACGCCGGCTTCGTCGAGCATGCGCCCGACGTAGGCGTACGTCGCATCCGGATCCGCGTCGCGCACGTTGTTGTACTTCGCGTACGGCGAGATGCGCACGCCCACCCGGTCGAGCGGCATCACGCCGCCGACCGCGTCGACGATTTCCTCGAGAAAGCGCGCGCGGTTCGCGACCGAGCCGCCGTAGCGGTCGTCGCGGCGGTTCAGCGTCGACGACAGGAACTGGTGCGGCAGGTAGCCGTTGGCCGCGTGAATCTCGACGCCGTCGAAGCCGGCCGCCTTCGCGCGCAGCGCCGCCTGGCGGAATTCCTCGACCGTCGCGGCGACCTCGTCGGTCGTCATCGCGCGCGACGGCGTCGCATGAATCTTCGTGTAGTAGCCGTTCTGCAACTGCGCCCACACCTGCAGCTGTTCGAGATCGTCGTTGACGCCGGACGGCGACAGCGGCGCTTCGCCGCCGAGCAGCGTCAGCGAGCTGACCCGGCCGCCGTGCCAGAGCTGCGCGAAGATGCGCCCGCCGTTCGCATGAACTGCGTCGGTGACTTGTTTCCAGCCGGCCGCCTGCTCGTCGGTGACGAGCCCGGGCGTCAGTTCGAATGCCGCGGAGGCCGGGCTGACGTTGGTCGCCTCGGTCACGATCAGGCCGGCGGATGCGCGCTGGGCGTAGTACTCGGCCATGAGCGCGGTCGGCTGGCCGCGCGAAGGCGCGCGAGAACGCGTCATCGGCCCCATCACGATACGGTTGGGAAGCGGCAGGCCGCGCAGATCGTAGTTACCGAGCAGGGTAGACATGATGAATTCCTTTTGCGTGGAGCAGGGCGGCGCCGCGGATCGTGCGGCCGTGGCCGGTGTCGCGGCGGGCCCTGCGGAAAGTCGGAGGTGACGTGCCGGCAGCGTTCCAATGGCGTGAGCGACCCGAGCGGCGTTCGCGCGTGAACCGGTGCCGGCGCCGGTTCAAGCCTGGGCGTGGCGTTGCGCGTGCGGCCGCCCGATCACGAGGTAGTGGGCGAGCGCGACGATCGGGAACGCGCCGGCGACGGCCGCGACGAGCGGCCAGCCGCCATGCTCGTACAGCGGGCTCGCGAGCGCGGAGCCGACGGCGCCGCCGACGAAGATGCTGGTCATGTACAGCGCGTTCAGGCGGTTGCGGCTCGCCGCATGCAGCGCGTAGATCTCGCGCTGGCCGAGCACCATGTTCATCTGCACCGCGAAGTCGAGCACGATGCCCGTGACGACGAGGCCGTACAGCCCGGCGCCGTGGACCAGTGCAACCGCATACGACAGTGCGCCGGCGACCAGCGCGATCAGCGTTGCCCGCACCGTGTGCCCGGCATCCGCGAGGCGGCCGGCGACGGGCGCCGACGTCGCGCCGATCGCGCCAACCAGCGCGAACAGGCCGATGGCCGATTGCGACAGGCCGTAGTGACGCGTGAGCTCGACCGGCACGGCGGTCCAGAACAGGCTGAACGACGCGAACATCAGGCCCTGGTAGAACGCGCGATGGCGCAGCACCGGCATCGTGCGGACCAGATGCAGCAGCGAGCCGATCAGTTCGAAATAGGTCGCGCGGTGATCGGGCTGGCGCGACGGGATCGTCAGCGCGAGCACGGCCGTCACGAGCGTCATCAGCACGGCGGCGGCGGCGAACACGAAGCGCCAGCCGAACGCGTCGGCCACCACGCTCGACAGCGGGCGCGCGAGCAGGATGCCGAGCAGCAGCCCGCTCATGATCGTGCCGACCACGCGGCCGCGCGAATGATCGGGCGCGAGGTGCGCGGCGAGCGGCACCAGGATCTGCACGGCGACCGAGCTGAAGCCGATCAGCAGCGAGATCGCGAGGAACGGCCCGGGCGTATGCACCATCGCCGCCGCCGCGAGGCTCGCGATCGACACGACGGCGGTCGTGATCATCAGCTTGCGGTTCTCGAGCAGGTCGCCGAGCGGCACGATGAAGAACAGGCCGAGCGCGTAGCCGATCTGCGTCAGCGACACGATGAGGCTCGCGGTCGCACCGGACATGTGCAGGCTCGGCGCGATGAGTTCGGTGATCGGCTGCGCGTAGTACAGGTTCGCGACGATCGCGCCGCAACTGAACGCGAACAGCAGGATGAGGCCCTGCGTGAGCTTGGCCGCGTGCCCCTGGGGCGCGAGCGGGGTGGATTCTGCTGACATGGTCGACTCCTTCGAAAGAGATGTCGGGTGCCCGGTCGTCGGGCGGATGATGCGGTGTGGGTCGCGGCGAAACGGAAGCCGCCGCATTGCCGTCAAGATTATTGATCGATCGATAACAAGGGAATACGGCCGCCGCGCAATCGAGCATTGCGCGGCGCGCAAAGGGGGCGGATCGCGGGCGGCGTCATGCGCGTCCGCCGCGGCAGGGATCGGCCGCGAACCGCATGCCGGTGACGGCGAGCCCGGCCGCGGCGGGCGCGCAGGTGGACGCCGGTGGCGGCGAGCCTGGCCGACGCGAGCGCGCAGGCGGACGCCCGGGGGCGGCCAGATGGCCGCGCAACGGTTCGCCGTGCGTGTCGGGAAAGGTGGTCAGGCGGCGCAGTACCGCGACCGCGCCGCCCTGAGCGGGCGACGGCCGGTCGCGACGTTCGTGGACGGCGGCCTCGCGGCCGATGCAATTCAGCGTGACGGCGGCAGCCAGGCCCGCGATGGAGCCGCCGGCGATCGCGATCTTCATGATGGCCTCTCGTCGCGGGCCTCCGGCGCGGATATCGCGGATCGCGAAGCCCATGAAACCAGTCTGGATCGCGCGGGCTGAATTGTCCTAAAACGCCGCCTTAAATCACTTGATTCATGCGCTGCGCGATGCGGGCGGCCTTCAGCCTCGCTGGCCCTGCAGCGTCGGGATCTGCGCGAACAGGCCGGCGAGCCAGTCGACGAAGACCTTGAGCTTGACGGGCGTGTGCCGGTTGGGCGGATACAGGATCGAGATCGGCCGCGGCGGCGTGTTGAAATCGGTCAGCACCTCGCGCAGGCGTCCCGATTTCAGGTACGGCTCGACCAGGTACAGCGAGGTCTTGATCAGGCCGATTCCCGCGACGCCGCATGCGATGTAGGTGTCGGCGTCGTTGACCGCGACCGTGCCGCACATCTGGATGATGCGCGTCTCGCCGTCGACGACGTAGTCCCACGGCCGCGGCCGGCCCGTATCGGCCGACATGTGGCTGACCGCGATGTGCTGCGCGAGGTCGTCCACCGTATCGGGTGCGCCGCAGCGCTCGAGATACGCGGGGGCCGCGCAGGTGCAGGTGGTGAGGCTGCCGATCCGTTTCGCGACCAGCCCCGAGTCGTCGAGCGCGCCGATGCGCACGACGCAATCGACCCCTTCGCCGACGAGGTCGATCTGCCGGTCCGTCACGCCGAGTTCGACCGAGATGCCCGGATGGGCGGCGAGGAATTCGGGCAGCGCGGGCACCATGATCTGTTTCGCCATCGCCGGCGGCAGGTTCACCTTCAGGCGGCCGCGCGGCACGTTGCGCGCCTGCGAGACGGCCGCTTCCATGTCGTCGATCTCGCGCAGCACGCCGACGCAGCGTTCGTAATAGGCCTGCCCGTCCTCGGTCAGCGAGATGCGTCGCGTCGTGCGGTTCAGCAGCCGGCAGCCGAGATGCTGTTCGAGCGTGCTCAGCAGCGCGGACACGCGCGGCGTCGTGAGCCCGGTGGTGTCCGACGCGCGCGTGAAGCTGCCCGTCTCGACGATGCGCGTGAACACGCGCATCGAAAGCAAGGTATCCATCGTTCAGAAATCTCCAGCCTGTCGGGTTGCCGGCGCCGGTCCGTGCCGGCGCGGTCGGTTGTGAGGTGCGGCTATGCGTCGATCCGTTTCCTGAGCGAATCGCCGGCGAACGGCATTTCGCGCATGCGCTGGCCGGTCGCGTCGAAGATCGCGTTGGCCAGCGCGCCCGCGGTCGGCCCCATCGACGCCTCGGCCGCGCCGAGGAACGGCGCACCGGGGCGATTGATCAGATGCACCTTGATGCTTTGCGGGGCCGAGCCGAACCGCAGGATCGGATAGCTGCTCCAGTCGAAACTGCGAATGCGCTGCGTATCGTATTTCAGCGCCTCGTACAGTGTCCAGCTGGCGGCCTGCACGATGCCGCCCTCGATCTGGTTGCGGATGCCGTCCGGCGACACGACCTGGCCGGCGTCGACCGCGACTTCCGCGCGATCGAGCGTCACGTGGCCCGTCTCCGGCTCGACCGTGATCTCGATCGCGATCGCGACGTAGGCCATCAGGTTCTTGTACTTGCCGAACGCGAAGCCGACGCCGCGATTGCGCGCGCGCGGCGGCCGCGGCCAGCCGAACCGGGCCGCGGCGAGCTGGATCACCTGCCGCGCGCGAGGGTCCTGCATGTGGCGCAGGCGGAATTCGACCGGATCGACGCCGGCCGCGTGCGCGAGCTCGTCCATGAAGCTCTCGATGGCCCACACGTTGGTGTGCGCGCCGAGCGAGCGCATCGCGGAAGTCTGCAGCGGCATCGTCGGCGAGAAGTTGTTGACGATGTGCATGTTGGGCAGCGCGTAGAGCGGGATCGCGTTGCGATCGCCGCCGCCCTCGGGCTGCAGCATCGGCGTCGACGGCGCGGACACGAACGGCGGCTCGAGCATCCGCGCGGGCAGCAGCCGGCCGGCGTTGACGATGCGCTCGTTGTGCGAACTGCTCCATAGCGCATAGTTCCAGTCGACGATGCGACCGCCCGCGTCGAGCGACGCGCTGAGCTCGGTGACCATCGCCGGCGTGAAGTGGTCCCACGTATGTTCCTGCTCGCGCATCCATTGCACGCGGATCGGCTTGCCGGGCATCGCCGCCGCGATCAGCGCCGCATGCGCAGCCGCATCGTCCGCGCCGTTGTGCCCGTAGCAGCCGGAACCCTCGGTGTGAATGCAGCGCACGCTCGCCTTCGGCAGCGACAGCATCTCGGCAAGGGCGTCGCGCAGCGGGTACACGCCCTGCGAGTGGGTCCACACCGTCAGCGTGCCGTTCTCGAGATGCGCGACCGAACACGACGGCCCGATCGAGCCGTGCAGCAGGTAGTTCTTCAGGAACGTGGCGGACAGCGTCTTCGTCGCAGGCGCGGTGGGCGCATGCGTGTTGGCGATTTCGATGCGCTGGGTCGCGATCCGCTTGAGCTCCGCGTGGACCGTCGCGCGATCGGGCAGCGCGCGGCCGCCGGACCAGCGGCAGCTTGCGGCCAGCGCGCGCTGCGCGACGACCGCCTGCCATTCGCCGTGCGCGACGACCGCGAGCATGCTGCCGTTGCGCACGATCCGCACGACGCCCGGCATCTTCAGGATCGCGGCTTCGTCGAACGACTGCAGTGCCGCGTCGTACACCGGCGGCATCACGACGCGCGCGTGCAGCATGCCCGGCAGTTCCATGTCCTGCACGTAGCTGACGCCGCCCGTGACCTTGTTCGGGATGTCGACGCGCGGCAGCGACGTGCCGATCACGGTGAACGTGGCCGGGGGCTTCAGCGGCGAGGTCGGCGTCGCGTTGCGGTGCAGGTCGACGGTGCGCACCGCGTCGCCGTAGCGCATCGTGCGGCCGTCCGGCGCCTTGATGACGGCATCGGCGACGGTGAGCGTGCGCGGATCGACGCCGAACTGCTTCGCCGCGCCGTCGACCAGCAGCCCGCGCACCTGCGCGGCGGCGTTCAGCAGCGCGGAGCCGCTGTCCGCCATCGTGTGGCTGCCGGCCGTCAGGCCCTCGTCCGGCGACGCGCCGGTGTCGGCGGTCAGGAACGTGATCAGCGAGGGCTTCATGTTCAGCTCCTCGGCGGCTACCTGCAGCAACGCGGTGCGCACGCCGGTGCCGAGCTCGACCTTGCCGGTAAACACGGTGACCTTGCCGTCGGGCGCGATCTTGATCCACGCGTCGAGCAGCGGGTTGGTCTTGAGGCTGCCGGCCAGCGTTTCGGTGGCCTTGGCGACGTGGACGGCGGCGCCTTCGTCCGCGATCACGACTTCGGCGGCCGCGCGCGCGGCCGGCGCGAGGCTGAACGCGACGAAGAGCGCGCCGGAGACCATGAAGTGCCGGCGGCCTTCGTCGATGTCGTCGGGTGCGTTCATCAGATTCCCTTGCTGATCATGACCGGCGCGGCGGACGGTTCCGGCTCCGGCAGGCCCGCGACCTGGCGCACGGCGGCCAGGATCCGCATGTGGGTGCCGCAACGGCACAGGTTCGGTTCCATGTGGGTGCGCAGCTCGCGTTCGGTCGGTTTCGGGTTGCGTTCGAGCAGCGCCTGCGCGCGCATGATCATGCCCGCGATGCAGTAGCCGCACTGCGCCGCCTGGTGGTCGATGAACGCCTGTTGAAGCTTGCCCGGATGGTCGGCCGTGCCGAGGCTTTCGACGGTTCTGACGCGGCGCTCGCCGAGCGCGGCGACCGGAATCAGGCACGAGAACATCGGCTTGTCGTCGACGATCACGGTACATGCGCCGCATTGCCCGAGGCCGCAGCCGAATTTCGCGCCGTGCAGGTGCAGGTCGTTGCGCAGCGCGTACAGCAGCGGCGTCGACGGGTCGATGTCGAGCGTGTGCCGCACGCCATTCACGGTGAGGGCGATCATGGTGCGCGGTCCTCCTTTCTGAGCTTCGCGGCTAGGGTGTCGATGCCGCTCCATGCGGGGCGATCGGAATACGTCTCGCGCAGGTAGGCGGCGAGATCCGCGATCTGCGCGTCGTCGTACTGGTCGAGGTACGACGGCATGTAGTTCAGCGTGTCCTCGCCATGCCAGCCGATGCCGTTGAACATCATCTGGATCGCGTTGCGCGGCGTGTCGGCATGGATGGCCGTGCTGAACGCGAGCGTCGGCCGCTCCCCGATCGACTGCATCGGCGAGGCCGGCCCGTGACACTGCGCGCACGACGCCTGGAACAGCACCGCGCCGCGCTGCGCGGCCGGCGTCGTCGGGCCGTGTTCCGCAGCGGCCGTCGTTGCGGGACGCGCGGCGGCCGGCTTCTGGATGGACAGGATGTACGCGGCGATCGCCTCGACGTCTTCCGCCGGCACCGTCGCGAGATCGCGCGTGACCGGCAGCATCGGTCCGGCAGCCGCGCCGTGCTCGCTCGCGCGGCCGGTGCGCAGGTACGTGACCAGTTGCGCTTGCGTCCACGGCCGGGCCGCGTTGCCGAGCGTGTTGAGCGGCGGCGCGTCCCAGCCGTCGACGATGCCGCCGTCGAACGCCTTGCCGGCCTGTTCGCCGCCGATCGCGTTCAGCGGCGAATGGCAGGACGCGCAGTGCCCGAGGCCGTCGACGAGCATCTTGCCGCGATTCCATTGCGCGGATTGCGACGGATCGGGCTGGTACGCGCCCTCGCGCAGGAACAGCACGTTCCAGAGCGCGACCAGCGGCCGGAAGTTGAGCGGGAAGATCAGGTCGTTCGCCGGCGTCTTCGTCTGCACCGGTTCGCGCGTCATCAGGTACGCGTATGCGGCCTCGATGTCCTGGTCGGACATCCGCGTGAAATGGATGTACGGAAACGCCGGGTAGAGCGGATGGCCGTCGCGGGCGATGCCGCTGCGCAGCGCCCGCGCGAACGCGGCCTGCGACCAGCGGCCGATGCCCGTGTCGGCATCCGGCGTGATGTTGGTCGCGTAGATCGTGCCGAACGGCGTCGCGAGCGGCAGGCCGCCGGCGAACGGCTTGCCGTCCTTCGCGGTGTGGCACACGACGCAGTCGCCGAGCGCGACGACGCGTGCGCCCGCGCGCACGAGCTGCGGATCGAAAGACGTGCGCGCGGGCGGATCGACCGGCGCGATCGACGGCCGGACCATGATGCCGATCGCGACCGCGAGACCGACGACCGCGACAACCGCCGCGCCGAACCAGAGTCGTTTGTGCTTCATGCGTACTCCGCGCGAACCGGTTCATCCGGCGTCATGCAATCGGCGTGGCACGGGAACGGACGCCGGCCAGGCCGGTTGCCCGCTGCGGCGCGCACCGGTGTGGCGTAGCGCGCGGGCCGGTGTGCGCGGCCTGGACAGCGCGTGCCGGCGGTGGATGTCGCAGCCGGGGCCGCCGGATGGCGATGCGGCATCGCCGATCGATCCGGCCATGCGAGGCCTGTCCGGCCGCAGCGATTCGCGGCGGCAATCATGTCGTCACTCCTGGGGTGGGGCGCGCGGGCCAGAGGCCGCGCGGCGATTGATGGAGGCAGTCTACGCTCGCGTCGGCGGCAATTCCTGAAGCCGCGCTGAATCGTTCTGAACGGTGACGGGCGGCGCACGCGCACACGCCGGCCGTGACTTGCGCGCGAGCGGCGCCAGCGCCGGCGCGAGCAGCACGAACGTGAAGTCGCCCACCTTCGTCCCGGCAGGCGGCGACCACTTTCTTGCAGCCGTGCGCGGGTCGAATGATGCGCGTGGCAAAACAGGCCGGCGCAGCAATGGCCGCGCCGTGCGGCATCAACCGGGCGGGTTCCGTCGAAGAACGCGGCCGCCGATGCCACAAGGTCAGGATAACGAAGCAGAAAGGAAACACGGAACATCATGCAATGACCTCAGCGCGGCGAGCCGAGGCCGAACGATGCGGCGAGTTGCGGCCCTTTCTCGAGCAACGCGGTCACTTCCTCGCGCCGCCGCGCCGACCATTGCGCGAGCCGCTCGACGACATCGGACACGTCGGCCGGCAGCGCTTGCGCGAGCGACACGGCATCGCCCGCCGCCTTCGATGTGCCGGATGCCGTATGCGGGCGCACGGTGCAGGCCGCATCGCCGACCAGTGCGACGCGACCGTCGGCGAAGGCGGGGCTCAGCACGTCGAAGATCGCCTGGTTGAATGGCGCGCGTGTCGCGAGCACCAGCTGCGACAGCGATGCCGGCAAGCGCTCTTGCGCCAGCTGCCGCAGCGACGCAACGGTCTCGTCGGCAAGCATGCCGGGGTGCACGGACGCATGATGGACGTTGCCGTTCCGGTCGGTCAGGTGGCGGCGCAGCGCGGCGCGATCGGCTTCGTTGCGATACCACAGCCAGTTGAAGCGGCGCGTGCCCGGCACGAGCGAGCCGTCGAGCGCCGGAATCAGGAACGCCATGAACAGTTCGCCCGGCGCCTTGTGAAGCGTCATGTTCTCGACCAGCGGCGCGATCGCGGCGGGCTCGAAGCCGGCTTCGTCGACGATGCCGCGCCACGCGAGGTAGCCCGCGAATGACGGCGCATGGCCGGGAAACAGGTGCGTGCGCAGGGTCGAGCCCGACCCGTCGGCCGCAACCAGCACGTCCGCGCGAACGTGTTCGTCGCCCAGGTGCACGTCGACGCCAGTCGCGTCCTGCGTGAAGCCGCTGACCGTGCGGCCATAGCGGATGCGTCCGCGCGGCAGCGTGTCGCACAGCGACCGGTAGACGGCGTCCCACGACGAGAACGGCAGCATTTCGGGTTCGTCCCGCGTGACGCTGCCGTCGCGCTCGATCCAGCGACGCCGACGCGTCGGCACGCTGATCATCTGCCGGCAATGACGGCCATGCTGTTCGAGAAACGCCATCATCCGGCGCAGCACGGCCACGCCGCCGCCCTGGCCGCGCAGCGGGGACGGCGAGCGCTCGTAGACCGTCACGTCGTGACCGATGCAATCGAGCGTCAGCGCGGTCGCGAGACCGGCGATCGAGCCGCCGGCAATGGCTATTTTCATCGTGCGTGACTCCTTGTTCGAAAGGCGGCATGGCGGTACGGTGACCCGGCTGCGCGGCGACGTTTGCCGTGCGGTGCCGACGGCTCGCCGGATGATGGCATGTCGACCGGCGGGCTGCGCCGATCGTGCAAGCGTCGTCGCGCGAGCGCGACATGGCAGCCCGATCGCGCTAGATCCGCAGCAGCTTTCCCGCATTGCCGCCGAGTATCAGCGCGCGCTGGTCCGCGCTCAGGTCGAGCCGGTCGAGAAAACGGACCGGCTGTTCGTAACCCATGTCGAAGCAGTAGTCGCTGCCGAGCACGAGCCGGTCGATGCCGACGTTCGCGATCAGGAAGTCCAGCACGGGCCCGGAGTGGGACACCGTGTCGTAGCTGAAGCGCCGCAGATAGCTGCTGGGCTTCTGCGCGAGCCGGCGCGTTTCGGGGCGCACGGTCCAGCCCGCGTCGAGGCGCCCCGCGACGATCGGCAACGCGCCGCCGGCATGCGGCAGCGTAAAGTGCAGGTCCGGATGGCGATCGAGCACGCCACCGAGGATCAGGTGCGCGGCCGCGATCGCCGTGTCGAACGGATTGCCGAGCAGGTTGCTCAGATAGAAGTCACCGAGCCGTGCGCCGCCGACCGTTTGCTGCGGATGCAGGAACACCGGCAGGTTCAGTTGCGCGATGCGCGCGAAGACGGGTGCGAACAGCGGGTCGTCGAGATCGCGATTGTCGATGTTGGTGCCCATGTACACGCCGCGCACGCCCGGCAACTGCGCGGCGCGCTCGAGTTCGTCGATCGCGTCGGTCGCGTTCAGCATCGGCAGCGTCGCGAGTACGACGAAGCGCGTCGGATGCCGCTCGTAGATGCGCGACGCGGCCGAGTTCCAGTCGCGCGCGAGCTTCGCATTGAACGGCCGGTCGGCCCAGTACGCCATCGGCACGCTGAGCGACAGCGCCTGGACGTCGACGCCGGACGCATCCATGTCCCTGAGCCGGGCATCGACGTCGATGAACTTCATCGGCAGCGGGCCGAGGCCGCCGGCGGGCGTGCGGAACGTGAACGACGCGTCGTCGCACGTGAACGACCCGCCGAAGCGCTTGCCTTCGCCGCCGACCAGATTGCAGAAGCTTTTCGGGTAGTAGTGCGCGTGGATGTCGATCGCGCGCGGCCGCTGCAGCGGCGCGGTGGCCGATGCGGCCGGCGTGCTCGCGGTTGCGGCAGCCGGTGCCGAACGGCCGGCCAAGGCCGTGCCGGCGAGCGCGGCGAACGTGCCGAGCAGGCGTCGCCGGGCCGGCGACGGGCAGCAGGTGCAGGTCAACGTGGGATGTCTCATGAGGATGTCGGCCCTTCGAATCGTGCGGCTCAGCCGCGTTGCGTGATGCCCGTTGTGGTGCCCATTTCGCACGCGACGAGCTGGGTGTCGAACTGCGCACGCTCGTGTCGTGCGCGGGCCGAGCGATCGGTGACGGAGAACAGGACGACACCGGCGAACGCCGCCGCCATCGAGAACAGTGCCGGGTATTCGTACGGATAGACCGCATGCGCATGACCGAGCACCGTCACCCACACGGTCGGGCTCAGCACCGTGAGCGTGACGGCGGTGGCGAGCCCGAGTAGGCCGCCGAGCACCGCGCCGCGCGTCGTGAGCCCGCGCCAGTAGATCGAGAGCAGCAGCACCGGAAAGTTCGAGCTCGCCGCGATCGAGAACGTGAGGCTGACGATGAACGCGATGTTCTGCTTCTCGAACGCGATGCCGAGCAGGATCGCGAGCACGCCGAGCACGACGGTCGTCGCGCGCGCCACGCGCATTTCCTCCTGGTCGGATGCGCGTCCGCGGCGCAGCACGTTCGCGTAGAGATCGTGCGAGATCGCCGACGAGCCCGCGAGCGTGAGTCCGGCGACCACGGCGAGGATGGTCGAGAACGCGACCGCGCAGATGAAGCCGAGGAACACGTTGCCGCCGACCGCGTGCGCGAGGTGGATCGCCACCATGTTCGCGCCGCCCGTCACGGCGCCGGACGCGTCGTGGTAGTGCGGGTCCGGCGCGACGAGCGCGATGGTGCCGAAGCCGATGATCACGATCAGCACGTAGCCGACGCCGACGATGCCGGTCGCATGGAGGATGCTCTTGCGGGCAGCCTTGACGTCGCCGACCGTGAAGAAGCGCATCAGGATGTGCGGCAGGCCCGCCGTGCCGAAGATCAGCGCGAGGCCGAGCGACACGGCCGAGACCGGATCGGAGACCAGGCCGCCCGGACGCAGGATCGCCGCATGCTTCGGATGCACGCTGACTGCCTGCGCGAACAGTGCGTCGAGGCTGAAGCCGAAACGGCCGAGCACCATGAACGCCATGAACGCCGCGCCGGCGAGCAGCAGCACGGCCTTGATGATCTGGATCCAGGTGGTTGCGAGCATCCCGCCGAAGAATACGTAGACGACCATCAGCACGCCGACGACGAGCACCGCGACCGTGTAGTCGAGACCGAACAGCAGCTCGACGAGCTTGCCCGCGCCGACCATCTGCGACACGAGATACAGCAGCACGATGACGATCGAGCTCGACGCCGCGAACGCGCGGATCGGCCGTTGCCGCAGGCGATAGGACACGACGTCGGCGAGCGTGTACTTGCCGAGGTTGCGCAGCGGCTCGGCGATCAGGAACAGGATGATCGGCCAGCTCGCGAGAAAGCCGACCGAATAGATCAGGCCGTCGTAGCCGCTCGTGAACACCAGCGCGGAAATGCCGAGCAGGGATGCCGCGGACATGTAGTCGCCGGCGATCGCCCAACCGTTCTGGAACGCGGTGATCCGGCCGCCGGCCGCATAGTGGTCGGCCACGCTGTGATTCTTGCGCGCGGCCCAGCGCGTGATGACGAGCGTCGACGCGACGAACAGCAGGAACATGCCGATCGCGACCGGGTTGTGCCCGTGTGCGATCGCCGCGGGGCCGGCCGCGAACGCCGGTGCCGTGCCGGCGGCGGCGATCGCGGCGAGAAGCAGGCGTTTCATGGCGTGTCTCCGTGACGAAGGGACGCGACGAGCGCGTCGTGGACCGAATTGGCCTGGAATACGTACAGCGCGACGAGCGCGAACGTGACGACGAACATGCCGAAGCCGACCGGGATGCCCCACGGCGTCGGCCGGCCCGGCACGATCGGCTGACCGAGCAGCGTCGGCGAAAACGCGAGCGTCAGGATGAACGCGAAATAGAGGGTGAGCATGACGACGGTCAGCGAGCAGGCGAGCAGCCTTCTGCGCCTGACGAGCGTGCGAAAACGGGCATCGCGCAGCAGCGGATGGGCGGCCTGCGCCGGCGAGTCATGCGCGGGCGCGGTGCCGGCGGTGGCTGGAAGCGGGTGGTTCACGGTGTCTCCTCGATGGATCGAATGTCGCGGCCGGGCGTCGCGCGTCTCGTGCGCGGCGCCCGCCCGTGCCCGGCTCGGAAATGCGGCTCAGAAATGCGGCGGCACCGCGGTTTCCCGCATCACGACTTCCGGCGTGCGATAGCGCTCGGCCATTGCGCGCTCGGTGTCGTTCTTCAGTTGTGCCTGCATGTACGCGCCGAGATGGCGCGCGTGCTGCACGATCGCGACGCCGAAGGCGGTGCGCGTCTCGCTGTATTCGCACAGCGCGTCGAGCGTGTCGGCGCGCGTGGCGAGCGACGCGACGAGCGCGAGCGCATCGCCGGCCGCCTTCGTGACGCCCATTCCGCAATGCGGCCGCGCGACGAATGCGGCGTCGCCGAGCAGCGCGATCCGGCCGAACGCCATGCGCGGCACTTCGAGGTCGTAGATCGGCTGGAACAGCGGCTGCGTCGCGCGTGCGACGACTTCCGCGAACTGCGGCGCGAGCAGCGCGTCGGCCGCGTCCTCGAGATCGGCGAGGACCTCACGCCGGATCAGCGTCGGCGGAATGCCGCCGGCCCACAGCTTGCCGGTCTCGTCGGTCAGCAGGTTCGGCAGGTCGGTGTCTTCGCGCGTCGCGCGATACCAGACGAAGTTGTAGCGGCGCTCGCCGGGTTGCGTGCTGTTGCCCTGGCCGGCGACCGGGTAGCCGAGGATCTGTTCGTGCGGCGGCAAGCCGAACGCGAACTTGTCGAACAGGCTCGCGTGGGTCGCTTCCGACAGCGCGGCTTCGTCGACCAGCCCGCGCCATGCGACATAGCCCGCGTATTGCAACTGCGCGTCCGGCAGCAGCCGCTCGCGAATCGCGGAGCGGAACCCGTCGGCGGCAATGACGAGATCGGCATGCACGACCGAGCCATCGGACAGCGTGATAGACGCGTGCTCCGGCCCGTCCGCGACGTCGGTCACGACGGCGCCCGCGTGATAGTGCTGATCGGGCAGCGCAGCACGCAGCACGTGGTACATCTTGCTCCACGCGGTGAGCGTCTGTGGCAAGCGCCGTTCCGATTCCACGGCTCCGTCCTGCGACAGCGTGATGCGCGACTCGACCTTGACGCCGATCGACGCGTCGATGCGCACGCCCGCGGCGAGCATCACGTCGAACAGTTCCGGATGCGTGACGATGCCGGCACCACGGCCCGACAGCGCCTCGGGCACGCGTTCGTACACGTCGACGTCCCAGCCGTTGCGCAGCAGGAGGTTGGCTGCGAACAGCCCGCCCAGCGAACCGCCGACGATGGCGGCCTTGCGTTTGCTTGCAGTGATGTTGTTCATGTCAGTCTCCGGTGGATGCGCCGGCCGATGCGGCCGCGTCGGGAAGCGCGAGGCCCTCGACCTCGGCGGCAGGGAAGTTGAGTTCGATCGTCACGCCGGACGGATCCTCGATGAAGACCTGGTGCAGACCGAGGCTCGGCACCGTGCGGTCGCGCCACGGGATGTTCTCGGCGCGCAGCGTGCGCCACGTCGCCTCGACGCCGGTCGCGAGGAACGCGATGTGGTCGACGGTGCCGGTGCCGGCGGCCGGCAGCGCCTTGTCGCCGAGATAGGCGGCAAGGCCGTCCGGATTGGACGGATCGACGCCGATGATGTGCACGGTGCCGTAATCGGCTTCGTCGCCGCCCTTGTAGAGCCATGCGCCGGGAAAGTCGAACGGCGGACGATAGCCGCGTTTGAAGCCGAGCACGCGTTCATAGAACCGGCACGATTTCTCGAGATCGAGCGTGCGGATCGAGTAGTGCGCAAGTCTGGATACAGGCATGGGACACCTCGTGTTTATCAGTCGATAAGTTATCGTTCGATAAATTCTAGTAGAAAAGATCGGCAGGACAAAGCCGCGATCGAGCGGTGTTTACCCGCAGTTGAAATGGGTGCCGGATGCCGGCGCGCGATGCGCTACGACGCGATTTCGCCGGCCATGACTTCGTCCGCGTAGCACCATACCCAGCGCTCGCCCGGCTCGATCGAACGGGCGAGCGGATGGCCGGTTTCGTGGAAATGCCGGCTCGCGTGGCGATTCGGCGACGAGTCGCAACAACCGACTTGCCCGCAGCTCAGGCACAGGCGCAGATGCACCCACCGGCTGCCGGACTTCACGCATTCCTCGCAGTAGTCCTTGTCGGTGTGCAGGACGCGCGCTTCGCCGAGGTGACTGCAGGTGGTAGTCATCTTTCGCTCCGATGCCGGCGCCGCAGAGCGCTCGCAGCGCGGCCGGCACGAAGCTGCAAGCGGAGGCGGACAGGATTCATTGTGGACGGTCGTGGCGCGAGCGGACCTTAATTCTTATTAAACGTCGCGGCGCGATGGCGACGACGACGTACAGTCGCAAGTGCGGCCGGGGTGCAATGTCGCGGTGCGGTCGCCGGGAGGGCTTCATGACGCAGTCTCAGCATGTCAGGGTAATCGGTTTGCCGAACAGCAGGGAAGCCTACGCAATTCGCGATTTCCTGAAGCGCGGCGTGGTCGAGTACGCGTGGTGCGAACTGACGTCCGACACCGACTGCGTGCGCGAGCTGGGCATCGCGCCGCTGCGCGATGTCCGGTTGCCGGTCGTCGTCTTTCCGGACGGAACGTGCATGTACCAGCCGACGCTGCCGGAGATCGCCGCCAAGCTCGGCTGGGTCGCGCGGCCGCGCTTCATCGAGTATGACCTGTCGATCTACGGTGCCGGCCCGGCGGGCCTGTCGGCTGCCGTCTACGCGGCATCGGAAGGGTTGCGGGCCGTCGTGATCGAGCGCGATGCGGTCGGTGGACAGGCGGGGACGAGTTCGCTGATCGAGAACTACATGGGATTCCCGGACGGCATACCCGGCGCCGAGCTGGCCGAGCGTGCGCGCCAGCAGGCGGTCAAGTTCGGCGTCGAGCTGCTGATGATGCGCGAGGGCGTGCATGCGACGTTCGTCGACGGCAAGATTCGCGTCGACCTGGCCGACGGCTCGATTCTGACCGCGCGCGCAAATATCTGCGCGACCGGCATCGAATACCGCAGCCTCGGTCTGCCGGACGAACAGCGCTTTCTCAACGCGGGCCTGTTCTATGGCGCGGGCTCGAGCGAGGCGCCGATGTGCGAGGGCAAGCACGTGTTCATCGTCGGCGGCGGAAATTCGGCCGGGCAGGCGGTGATGAACTTCGCACGGCACGCGCGTGAAGTCACGATGATCGTGCGCGGCGCATCGCTCGCGGCAACGCTGTCGCGCTACCTGATCGACCGGATCGAGCGCATGCCGAACGTGACCGTCCGCTACGGCACGACCGTCGACGCGTTGCAGGGCGACGGCCGGCTCGAGGCGATCGTGCTGCGCACGGAAGACGGCGCGCGGGAAGTGCTGCCGGCCACGCACCTGTTCGTCTGCATCGGTGGTGCGCCGAACACCGAATGGGCGAGGGACACGAACATCATTCGCAACGAGAGCGGCTACCTGGTCACGGGCAGCGACCTCTACGACTGTCCTGCATTCGGGCGCGTGTGGCCGCTCGAGCGCCGGCCCTACTATCTCGAAACGAGCGTGCCGGGTTCGTTCGCGGCGGGCGACGTCCGGTCGGGCTCGGTCAAGCGGGTGGCGTCGGCGGTCGGCGAAGGGGCGATGGCCGTGACCTTCGTCCACCGCTTCCTGAGCGAGGATGCGCAGCGGCAGGGCGCAGCCTGAGCCGTGCGGCGCTGGCGCCGCGATACGTTGGCCGCCGGTATCAGCCGCGCGTCGACACCGGCAGCCGGAACGTCATCACGGTACCGTGCCCGTCGCGCGGCGCCGCTTCGAGCGTGCCGCCATGCGCCTCGATGATCGAGCGGCAGATCGCGAGTCCCATTCCCATGCCGTGCGATTTCGTCGTGAAGAACGGATCGAAGATCCGGTTGGCGATGTCCGCAGCGATGCCGGCGCCGCGATCGGCGATGCGGACCACCGCATGGCCGTCGCTGACCTGCGACGCGATTTCGAGTTCGCACTGCGTGACGAGTCCGTCCATTGCGTCGAGTGCATTGGTGACGAGGTTGAGGATCACCTGCTGGATCTGGGTGCGGTCGGCCATCGCGCAGATGCCGTCGCAGTGCAGTTCGGTGCGCAGCACCACCTGCTTCGCGTCGATTTCCGTCTCGGTGAGACGCAGCATGTCGCGAATCAGGTCGTCGATCGCGACCGGCGCCAGCGCGGGCGGCGTTTGGCGCGCGAGCGATCGCAACGCGCGGACGATGTCGGCCGCGCGCACGCCGGATGCGCGGATGTCGTCCAGGCTCGCGAGCGCCTCGCCGAGATCGGGTTGCGGGCCGCGCAACCAGCGCATGCCCGCGCCGGCGCTCGACACGATGCTCGTCAGCGGCTGATTGATCTCGTGCGCGATCGATGCGGCGAGCTCGCCCATCACCGTCATGTGCGCGGTGCGCGCGAGCTCGGTGCGCGCGTGCCGCAGCGCGGCCTCGGTCTCGACCCGGCGCGCGTTCTCGTCGATCAGTTCCGCGTAGAGCCGCGCGGATTCGAGCGCGTTGGCGGCCTGCGGCGCGAGCACTTCCAGCATCGCGATGCGCCGCGGCGAGAACACGCCGTTGCTCAGTGCATTCTCGAGATAAAGCACGCCGACCAGCGCGCCCTGTTTCAACAGCGGCAGGCAGAACAGCGAGCGCGTCGGGTGCGCGCGCAGGCTGTCGACGTGATCGGGCACGCCGTCGCGCTGCGCATTCGCGAGCACGATCGGCTTTCGCGTGCGCGCGACGGTGTTCAGGATCGACAGCGGCACATCCTGTTCGGTGGGTTCGCTGCGGGCGATATCGACGATCACGTCGCTGCCCGCGATGCGCGCCACCGCCTCGATGGTCAGCCGGTCGTGCCGGGTGAGCAGCAGCAGGCCATGGCGCGCGCCGGCATACACGAGCATGTTGCGCATCAGCGTCTGGATCAGGCGCCCGAGCACGATTTCTTCGGATAACGAATGGGCGGCGCGCATCGCGAGCGCGAAATCGAGATCTTCGCGCGCGGGCGCGGCCGGGCCGCCCGGCGACGGATCCATCACGAGGAACGGATGCTGCGCTTCCATCGCCCGCGTCTTGCCGGTCGCGCCCCAGCGCCGGTAGCACGCATGGGCGAGCCGCAACTGATGACGGGCCTGGCCGCCGAGCCCGAGCGACGCGGCATGCTGCGCGGCCCGCTCGTGCGCGAGCGCCTGTTCGTGCACGAAGCCGTGTTCCGCCGCGAGGCTGGCCGACGTTTCGTATTGCTGCATCGCGACCACGTGCTCGCCGCGCACGCACGCGAACTCGGCATCGATCAGCGCGAGCTTGTTGAGAAACGTTCCGGGATTTCGCTCGCTCCACACCGCGAAGCGGGCGCGCTGGGGCGCGAAGCGTTCGAGCATGCGTTCGGGCGGCGTTGCGCCGTCGTCGCATGCGATCCCGGCCAGCACGCTGAACAGGTGGAAATCGGCAAGCATGATGTGCGCGGGCGTCGACCATGCACTCGACGTAGCCGCATCGAGCGATGCGCGCGCCGTCGCGGCGTCGCCGAAGATGAAGGCCGCCTGGCCGGCGAGCACGTCGGTCCAGAACGCCAGGACCGACATCGGGGTCCGCGATGACGCACGGGCACGCCAGCTGCCGATCAGCCGGTCCTGGCCGAACTGCAGCGCATCGATGAATTCGGATTGTGTGGAGACGAGGTCGGTGATGTCGTCGTAGTGCGCGCCACGCGCGATCTCCAGCAGCGGGTCGATTTCGGCGCGGATCGCGGGCAGCGCCTCGCCCATCGACAACAGATCGCTGACGATGTGATTGCAGCTGTAGCACATCCATCGCAGCTCGGCGCTCGCATTGCCCGCGGCTTTCGCATCGCGTGCGCGTTCGAGTGCGTAGGACAGCGGCTGGGTCCAGACGCTCACCTGGTCGAGCGCGATCAGCGTGGCGGAGCGATAGCGCTCGAAGCCGTGGCGATCGACCAGCGCGAGCGCGACCCTGGCGAATTCGAAGCCGTCTTCATACGCGCCGTGGTGCTCCGCGATGCTCACGCCGTACCACGCGAGCCCCTGCACCGACGCGGCGGTGACGCCGTGGCGCAGCGTCAGCCGCACCATCGTCGCGAAATGCAGCAGCATCAACCCGCCGCTCGGATAGAACATCGCGGCTTCGAGCGCGGTCAGCAGTGCCATCGTGGCTTCCACGCGCGTGTCGGTCATCACGGGCAGGTCGACCAGGTCGGCGATGGCGCGGCCGTCGAGCGCCGCGCGCACCGCATCGCAGGCCGCCGCGAGATCGGCCTCGACCGGCTCGGCGGGCAGTTCGACGCCGAGCAGCGCCAGCCCGGCCAGCGCGACGTCGATCGCTTGCCGGTAGTGCGCCTCCACCGTGAGCTGCGCGGCCTTCAGCCGATGCGCCTCGGCGCGGTCGGCGGGCGTGCGCGTACGTGCCATGAGCGTGTCGATCGCGTCGGACGCCTGTGCGGTTTCGCCGGTCGCGAGCAGCAGGCCGCTGCGCAGGATGCCGATCCGGCTGGCGAGGCCGTAGTGTTGCGACCAGGCATGCGGGCCGAGCAGCGATTGCGCCGACGCAAGAAACGACAACGCACGATCGCGCGCGGCGGCCGTGGCCGCGGCCTCCGCGGCGTCGGCGAGCGCACCCGCGTATGCGAGCGCGAGCGTGTCGTCGAGCGGCACGCCTTGCGCCAGTTCGATCTGGGCGGCGAGCGCCAGCAAGGAGTCCGGTGACGGCGGGTTCGCGCGCGCGAGCATCGCGGCGGCGATCCGGGCGTGGCGCAGCGCGCGCTCCGGGCGCCCCGTGAGTGCGTAGACGGCCTCGAGGATGCGGTCGTGAGCGAAGCGCCAGCGGTCGCCGGAGAGCGACACGAGACCCATCCGGCGCGCCGGGTCCAGCCAGAAGCGGAGTTCGGCCAGCGTTTTGTCGGCGGCCGCGCGCAACAGCGCTTCGTCGATGTCGATGCCGATACAGGCCATCAGCGCCAGCAGCGTTCTCGTTTCGTGCGGCAAGCGCTGCATCCGGACCGCGAGCAGGCTCACGACGTTCTCGGTCTCGTGGCGCGCCTCGATGTCGTCCGCATTCCATTGCCACGCTTGCCGCACCGGATCGTAGCCGAGCAGCTGCTCGTCGATCAGCGTGCGCAGCAGCTGCTGGATGTAGAACGGATTGCCGCCCGTCCTGCGATGAACGATGTCGCCGAGCCCGGACAAGCGGGCCGGCGCCTCGCCGAGCATGCCGGCGAGCATCCGCGTGACGTCGGGCGTATCGAGCGGTGCCAGCGTCAGCAACGCGACGCGGGCGCGATCGAGCTGCTCGCGCAGGTGCCGGAACGCCGGCGCGTCGTCATGCGGCGGCCCGCTCCGATAGCTGGCGACGATGCAGACATGGGCCGGCGGATCGAGCGCGATCGATGCGAGGAACGCGAGCGTCGCTTCGTCGGCCCACTGGATGTCGTCCAGTGTCATGACGAGCGGCTCGCCCGGCGCCGCGAACGCGCGGAATGCATTCACGACGATCTGGCACAGATGGAATTCGGGAATCGCATCGGTAGGGTCGAACGCGACGGGCTCGACGTCGAGCAGCCACCCGGTTTCCGGGAAGATCGCCGCAAGAAGACTGGCCTGCCGACCCACGCAGTCGCGCAGCCGCGCGGCGATCGCCGCGATTTCGTCGTCGCGCCTCGCCAGCGCACTGCCGAACAGCGTGCGCAGCGCCTGCAGCACGGGCGCATACGGCCGCGCAGGCTGGAACCGGTCGACCGTGGCCGACGCGAACCAGGCGGTGCGCGACGCGGCGCGCGCATGACGCACGAAGTGTTCGGCGAGCGCGGTCTTGCCGACGCCGGCCGGTCCGCCGACCAGCACGAGGGCCGACTCGCCGGTGCGCGTGACGCTCTCCAGGATCCCCTCGAGCAGATGAATTTCCACGTCTCGGCCGACCGGCAGGTCGAGCGTGTGCAGACCGGCGAACGGATCGCAGCCGCCGAGCGCGAAGGGCTCGACGCGCCCCGCGGCGAGCCAGTCGTGCAGGATCCGTTCGAGATCGTGCTGCACCGCTTCACAGGACGGGTAGCGATCGGCGGGTTCCTTGGCGATCAGCTTCAGGATCAGATCGTTCAGGATGGCGGGCACGTCGCCGCGAAACGCCGCGGGCGGCGACGGTTTGATCGCGACGTGCGCGTGGACCCAGTCGGACGTCGACGCGGCCTTGTAAGGCATCGCGCCCGTCAGCAGGCGGAACAGCGTGATGCCGAACGCGTACAGGTCGGCGCGCTCGTCGACGCACGCGCCTGCCGAGACTTCCGGCGCGGCGTACGCGGCGAAATCCGTGCGCATCGTGCGGTCCGCCGCCTGTTTCGTCGCGCGCTCCCGGGCATGGGCGAACGAGCGGAGCATGACGGTGCCGTCCGCTGCGATGACGAAACTGGCCGGCTGGAGATCGCCGTGCAGCCAGCCGCGCCGATGCAGTTCCCCGAGCGTGCGGGCGGCGCCGATCGCCGTTTCGAGAAAGGCGTCGAGCGGCAGCCGGCCGTCGGTCAGCGTGTCGAACGCACGCACGTCCAGGCGCGGATGAACGAGCACCGGGCCGTCGGCCGCGCGGATCAGCGCCACCGGCAAGAGCGCCCAGGCCGGGTCCAGGATCCCGTTCAACGCATGTTCCTGCTCGAACTGCCGGCAGCGCTGGTCGAATTCCCAGCCGGTCTGGCACGCCGGCCACACGCGCCCCGTCGCGCGGTCGGTCAGGTCGAAGGTCAGGACGTCGCCCGAGCGCACCACGTTCGACAGGCGGGCACGCGCGAGCCATTCGGCATCCATTCGGTTCGTGTCGTCCGGGTTACGCAAGGGCTGATTCACGGTGGGGCGGCGGGCTGGGTGGAGGAGGTGGAAGCGGCTCGCGATGCGGGATCGGCCGGGCTCGGTCGCGCGCGTTCGGGCCGCGACCCGTGCATTGTCCGACAGCCCGCGGGATTTTGCAGTACCCGCCGCGCCCTTGAGCCCCGGCGGCCGGCCGGGGCCGGACTTAAACCTATGGATAATATTCGCGGCGCCGGTTGCGACCTACGATACGGTCACGCCTTCCGGCATGCATCGGCATGGCCGGACGGGCAACCCAGGAGCGCGTCACCTCGCGAGGCGGCGCGAGGTGGCAGGCAGCATAAGCGAGTGCGGATCATGTACACGTTCGGACGGGTGACGGTTTCCCTTGAATGCCGCGAAGTCTGTGTCGACGGGCAGCCCCGGTATATCGGCGCCCGGGCGTTCGAGATCCTCGAACTGCTGGTGAAGGCGGCCGGCCGGCTCGTGTCGAAGGACGAGATCATGCAGGCCGTGTGGCCGAACACGATCGTGGTCGAGAACAACATCCAGGTCCACGTCTCGACGCTGCGCAAGCTGTTCGGCGGCAAGCACGGGTGGATCCGGACCGAATCGGGCCGCGGCTACCGGCTCGCGCCGCCGGCCGACCATGCGCACGGCGATCGCCCGCCGCTCGCGTTCGACTCGGCAGGCAATGTCCGCGCGAGTGCTACGCCGCGCAAATGTCCGATGATTGGCCGGGAGCAGGAAGCGGCCGAGCTGCACGGGCTGCTCGAACGCGAGGCGCTCGTCACGCTGGTCGGTCCCGGCGGCGTCGGCAAGACGCATCTGGCGCTGGAAGTCGCGACGGCCTGGTCGATGGCGCACGCGATCGAGATGGTCCGGGTCGACCTGGCCGGCCTGCGGGCCGACGCGACCCTGGCGTGCGCGGTGCTGGACGCGTTCGACCTGCCGGGCGGCCCGGGCGCGGGTCCCGCCGACGTCGTCCAGGCGATCGGCGAGCAGCGCGTCGTGCTCGTGTTCGACAACGCCGAGCAGTACGTCGACGAACTGGCCGACCTGAGCGAAGCGATCGCGGACGCGAACCCTGGCGCGATACTCGTCGTGACGAGCCGGGAGCCGTTGCGGGTGGCGGGCGAGCGGGTCTATCGCGTCGGGCCGCTGTCGTTGCCGCCGGCCGGCGCGAACGCCGACGACATCGTCGCGAGCGGCGCGGTCCGGATGTTCCTGGCGCGCGCGCGCGCGATGGGTACGGATCTTCCGGCGGACGCGAAGACGCTCGACGCGATCGCAACCCTCTGCCGCCGCCTGAGCGGCCTGCCGCTCGCGCTCGAGCTCGGCGCGGCCCGTGTCGCGTCGCTCGGCATCCAGGGGCTGGCGGCGGATCTCGACAAGTCGGTGCTGTCGCTGTCCGGCGGCCTGCGCACGGCGCACCCGCGCCAGCAGACACTCAGGGCCACCATCGAGTGGAGCTATCGGCTGCTCGACGACATGGAGCGCACCGTGCTGTGCCGTCTCGCGGTGTTTCCGGATGCGTTCCGGCTCGACGCGGCCTGCGCGCTGGCCGCCTGCAACGAACTGGGTGCGGACGAGGTGCTGGACTGTCTCGTCAGCCTGGCGTCGAAATCGCTGCTGGTCGTTCATTCGGTCGGACTGTCGAAGCGCTACTCGCTGCTCGAAGTCGTGCGCGCGTATGCGCTCGAGAAACTGGCGGAATCGGGCGAAGCCGGGCGTCTCCACGCGCGCCGCGCGTCGTTTGCGGCCGACCCGCACGCGGACGCGCTGCAGCCGGCGCCGGCCGTGCCGGTCGCCGGATCGTGGGCGTGACAGCCGGGCTGCGCGGACCTGGCGCGCAGCGGCGGCGCCTGTCGATGCGGCATGAACCGCACGGCGCTCACCTCGATTGACACCATTTAGGTTTTTATTTCATGGCCCTTGTTTGCATCATCGATGACGATGCGTCGGTCCGAAAGAGTCTTGCCAGCCTGCTGAAATCGGCGGGCCATACCGCATTGCCGTTCGCGTCGGGCGAGGAATTTCTCGCGACCGGCCCGCTGGACGACGCGGCGTGCGTGCTGCTCGACCTGAAGATGAAAGGGATGGGCGGTCTCGACGTCCAGCGCCTGCTGGTGCGGCGCAACGCGGCGCTGCCGGTCATCCTGATGTCGGCGCACGGCGACGACGAGTCGGTCCGCCGTGCGCTCGCGCAAGGCGCGGTCGCGTTCCTGCGCAAGCCGTTTCCATCGGACGACCTGCTCGACCTGATCGATCAGGTCGCATCCGGCACACCGCCCGCGTGAGTGGCGCGTCCGCCCGGACTTTTCTCGGTTTATCATTCGATAATGAAGCGGATGCCTACACGAGGAATGCGATGGCGAGCACGCCGGATATGACTTCGAACCGTCACCAGGGCGCGGGCGATCCCGCGCCGATCGTCTATGTGGTCGACGACGACGAAACGCTGCGGCGCGCGCTGAGCGCACTGTTGCGTTCGGCCGGGTTTCGCGTCGAGACGTTCGCGTCGTCGCGCGCGTTCCTCGCATTCGAGCGGCCCGACGTGCCGAGCTGCCTGATCCTCGACGTGCGCCTGGCCGACGAGAGCGGGCTCGCCGTCCAGGAGGAAGCGGTGCGCGCGGGCATGAACATGCCGATCCTGTTCATGACGGGTTACGGCGACGTGGCCACCACCGTCAAGGCCATGAAGGGCGGCGCGCTCGATTTCCTGACCAAGCCGTTCGACGACGACACGATGCTCGATGCCGTCGGCCGCGCGCTGGCCAGCGACGGCGAACGCCTCGCGCGCGAGCGTGCGCTGGATACGGTGCGGCAGGCCTATGCGTCGTTGACGCCGCGCGAACGGGAAGTGATGAGCCAGGTGATCGCGGGCCTGATGAACAAGCAGATCGCGGCGAATCTCGGGCTGCAGGAAATCACGGTGAAGGTGCATCGTGCGCAGGTGATGAAGAAGATGCAGGTCCGCACGCTGCCGGATCTCGTGCGCCAGGCCGAAGCGCTCGGCGTGCGCCCGGCGGGGGCGGGTGGCAGAGCGGGTGACTGAGCGGGTGACCGTGCAACAACGCAAAAAACGTTAGGTAAGCTTAAGAGCGGCATGAAAGCGTCTGACGCCCGTCCGGCGAACGCGCGGCGCGCGTTCGTGCAGCGTCACAAGCGTCCGGCGCGACGTGCGTCGCCGGCCGACGCCGACGCCGACGCCGGCGGCGTCCATCCGCCGCCCAGCGCGCGCACCAGGCCGATCGTCGCGATCGCGAGCGACTGCCGGCTGTGAATCAGCTGGCGTTGCGCGCTCAGTGCATCGCGGTCCGCGTCGATCACCTCGAGATAGCTGACGTAGCCGTGCGCATAACGGCTCAGCGACAACCGCGCGGCCGCCTCGGTCGCGCGCGCCGCGCTGTCGTAGCGCGCGATCCGCTCCTTCTGCGCGGCGATGTCGTTGAGCGCGTCCTGAACCTCGCGCAGCGCGCCGAGCGCGGTCGCGCGATAGTTCGCGTCGGCGAGGTCCGCGCCGGCCGTCGCGGCGGCCACCGCGGCGTCGCGCTTGCCGCCGTCGAACAGCGTTTCGGCGACGCTCGCGCCGAGCCCCCACAGCGAACTGTTGCGATCGAGAAACGTGCCGAGATCGCGGCTCGCGAAACCGCCCTGCGCGGTCAGCGTCAACGTCGGCAGCCACGCGGTGCGGGCGACGCCGATCTCGAGCGACGCCGCGTCGGTACGGCGCGCGGCCGCGTAGACGTCGGGCCGTTGCGCGAGCAGCGCGGACGGCAGCCCGGGCGGCACGTCCGGCACGCGCACGAGCGATGTGGTGGGCGCGACGGCGAATGTGGTGGGCGACACGCCGGTCAGCACGGCGAGCGCGTCGACGAGGTTCTCGCGCAGCCGGCGGCTGTCCGCGAGATCGGCGCGTGCCGTATCGAGATCGGCCGACGCGCGCAGCGCGTCGAGATCGCTCGCCGCGCCGGCCCGCACGCGCGCGGCGATCACGTCGAGCGCGGTGCGGCGCAGCTCGATCGCGCGCGCGAGCGTCGCGAGATCCTGTTCGACGAAATGGAGCGTCAGGTAGTCGGCCGCGACGTCGGTCGCCACGCGCAGGCGCACCGCCGCGCGATCCGCGTCCGCCTGCAGCACGTTCTGCCGGCCGATCTCGGCGTCGCCGCGCAGGCGGCCCCACAGATCGACTTCGTAGCTCGCGGTGAACGGCACCGACCAGTTGTGCATCGTGCGTTTCGGCAATGCGTTGTCGACCGTGCCCGACACGCGCGAGCGGCTGAACGACGGCGCGACACCGACCGTGGGCGCCAGCGCGGCTTCGCGCACGCCGAGCAGCGCCTGCGCCTGGTCGACGCGCGCCGCGGCGGCGCGAAGGTCGGGATTGCCGGCGAGCGCGGCGTCGACGAGCGTGACGAGCGGCGGCGCGCCGAACCATGAGGGCCACTCGGCGAGCGGCGCGGCGGGTGGGTTCGCCGCATCCGCATGGCGGAACGGGGCCGGTCCGACCGGTACGGGCGCAAGCGGCCGCGGCGCGATCGTGCATGCGCTCAGCAGGCAGGCCGCGAACACGGCGGCGAACGGGGCGGCGATGCGGATCATGGCTGCGCGCGCTCGGGTTGCAGCGTGACGACGACCGACAGGCCGGGCCGGATGCGCGGCTCGGTCACCGCTTGCCCGTCGAGCAGGATCTTCACGGGCACCCGCTGCGTGACCTTCGTGAAGTTGCCGGTCGCGTTGTCGGGCGGCAGCAGCGAAAACTGCCCGCCGGTCGCGGGCGACAGGCTGTCGACGTGGCCGCTGAAGGTCCGCTCCGGCAGCGCGTCGAAGCGCAATTGCACGGCGTCGCCGGTGCGCACGTGCCGCAGCTGGGTTTCGCGGAAGTTCGCGACCACCCACGGGTGCGGCTCGACGAGCGTGAGCAGCGCTTGGCCGGGCGCGACGTGCTCGCCGGTCTCGACGGTCTTCTTGCCGACATAACCGTCAGACGGCGCGACGACGGTCGTGTATTGCAACTGGAGTTCCGCGTCGCGCAATTCGGCGTCGTTCTGGTTCGACACGGCGGCCGCCGCCTGCCACGCGGCCTGCGCGCTGCGCCATTGCGCGTCGGCCGCGTCGATGCGCGCGCGGGCGGACTTGCGTGCCGCGTTGGCCGCATCGAATTCCTGCTGCGACAGCCCGCGCGGCGTTTCGCGGGTCAGCTCGCGGGCCCGCGCGTAATCGAGCTCGGCTTTCTCGGCATCCGCATGCGCCGACACGCGCGTCGCGTCGGCCTGCTCGACCAGCGCCTTCGCGCGGCTCGCATCGGCGTGGGCCTGCGCGACGCGCGCCCGCTGCAGCGCGACGCGCACGTCGAAATCGCGCGGGTCGAGCCGCACGAGCGGCTCGCCCGCATGCACGAACCGGTTGTCGTCCACCAGCACGCGCTCGACCGTGCCGGCCACGCGCGGCGAGATTACGTGCAGATGGCCGGTCACGTACGCGTCGTCGGTGCCGCGTTCGTGCGCATCGTATTCGTAGACCAGCAGCGCGACGAGCAGCAGCGCGCCGGCGGCGATCAGCACGACCGGCCACTTGCGCGAACGCGCGGCGGGAACGGACGGCGAGTCCGGCGGGTTCGGGGTCATGGTCGGGATACTCCATCGTACGGACGACTTTCTTCGTATCGCGCTATGCTTGCGCGAGCCTCATATGCGGGAGCCGCTCGACGATGAACACCACGTTCGCCCCCGGTGGCGCGACACCGGGGCCGGCCGCCGCGCCGGCCGCCGACATACCGACGTTTCGCTCGATCGCCGCGATCGCGTCCGTGCTGCTCGGCGCGATCATCGCGACGCTGACGTCGCGCATCACGTCGCTCGGCCTCGCCGACGTGCGCGGCGCGCTCGGCGTCGGGTTCGACGAAGGCGCGTGGATCAACACGGCGTTCACCGCGTCGCAGATGTTCGTCGGCCCGCTCGCGATCGCGGCGGCCTTCGTGTTCGGCACGCGCCGCGTGCTGCTGGCGGGCGCCTCGGTGTTTCTCGTCGTCGAAACCGTGCTGCCGCTGTGCACGAACTTCGGCACCTTCATCGCGTTCCAGAGCCTCGCCGGCTTCGCGTCCGGCGTGTTCGTGCCGCTGACCGTCGGGTTCGTCGTGCGCACGCTGCCGCCGCGGCTGATCCCGTTCGGCATCGCCGCGTATGCGATGAACCTCGAGATGTCGCTGAACCTGTCCGCGACGCTCGAAGGCTGGTACAGCGAACACCTGAGCTGGCGCTGGCTGTTCTGGCAGAACGCGCTGCTGACGGTGCCGTTCATCGTCTGCCTGTTGCTGTCGCTGTCGAACGAGCCGGTCAAGCGTTTCGTGTCGGGCATCGACACGCGCGGCATGCTGCTCGGTGCCGGCGGGTTCGCGTGCCTGTGCATCGCGCTCGACCAGGGCGAACGGCTGTTCTGGTTCCAGTCGCCGCTGATCGTCGCGCTGCTGTGCATCGGCATCCTGATGATTGCCGCATTCCTGATCCACGAACTCACGTCCCGGCAGGCCGGGCTCGATCTCGGCTACCTCGCGCTGCCCAACGTCGCGTTGCTGATCCTGCTCGTCGGTCTCGTGCGCTTCACCGTGCTCAACACGAGCTTCATTCCGTCGGTGTTTCTCGCGAGCACCTACGGGCTTCGCCCGCTGCAGATCGGCGATACGCTGCGCTGGATCGCGATTCCGCAACTGCTGTTCGCGCCGTGCGTCGCGTGGCTGCTGCAGCGCGTCGATCCGCGCCGGCTGATCGTGGCCGGTTTCCTGATGGTGGCAGTCGCGTTCGCGCTCGGCGCGCGTCTCACGCCCGCGTGGGCCGAGCCGGACTTCATCCCGTCGCAACTGCTCCAGGCGCTGGGGCAGACGATGGCGCTCACGTCGGTCATCTTCTTCTTCGGCAAGCATGTGACGGCCGAGCACGCGCTGACGTTCGGCGCCGTCGTGCAGACGACGCGCCTGCTGAGCGGGCAACTCGGCACGACGTCGATCGCGGTGATCCAGCGCATCATGGAGGCTACCCATTCGAATCTCGTCGGTCTGCATGTCACGCTGTCTGATCCGCAAACGCTCGCGCGGCTGCGGGCTGGCGCGGCGTCGCTCGTGTCGCACGGCGCCACCTTCGCCACGGGCGACCAGGCGACCTATGCGCTGCTCGACCGGGCGGTCCGGGTCCAGGCGACCACGCTCGCGCTCGCGGACAATTTCCGGGTCGCGATGGCGTTCGCCGTCGCGGGGGTGTTGATCGGCATCCTGCTCAGGCCGGCGCGTGCGCCGTCGCCATGAGCCCCCGGCATCGCGCAGCGACGATCTTAGCGATCGCGCTCCCCGCGACGGAATCGCGTCGGCCTGAAAATTCCTGAATCTTCCTGAAGGGCGCGCCGGCGCCAGGGCCGCGCGCGCCGTGCCGCAGCGCTTACGCCTTCAGGAACGCGAGCAGTTCGGCATTGATCAGGTCGGCGTTGACGACGCACATCCCGTGCGCGCCGCCGGGGATCACCTTCAGCTGCGCGTGCTTCACGATCTTCGCGGACAGGCGCGCCGAATCGTCGATCGGCACGATCTGGTCGTCGTCGCCGTGCAGGATCAGCGTCGGCACGTCGATCTTCTTCAGGTCCTCGGTGTAGTCGACCTCGGAGAATTCCCTGACGCACTGATACTGGCCGTACACGCCGCCCATCATGCCCTGCGCCCAGAACGCGTCGATCGTGCCTTGCGACACCTTGACGTTCGGCCGGTTGAAGCCGAAGAACGGCACCGCGAGATCCTTGTAGAACTGCGAACGGTTCTCGGCGACGTTCTTGCGGATGCCGTCGAACACGTCCATCGGCAGGCCGCCAGGATTCGACGCCGATTTCACCATCTGCGGCGGCACCGCGCCGATCAGCACGGCCTTCGCCACGCGCTTCGTGCCGTGCCGGCCGATGTAGTGCGCGACTTCGCCGCCGCCGGTGGAATGGCCGACGAGCGTGGCTTCGCGCAGGTCGAGCGCATTCATCAGCGCCGCCAGGTCGTCGGCGTACGTGTCCATGTCGTTGCCTTGCGACGGCTGGCTCGAGCGGCCGTGACCGCGCCGGTCGTGCGCGATCACGCGGTAACCGTGCTGCACGAGGAACAGCATCTGCGCGTCCCACGCATCGGCGCACAGCGGCCAGCCGTGCGAGAACACGACCGGACGGCCGCTGCCCCAGTCCTTGAAGTAAATCTGCGTACCGTCTTTGGTGGTGATCGTGTTCATCGCATGGGCTCCTTGATGGGCGGAAGCGGCGTGTTTGGGGGCGGCGGCAGCGGCCGGCAGCGCGGCGGCGGCAACGGCGGTCGCGCCGGCCAGCAGCATGTCTCGGCGGCGCGCCGAGGGAATGGCGTCGTGATCTGCGGGACGCATGAGGACTCCTTGAACGTGCGGTGCAATGGTGCCGCGTTGGATTTGAAGGGTTTCGGATCTGCCCGCGAGCGGCGCTCGCGCGGGCAGCCGGCGCGTTCGCGTTCGCGCGCCGGCAGGCACACAAGGGCACGAACGAACGCCGACAGGAGGCTATCCCGCGACCGCGCGGCGCGTACTGAAATCGTGCTGAATTGTCGTGAACGCGGCCGCCGCTCGCCGCGCGAGCGCGCCCGCCAGAAAAATTAAGCCCGGCGTAAAGACTCTTCAGCGGCGGCCCGTTATCGTCGGCATCAGGTCATCCCGTCGCGGATCTTGCCGGTTCGCGGCGGCGGATGACGCATCGCGATGCGTGCGGGTGCGAGACATCCGGCCCGTCGCCACTTGCCCGGATACGCCGCCATGGACGCCTTCAATCGCTGGGAACACGTGATGACGCTGCTCGACCCGTCGGCCGCCGCGCGCCGCCACGCGCCGCCGCCACTTCGCGACCCGGACGCCGCGTGCCGTCGCCATCGCGAGGAAGTGCCGGCCGCGTCGAGCGACGGCATGCGCCGCCGGTGCGCGATCGTCGCGGCCGAGCGGCAGACCGATTCGTCGGTCCTGATATCGTGGAGCGATCCCACGCGCTTTCGCTACGACGAGCAGCGCTGGATCAGCGCCAAGTCGCGCGGTCTCGGGCGCTGCGCGCTGACCGGCATCACGATCCGTGCCGGCGATGCGATCTACAAGCCGCAATGGCGCGGCGCGAAGCGCCCGGCGAACTATCGGGACGTGATCCTCACGTCCGAGCTGAACCGCTTCATCGCCAGGCTGTCGCGGTCATGACGCGGCACCCCGCGCGCCGTCCGTCGGCACCGGTCGGCGGCCGCCTGATCACCACCGAGGAATCCGCATGAGCACGTTCACGACACGCGACGGCGTTTCGATTCACTACAAGGACTGGGGCGCCGGCCGCCCGGTCGTGTTCATTCACGGCTGGCCGCTGAATGCGGACATGTGGGACGTCCAGATGCATCATCTCGCGTCGCACGGCATGCGCTGCATCGCCTACGACCGGCGCGGCTTCGGCCGCTCCGGCCAGCCGTGGGCGGGTTACGACTACGACACGCTGGCCGACGATCTCGCGACGCTGATCGAGACGCTCGGGCTGCGCGACGTCACGCTCGTCGGCTTTTCGATGGGCGGCGGCGAGGTGGCGCGCTACATCGGCCGGCACGGTACGCGGCACATCGCGAAAGCCGTGCTGATCGGCGCGGTGACGCCGCTGGTCGCGCGCCGCGACGATCATCCCGACGGTGTCGACGTTGCCGTGTTCGACGGCATTCGCTCGGGCATCGTCGCGGATCGCGCGGCGTTCTTCGAGAACTTCTGGCCGCTGTTCACCGGTTCGAACCGGCCCGCGTCGACGATCTCGCGCGCGGCGCTCGACTGGACGACCTTCATGGCGTTGCAGGCCGGCTTGAAGGGCACGCTCGATTGCGTCGGGGCGTTTTCCGAAACCGATTTCAGGGCGGATCTCGACCGGTTCGACGTGCCGACGCTCGTGATTCACGGCGACGACGACCAGACGGTGCCGCTCGCGCTGACGGGCGCCGCGACCGCGAAGCGCGTGCCGCGCGCGACGCTGAGCGTCTACGAGGGCGGGCCGCACGCGCTGTATCTGACGCACGCGCAACGCCTGAACGACGAACTGCTGGCGTTCGTCCGCGCGTGATGCGGCGGCGGAGCGACGCGGCGCGGCGAACACGGCCGGCCGCTCGCGCTCACTCCGCCCATTTCGAGCCGAGCACCAGGCCGCAGAAATTCGTCCGACGATAGTCCGGGTCGCAGCGCTCGAGCACGTCGGCGACGACGTTGCCGAACGCGGTCTCGGGGCGATGCGCGGTGCCCGCGGCGTATGCCTCGAGGAACGGCGCCTTGAAGCGTGGGCTCCGCCCGTGGCCACGCCTGCACGATCTCGTCGCGTTTTGGCGTGTTTTGGCGCGGCCCACCTCGTCGAAACGCAGCACAAAGAGATCCGCTTCGACCCCGCGCCGAGTAATGCCGTCGGTGGTGTCATGTACGGATGAATGCCGACAGCCGCGTGCAGCGCAATCGCGCGCCATACCGCGGCCCCGTCTTCGGCGGCGACGCCGTGTCCGCCGGGAAAGAGAAACGCGTGCGTGACGTTCGCGCCGTCGCTTTCGTCGCGCCGGCGCCTGTGCCGCTGGCCTTCTGTCGGCCCGATGCGATGGAACAACGCGGCGGCGTACAGCAATTCGGCATCGAATGCGATGCCGCGGCGCATACCGATGATCGATGCAAATGCGAACACGCGCATCGCTTGCAGGAACAAAAGTTTTTTCCCGCAACCTCGGCGCAATTCATTCAAATCGCCACGGCAAGTGATTCGTGCAAAAGCAAATCAGGAATGGCGGCGCTTTTATCACACCAAACGGGTTCATTGGTGAATCGCTGTTTCGCCTGTTGCCGGCGCCGGAAGCCGTGATGCGCGGCGCTGGACGAGGTGCAGCGCGAATACCGGCCTGCGGCGGCCATTCGCGGTTGTCGTCGATTCAAAAAATTTGCTCTTTGGCTTCTAATAATTTGAATCAATGGATGCTTAAAATGCCGTAGCATCTGCATCACCGGTGTCATTTCCGACAGGGCATCGATGAATGGAAAGCGATTAAGAATTCAAATGATCCGGATTGGAACACTTCACGTTTTCCTCGACAGGCGTGAAATTCGCTCGAACGGCAAACTGCTGCGAATCGGCAGCCGCGCATTCGAAATTCTCGAACTCCTGATTCGGGCGAACGGCGCGTTGGTATCGAAAGACGAGATCATGCAGCGCGTGTGGCCGCACACGGTCGTGGAGGAAAACAACCTGCAGGTGCATGTCGCCGCGTTGCGCAAGGCGCTCGCCGACAACCGGAACCTGATCATCACGGTGCCGGGGCGCGGCTACCGGCTGGTCGGCGGGCAAGCGCAGGCACAGGCGCCGGCCGCGGCGCCCGTGCGTCCCGCGACATCGCGGCTGGCGCCCGCGCCGACCGCACTCATCGGCCGCGAGCAGACGGTCGCGGACGTCCTCGCGGCGCTCGACACCGCGCGCGTCGTGACGCTGGTCGGTGCGGGCGGCATCGGCAAGACGCGGGTGGCGCTCGAAGCGGCCATGCGGGCCGAAGCGCGCTTTCCGGATGGCGCCGCGTTCGTATCGCTGGCCACGGTGGCGTGCCCGCACTTCGTGCCCGACGCGCTGGCCGGCGCGTTCGGCCTCGTGCACCCGGCCGGGTCGCTGACGCTCGAAGCGGTGCTCGCCAGCGTCGCGCATCGGCGGATGTTGCTCGTGCTCGACAATTGCGAACACCTGCTCGATGCCGCCGCGCGGATCGCGACCGCGCTGACCGAGTCGGATGCCGGTTTGTGCGTCCTGGCGACCAGCCGCGAGGCGCTGCGCATCCAGGGCGAGCGACTGTGTCCGGTTCCGCCGCTCGAGGTACCCGCCGAGGGCGCGGACGAACGCGAGACCGCGGGCGCGAGCGCGGTGCAGCTGTTCTCGGCGCGCGCCCGCGCCGCCGACCCGCGCTTTCCGCTCGACGAACGCTGCCTGGCGCTGATGGCGTCGGTCTGCCGGCGTCTCGATGGGCTGCCGCTCGCGATCGAGCTGGCCGCGGCCCGCGCAGCCGTGCTCGGCATCGACGTGCTGGCCGCGCATCTCGACGACCATTTCCGGCTGCTGACCGGCGGCTTTCGCACGGCGTTGCCGCGTCATCAGACACTGCAGGCGATGTACGACTGGAGCTACCGCCTGCTCGACGACGCGGAGCGCCTGCTGCTGCGCTGGCTCGGCGTGTTCCGCGACAGCTTCTCGATCGACGCGGTGCGCGACATCGTCGGAACGAAGGGGCTCGTCGACACGGCGCTGCTCGACGCGATCGCGGGCCTTGTGTCGAAATCGCTGCTGAGCCTCGAGAGCGCGCATGGCGCGCCGCGCTACCGGCTGTTGACGACGACGCGCGCGTACGCGCTGCAGCAGCTCGAGACCAACGGCGAATGCGCGGCCGCGGCGCTCGCGCACGCGCGCTACTTCCTGGCGCTGTTCCGGCGTGCGCCCGGTAGCGACGACGGGCAGCTCGCCGAATCGCGGCTCGACGTGATCCGGCGCGAACTCGGCAATCTACGCGCGGCGCTCGACTGGGCGTTTTCGCCGAACGGCGACGCGCGGGTCGGCATCGCGCTGGCCGCGGTCGCGGTGCCCTGCCTGTTCGACCTGTCGCTCGTGGACGAGTGTCGCGAACGGGCGCGCGCGGCGCTCGACGCGATGCGCGATCTCGACGACACGCCCGCGTGCGCCGACGCGCGCGTGCGGCTGCTGGCCGCGTATGCGGCCGCGCTCGCGCACACGTCGGGGCCGACGCAGATCGCGCACGATGCATGGTCGGCGGTGCACGCGCTCGGGTTCGAGGCGGGCGAGGCCGAACTGCCGCCGCGCGACGCGTAGCGCGGCGCGCCGACCGCGCATTCAGAACATTTCAGGCCGAACACAGGACCCGGCCGGCCGGCGCGTCTACATTGCATGCGCGGGGACTGTCCGCTCATCGCTGTCGCGACGCCACCGACTGCCGGCGCAGGGTCCCCGCTCGTCGCGAAGCACGCCCTCAGCCCATTCCAGCATGCCGAACCTGTCCGTCACGGTCGCTTACGGCGCGCCGATCGTTCTTGCCGACCTGATCGCCTGGCGGCTGCTCGGGCGCGGCCGTTCGACGACGAAAGCCGTGTGGCGCTGCGCATCGTTCGCAGCGTTGACCTACGTGCTGTTCTCGACCGGCGTGAGCCCGCTCGCGGTGCCGGCGTCGCCCGACCGGTTCGACCGGCTCGCGATCCAGGTGATCGGCGTCGCATGGTGGCTGCAGTGCGCGCTGGTGTTCAGCCTGATGCTCGATCATCTGCTGCTGCCGCGCGCATGGCGCAACCAGCGGCTGTTCCACGATATCGCCGCGGGCGCCGTGTTCGGTGCGGCCGCCGTCGCCGCGCTGGGCTACGTGCTGGGGCTGCCGCTCAGCGGCGTGGTCGCGACGTCGGGGGCGGTCGCCGTCATCCTCGGGCTCGCGGTCCAGAACACGCTGAACGACGTGTTCTCGGGCCTGGTGCTGAATACCACGCAGCCGTTTCGTCTCGGCGACACGGTGGCGATCGGCGCGCTGGAAGGGCGCGTCGTCGAAAGCAACTGGCGCGCGACCAAGCTGATCGACAGCCTCGGCAACCTGGTCGTCGTGCCGAACAGCGTCGCGGCCAAGGCGGCGATCGTCAACCTGAGCGAACCGGCGAACGTGTACGGCGTGACGCTGACGATCGAGCTCGACCCGCAAGCGCGGCCCGCCGTCGTCGTCGATGCGCTCGCGCATGCCGCGGCCAGTTCGCTGGACGTGCTCGCGAGTCCGGCGCCGATCCCGGTTGTCAAGGCGTTCAGGACCAACTCGATCGAATACGAACTCGTCTGTTACGTCGACTCGCTTCAGAAAAAGATCGACGTCCGCAACCGGCTCTACGATCTGGCCCACCGGCATCTGGCTGCCGCGGACGTTGCGCTGCGCCCGCTGACGGGCGCGCCGGCGGCACCCGGTCCGGCGTCGCGCGGGCAACGCCTGCTGCGCGCGGTCGAGCTGTTCAGGCAGCTCGACGACGCGGACCTGGCGATACTGGCCGATGCGCTCGCGTCACGCGTGTTCAACAAGGGCGAGGTGATCTACGCGTCGAACTCCGACGCGCGCCTGCTGACGATCGTCGCGGCCGGCGTCGCGGCGGTGTTCGTGCCCGGCGCGACGGGCGACACGGAAGTCAGGCGGATGGCGCCCGGCGACGCGATCGGCCAGTCCGTCGTGCTCGCCGGCACGCAACTGCATGCGAGCGTCTACGCGGTGACGGCCGTGACGGCCTATCAGCTGAGCAGTCGCGACCTGTCGCCGCTGCTCGCGCGGAAGCCCGAGCTGGGGCGGCTGATGTGCGAATCGCTCACCGAGCACATCGCGACCGAGGAGAAGATGCGGATGCCGCCGGCCGCGAGCGAGCATGCGTCGTTCAACCTGATCGAGTGGCTCGAGAAGGAGATGAAGCGCCTGCACGATTCGTTCGGCTGACGCGGCGGGTGGCGGGTGGCGGGCGGCGGGCGACGGCGGTCGCGGCCGCGAAGAGAGCGCGGTCAGGCGAGCGCGGTGAACCGGTCGACGAGATCCGGGCGGTCGAGTTGTTCGACCCACCAGTGCAGCGCGCGTCCGGCCTCGTCGCCGCGCCACGCGAGGTAGCACTGGGTCGTGTCGCGCATGCCGGTCACCTGGCGTGCGACCAGCTTGCCTTGCGCGATCGCGCGTGCCGCGATGCAGTCGGGGAGCGTGCCCACCGCGAGTCCTTCGCATTGCGCGGCCAGTTTGGCGGCGAGGGTAGGGACGGCGAGATACGGCTGCCCCGCGTCGATGGCGACCGAACGCGGCGGCAGCTCGCGGGACGTATCCGAGATCGCCGCGCCGCGATGGGCGACGACCGATGCCAGCGACAGCGGTTCCGGCAGCGCCGCGAGCGGGTGGGTGGGGGCGACGGCGAACACGTGCCTGAGCGTGCCGATCGGCCGTGCCACGATGTCCGGCAGCTCGGGCGGCTCGCCCGTGGCGCCGACGACGAGATCCGCGCGGCGCGAAATCAGCGCATCCCAGGTGCCGCCGAGCACTTCGGTGGACAGTCGCAGCCGCGTGTCCATCTCGAGACCATAGAACGTGTGCACGTACGGCCACATCGCCTCGAACGGCAGGATCTCGTCGACACAGATCCGGACCTCGGTTTCCCAGCCCTGCTGCGCACGCTGCGCCTTGCGTTCGAGCTGTTCGGCGGCATGCAGCAGCCGGCGGCCCTCTTCGACGACCACGCGCCCCGCGTGCGTGAGTTTCGCGCGGCGTCCGCTACGGTCGAACAGCGCGACGCCGAGGTCGCTTTCGAGCTTTTGTACGAGGTAAGTCAGCGCGGACGGCACGCGGTGCAGCAGTTCGGCGGCTTCGGCAAACGTGCCGGTGCGGTCGATCGCGTCCAGTGCTTCGAGCGCTTCGAATGACAGCTTCATGGCGAATTCCACGGAGGGACGTCGGGCTGCCATGTTAGCGTCAAGCGCCGCTCGATCCAATACCGTTCAGGACGATCCATCGCGCGGCCAGGCGGCGGGACGCAACGGCATGGCGCGGGCCAGGCCGCGTGGCACCACCGTGATCGAAGGAACACGACGGCATGGCGATGCCCGCGGACGGGCATGGCTGCATCCGGTCAACGTGCGTGCGTCACGTCGGCGTCACGTCGGCGTCGAATCGCGGCGCGTCGCGGCGGTGTCGGGTGCGTGGGCACCGGGCAGCGCACCGAACATGTGCTGGCTGCACTTCGCATCGCGCCACGCGGTGCCGAGCCGGATACCGCTGAACATCCGCCGCGCGACCGGCAGGATCTGTTCGCCGGCCAGGATGCCCAGCAGGCCGACGAGCGCGACGATCGGCGGCGCCGGCGACGGCACGCCGATCAGCGCATAGACGATACCGGCGAGGAGGCCGGCGAACAGCGAGGCGGTGTACGGTTTCATGGGATCCGGGTGAAATGGCGGCCGTGTAAAAAATACGGATAACTACCGATCCGGCGTCGCTTCGGCAGTCCGCGACCAGCCTATCAGGTCTTCGCGTTCACCATGGTTCGGTTCAACGAAATTCAGATCTTTTAAGCCTGAGCGTCGCGGCCCGCGCGAATCAGAATGATTAATTGGCGTGATCGGGAATTTGCGTATTGAATGATGCCGGCTGGCTGTCGAATCTCCCGGCACAGCGTATTGGCTGCCTCCCGCATGGGTCGGCGAGGCAGGCCGCATTTTTCTCCGCGTCAAAGGACATCACCGCCATGAGCAACCCGAAGCTTGAAGTACTCACTCCGCACAACAGCCAGCTGATCTTCATCGACCAGCAGCCGCAGATGGCGTTCGGCGTGCAGTCGATCGATCGCCAGACGCTGAAGAACAACGTCGTCGGCCTCGCGAAGGCCGCGAAGGTATTCAACATCCCGACCACGATCACGACCGTCGAAAGCGACAGCTTCTCGGGCCACACGTATCCCGAGCTGCTCGACGTGTTCCCGAACCAGAAGACGCTCGAACGCACGTCGATGAACTCGTGGGACGACCAGAAGGTGCGCGACGCGCTCGCCGCGAACGGCCGCAAGAAGGTGGTCGTCTCCGGCCTGTGGACCGAAGTCTGCAACACGACGTTCGCGCTCTGCGCGATGCTCGAAGGCGACTACGAGATCTACATGGTCGCCGACGCATCGGGCGGCACGACGCAGGCCGCGCATGATTTCGCGATGCAGCGCATGGTGCAGGCCGGCGTGGTGCCCGTCACGTGGCAGCAGGTCCTGCTCGAATGGCAGCGCGACTGGGCGCACCGCGAGACGTATGACGCCGTGATGGCGATCGCGAAGGAGCATTCGGGCGCGTACGGCATGGGCGTCGACTACGCGTACACGATGGTCCACAAGGCACCGCAGCGCACCGCGACGCCGCACGAGTCGATCCCGGCCGTTCCGGCGAAGTAAGCGCGGACGGTCTGCGACCGTCGATGCCGGTGCGGCGGGTTCGATGCGAACGCGCCGCGCCGGCTCCGTTGCCGCGGACGGCGGACCGTGAACGAATCACGGATGCCGTCCGCGGCATGTTGGCCGGGACGTCAGGACCTGCTCTCCAACCAGTCCGAGAAATTGATCGTATGGAACCCTATCTGGTTTCCCTTGGTGCGGGCTTGCTGATCGGTGTCATTTACAGCGCCATCAAGGTGCGCTCCCCGGCACCGCCGCTGATTGCCCTTGTCGGGTTGCTCGGCATGGTGATCGGCGTGCAGGCCATCCCCACCCTCAAACAGCTCTTTGGCTTCTGATCGAAGCGAGGTGATGCATATGACCGCAACCGGGACTCAACCGGATCTGATCCTCCACAACGGACGATTCACGACCCTCGACCGCGCGAACCCCGTCGCGACCTCCGTCGCGATCAAGGACGGCCGCTTCGTCGCGGTCGGCAGCGACGCGGAAGTCATGCCGCTCGCGGGCCGCGCGACGAAGGTCGTCGATCTCGGCGGCCGCAGCGCGCTGCCCGGCCTGATCGACAACCACTGCCACGTGATTCGCGGTGGCCTGAACTACAACATGGAGCTGCGCTGG